>JAEYAR010000085.1 GCA_023404715.1 Bacillota bacterium | reverse complement strand
GGGGCGCTGCCCTCAACAAGCAGCCAGGGCGGTGATAACCGCGCTGGGGCCTGTGTGTATTAACACAGGCATTGCTTGCCGGTTTTCTTCAGCCTTCCGAAGCAAAAGTTAGTTTGAAAAAGAATATCACACACTTTTTTTATACGCAATCGTAATCATTGTTATATAATCTTCTCGGTGCTGTAACGATATTTCGTTAAGACCCTCTTCATAGGAATATCCTGATAACGTCATTCCGTTTTTGGCTGCAAAGGAAAGGGCGTTGTCATAAACTTCCCGGAGTTTATCCCAACCACCGATACAAAATGTACGGAGATATGTCCCAGAGGGTATCATCATATCGTATGGCACACCCTCCTGACCATATGCAAAAAAAGAATCATAGCTTTCAAAATCTCCTTGCATAATATGATCGACTAAAATACGGCTTCCAAAATTATCATAGAGCCCAAACAGCATTTTCAGACGGAAAGAAAAGTCTGCGGCAATAGAGAAATCCTCTTTATCGTATTGTCCTGTAATTGGCTTGGAAAGCAATATTCGCTGCTCCGGCAGGCGGATTAGTTCCACCTTTTTATGTTCTGCCGTTAAGCCAAGAGCAAGCTTGTCTGATTTTTGCTGCAAAAATTTCTTCGCTTCTAAAAGCTGTTTGATGGATTGGTCGATTAACTTTTTCCTTTCTTCCACGAGCTGAGTAAAAGAAAAATCCGAGGGGGCATTAGTATATCTTTTAATCTCCTCGATAGAAAAACCAATCTTTCTGAGAACCAGAATCAGCTCCAATGAGATGGTTTGGAAATAGGTGTAATAGTGATACCCATTTTCTCCCTGGACCTCCGGCGAAAACAAACCTATATCGTTATAATAATGGAGTGTTCTCTTGTTGATCCCGTTCAATTTTGCAAATTCTCCTGTCGAGTATAAATATTTTTCTTTTTTCATGCAATCACTCCTTGACCGTACAGTTACTGTACATAGTATTATACCCTATGAAAAGAGAAATGACAATAAAGGAGAATGAAATGGAATTTACAAGAATTTGTAATAATCAATGGACAAAAGTTAAAGAAATTTATTTAGAGGCTTTCCCACGGCGGGAGCGAAAACCATTCTTCGCTTTGAGGCATTCAGTAAAGAGCGGAAAATCCCAGCTTTTTATAGCACTAGAAAAAAATATTCCACTCGGATTTGTTGCGGTTGTTCCATACCAAAATATGGTTATGGTAGATTACTTAGCAGTATCTGGAGAAATTCGCAGCAGAGGAACCGGCAGCAGAATTATACAGGAAGTTCTCAAGTTATTTGCAGACAAAAAAATCGTCTTATTAATTGAACGCCTGGATAACTGCGCTGAAAATAATGAGCAGCGTATTTCCAGAAAAAGGTTTTATATCAAAAATGGTTTTACTGAATCTGGTATTTTTATCCGTGGCGCAGGCGGAGATATGGAGGTTCTAAACTATGGAGGAAGGATATCGCCAGCAGATTATCTGAATTTACAGAAATATGCTTTGGGCAAGCTGTTTTTCTGTCTGTCCAGGATTACACTGGCAACGTAAAGGGGAAGAAATGGATAGTAGGATAAAAAAGACCGAAAGGGTAGATCGGGAGCGTGCAACCATCATTCATGTGGTTTATTGGTTACTAATCCTGGTTGTCTGTTTACTCAGCTATCAGTATTTGTTGCCCGTACTGCTCCCCTTTGTTCTTGCATTTTTAATTGCATGGATGATGAATTTTCCTATCACTTACTTGCATGCAAAACTGCGTATTCCCCGTGTGGTATCGGCAGCAATACTAACTGCATTGTTTGCAGTGACTGCGTTTGGAATTAGTGCGCTATGTGGAAGTGGAGTTGCTTCTGGATTGAAAAGCATTGCAGAAAAGCTTCCGTCCATTTTTACTCTCGACATACTGCCGGGATTGGAGTATCTATTTTCCTGGATAGAGAATCTGGTAGCCTCCATTGATCCTGTAATCGGTGCAGCGTTAGAAACTACGATTGATTCCCTGTTTAATGTTTTGGGTAACGGTGTTTTACAAATTTGTTCTAATATTTTGAGTGTTTTAGGCAGTATAGTTGTTTCGCTTCCTTCCGTATTTATGAAAACAATCATTACATTGATAGCAACTGTATTTATCGCCACAGATTTTGAAACAATCCGGAATTTTCTAACAAAATTGATACCAGAAAACCGTAGAATTATTTTACGGGAATTTCGCCGATTTTTTGGAAAAACAGTTCCTAAATGCATCTTTTCTTATGTTCTAATCTTTACGGTTACATTTCTGGAACTTTGGATTGGATTTTGGCTGCTGCATATTCAAAGAGGAGCACTCCTTGCTCTGATTGTGGCAATGCTTGACATACTACCGGTATTGGGGACGGGAACAATCCTGATACCCTGGGCTGTAATTGCAATTATACAGGGCAATATTGCGTTTGGATGCAAATTATTGCTGCTATATCTGATTATAACTGTTATTCGTAATATGTTGGAACCAAGACTGGTGGGGCATCTAATGCAGCTTCATCCGGTAATAACCTTTGCTTCCATGCTGACCGGACTTCATTTCTTTGGGATTGTTGGATTATTTGGGGTTCCCCTTGGAATTGCTTTTCTCCAACATTTACATAAAAATGGTGTGATCTGTATTTCCATATTAGAATCGGAGAATAAGGAAAATGAGTAAACCGTGCATAAAACAATTTAATGTATTATATAGCATACCTCCTAAAATTACATATTCAAAATTATTCTGGCTTTATATTGCAGGCAGTTTGGCTGGAACCGGTTTAGAGGGAGTGTTTTGCGTTTTCAAATATGGTCATTGGGAAACTCATGTGGTTTCATTGTTGGGTCCGTTCTGTATTATATACGGAATTGGCGCTGTTGGCTGTTATGTTGGGTATACAATACTATATCGCAAAAGTAAATGGATTCAATTTACTTTATACGTTTTGATGGGTTTTTCCCTTGAACTTCTTTGCGGATTGCTATTAGAATTTGGACTTTCCATGAGAGCTTGGAATTACTCTAACCATTTTTTTAATATACGCGGGCACGTCAGTCTTCAAATGTCCCTTGTATGGGGGATTGTGGGAATGGCTTTTTCTATTATTGTTCCATATATAGAAGTCGTTTTATCGAAGGCAGAAAAAAAGACTTGGAAGGTTGGCTGTGCCATATTCACAGCAATTATGGCTGTCGATATACTTTTGACCTCTGCGGCAATTTGCCGATGGAGCGGTCGGCATTTCGACATTCCTCCTTCAAATGTATTGGAGCAGACAATTGACCAGCGGTACAATGATGAATTTATGAAAAAACGTTTTTGTGAATGGCAGTTTTTGACGAAGCCAATTTTACAAAATTAAGGAGATAATAATGAAAACAATTTTTTCAAAAGTAAGGCTAAACAGCCGACAGGTATTAGGGCTTTCTTTATTGGTACTTTTGTCCGCGGTGGTGGAGATGATGCTGCCATCGCTGCTTGCCCAAATGATTAACAGCGGAGTAACCGATTCCTCACGCAGCACAGTTTTCATACTTGCCGCTGTGATGGCTGGCGTTACCGCACTTGCCTGTATTGTCAATTTCTTGTCTGTACGAATCGCTTCCCGTATTTCTACGGATTTTTCGGCAACACTTCGCGGACAGGTTTTTGAAAAGGTGCAGAGCTTTTCTTCAGCCGAACTTGATAAATTTGGGACAGCCAGCTTAGTTACACGAAGCACCTCGGATATTACAAATGTTCAGAATTTCCTTACTATGCTTTTGCGTATTGGTATTCTTGCGCCTATGATGGCGGTAGCCGGCCTGATTTTCTCCGCTGCTACCGGCGGTCAGGTCAGCTCCGTCCTTACGGTTGCAATTCCGGTGTTATTGGTTGGGTGCGGCATTGTTATTTTGTTTGCTTCCCGCTATTCGATCAAGCTCAGGCAGAAGCTTGACAGAATCAATCAATTGTTTCTGGAATCTCTGGAGGGAGTTCGTGTCATTCGTGCTTTCAATAAACAAAAGGCCGAGAGCCGCCGTTTTGGTGAAGCAAATACCGATTATGCTGCAACAGCAATGATATCGGGGCGGATTACAAGTCTTTTGCTGCCGGTCATCAATGTGATTTTCGGAGTAACAACAGCAGCGGTTTTAGGTCTTGGCGCACATTATGTGGAAGCGGGCACCATGGAAGTCGGTTCTTTGGTAGCGAACAGCCAGTATATCAGTATGGTGTTGATGTCAGTTATGATGTTGACCCTTGTTATCATGATGTTCCCTACCGCGTATGCCTGTGCAGGGCGTATAGCAGAAGTGTTGGAAACTGAAACAAGTATTCGGGATGGAGCATTTCCTTTGCAGGAGCGTCCGCTCCGCTCTACGGTAGAATTCCGTCATGTGACCTTTGCATATCCCGGAGCGCCGGAGCCAATTTTGAAAGACATTAGCTTTAAAACGCATCCGGGAGAAATCACTGCAATTATTGGCGGAACTGGACGAGGCAAATCCAGTATCCTGAAACTGATTCCACGCCTGTACGATCCCTTGTTTGGGGAAATTCTGATTGATGGCGTGAACGCTAAAGAATATGCAGTGGATGATCTTCGTTCCCTGATTGGATATGTCCCGCAGAAGAATGTTTTGTTTTCAGGTGATATTGCTTCTAATCTGAATTTTGGAAAAAACGATGGAACGGATCAGGATTGGCAGTCAGCAGCCGGGATTGCGTGTGCCGGGGAATTTATTATGAAAAAGGAAAACGGGTATCATGACAGGATCGCACAAGGCGGAACGAATCTTTCTGGCGGTCAGCGTCAGCGCATGGCGATTGCAAGAGCTATTATGAAAATGCCGGAAATCTATGTTTTTGATGACAGCTTTTCGGCTTTGGATATGAAAACAGACCAAAATCTACGCAAAAACCTGAAGGCTGCAATGGGAAGTGCAACAATCATTATGGTGGCGCAGCGAATCAGCACTATTTTAGACGCAGACCGCATTTTAGTGGTTGACGACGGAATGATTGTCGGTCAGGGAACACATAAAGAACTACTGAATACCTGTCCTCTCTATCGTGAGATAGCAGAAATACAGTTGGGAAAGGAGGCCGTCTGACATGAAAAACCATACATTCAAACGGCTTTTTGGATATATGAAAGCCCATCGTTTGCGGCTGTTCTTTGTTTTGCTGTTTGCTTCTGCCAGCACGATTTTTACAGTTATGGCTCCATTTGTTATCGGTAAAGTCACAACGACCCTGTTTGACAGTATCAGGGATGGCGTATTTTATTGGGAAAATATTCTTTGGCTGCTTGCGGCATTAGTGTGTCTGTATCTGGTCTCACAGTTCTTTGCCTTTTTGCAGGGATTTCACATGGCAAAGATTACTGCAAATGCAATGCGTGAAATCCGAAGCGATATTGGTGACAAAATGCATCGATTGAAGCTAAATTACTATGATATACATACACACGGCGACATTCTCAGTGTGATAACCAATGATGTAGATACCATCAACAATACCGTCAGTCAAAATCTTACCTCTATCGTTACACAGGTGATTACCGCAATCGGAATTTTGCTCATGATGCTGGCAATCAGCCCGAAACTGACACTGATTCCGATTATTATGGTGCCGCTGTCACTACTTAGCGCAGCAGGTGTGATGAAATCCGGCAGCAAGCATTATGGGAAGCAGCAGGAACTTTTGGGACAGCTTAACGGATATATTGAAGAGATGTATAACGGTCAACAGGTAGTTCAGTCCTTTAGTTATCAGGACAGAGCAAAACAGCGTTTTTCTGCTTTGAATGAGGAATTGAAAAATAGCTCCTATAAGGCAGAAACAACTGCAGGAGCAGTTAGTCCGATCACAACTTTCGTAAATGATATGGGCTATGTGGTTTGTGCCGCAATCGGTTGTCTGCGTGCCATCGGCGGTTTTATTACCGTGGGAAATGTGCAGGCTATGCTGGAATATACCCGCCGATTTGCCGAACCATTTTCTTCTCTGGCTGGTATGGCGGGAAGCTTCGGCGCGGCAAAAGCCGCAGGAGATCGAATTTTTGCTTTGCTGGATGCAGAGGAAGAATTGCCAGACGCAGAACATGGTATCATTCCAAAAGATTGTTCCGGCAGTGTAACTTTTCAAAATGTTCAGTTCGGATATACGTCTGACCGCATGTTGATGAACGGTGTGAATTTGACAGTGGAGCCTGGTCAAAAGGTCGCTATTGTCGGTCCCACCGGCGCAGGCAAAACCACTCTTATCAATCTGCTGATGCGTTTCTATGAGATAGATGGCGGTGTTATCATGGTAGATGGTGTAAACATATGCGATATGCCAAGAGAAGAATTGCGGGATCGTTTTGGTATGGTCTTGCAGGACACATGGCTTTTTGAAGGAACGATTGCCGATAACCTGGGTTATGCGGAAGAAAATATGGATAGAAACACAATCATTGCTGCGGCAAAATCTGCCTATGCACATAATTTTATAAAAACACTTCCCGGTGGATATGATATGGAGCTTTCAAAGGGAGCAGAAAATATTTCGCAGGGCGAGCGTCAGCTTCTCACCATTGCCCGTGCCATCGCTTCCAATCCTGAAATTATGATTTTGGATGAAGCAACAAGTAATGTAGACACCCATACGGAAGTTCTAATTCAGCGTGCCATGGCGCAACTTATGAAAGGCCGTACCAGCTTTGTCATTGCTCACCGGCTTTCTACTATCCGTGACGCCGATATGATTTTGTATATGGAGGAAGGAGATATAAAAGAAATCGGAAATCATGATGAGCTAATGTTAATGAACAGAAAATATGCAGCTCTTTATAACAGCCAGTTTTCATAAAATAGTCAGTTGAGTTTTTATTTTGGAGTAAAGAGAAAAAAATGAGAAAAAACAGAGTTTTAATCATCGACCATGATTTACAGACCTGCAAGGACATCAAATACAACGTAGACAGCGAAACCACAGATGCGTATTACACCCTGACTGTCCGGGAAGGGCTGACGGAGCTGGCGAGTAAGGAATACGATTTAGTTATCCTCAACGCCTGTTTCCCCGAAAATGACGGCATGGAACTGCTAAAGACCTTGCGGGACTTAAAGCCCATGCCTATCTTGATTCTTTCCACATCATCGGCGTTGGCCGACAAATTGGAGGCATTCAAAGTAGGTGCTGACGACTATCTGACAAAACCCTTTGAAACAGAGGAATGTCTTGCTCGTGTCTATGCCCTTCTGCGCCGTTTCTGTGATCTGAACCATCTAAAAACGCGGGCCTATTCCATTGTAGCCCATGACGACCTGATAATAAAACGACATACCCGACAAGCTCTGATAAGCGGACGACCTCTGGAACTAACCTATCGAGAATACGAATTGCTCAACCTGTTTATGAGCCACCCGGAGCGTGTATTTACCTTTGAACAGCTTTATGAACAGGTGTGGGCCGAACCGTACATGGGCAATAAAAATAGCGTTGTATGTGAAATGAAACGCCTTCGGAAAAAGCTTGGTGAAACCGCTCCGATAGAAGCCGTCCGAGAGGTAGGCTATCGTTTTAAGAAAAAGTAAAAATCATGTCATCTATCGTCAGAAACAAACCACATTTTGACCCGGTTCTAACCGTAACTTGACCTTTTCCCCCTTTATACTTGTCCCTATCAAGCAAAAAAGGGGAATGTGCCAATTAAGGACATTTATGCCATTCCCTGCAAGATGGGGAATGACAGATGGAAAGGGTCAAACGATACAAGAAAAACCAGAATCACCAGCAAAGCGCCGCAGCTCTTATTGGGAGAGTTGCGGCGCTTTTTTCACCGACAAAATACTTTCCAAAATCTTCCGAACCACCAAGAACCGGCAAGCGATACTTAGCTGGTGGACAAGGCGCGACTGCTGACAGGCAGCCGCGCCTTTTTCCTTGTCATTTCCTGCCAGGTTCTGTCGGCCTCTACCGCTGTCGTTCCCCGCCGCCTCCGTTTCGATTGCTCAAACCCAAAAATCGAAACGGAGGAAAGGAAAATGTTTGATAAAAAAAGTGATTACGCGCTGAATAAGCGTGAGAAAAATGCCATTGTCTACATAAGCGTGACCGGTCCGGCCCGGCTGACCCGTGCCGACTTTGCCAGTGATGAGGAATTTGTTAAATGGAAACACTGGTCGGACAGCAATTACCACACGATGGAAAAATCAGGACGCAGCTATTATGACAATGGCCTCCCCCTGGCGGACGAGTACCTGGACCTGATTGTGTCTGCCCCATCTGTGGAAGACGAGCTGTTTCAGAAGCTGGCCGAGGCTGAAGCTGACGCGGAGCGCGCCCGGACATGCGCCCTCCTGATGGTGCAGATCCGAAGCTGCCTGACACAGAAGCAGTACCGCCGCCTGTGGCTTTTGTGCGTGGAGGGAATGAGCGTGGAGGCTATCGCTGCGGCGGAGGGCGTGACCCATCAGAATGTCTCCAAGTCCATCACCAAGGCCAGAAAAAAACTTCAAAAAAATTTGGGCTTATTGGGAAAAACAGGGTGCGAAACCGCCTTAAAAAATGTGAAGGGTGAAGGACATGCTTTCCCCGTTCTTCCCTGAACCATGACAACTGAATAGACGGTATTGCAGGCACAAAACCCGCGTGATAGCGGCATAAGGCGCGCCGCCAGGACGACAGCTTCAAGGAGGTGAAGGACAAGCTGTTTGAGCGATCCACGCAAGCCTTAGACCCGGTGAGGCACACCGGGCGCGATGACAGCGCGGGGGATAATGACACTTCCTCACGGCTCCCTAAAGACTTGGGGGGAACCCTGCGGCGCACGTTACAAACGACGCTGTGGAGTTATGACAGCCCCGCCAGGGGCGGCCTGCAATATCCCCTCGCGCCGGAACCGGCGCACCGCTGGGGGGCGTGGCAAATACGGCGGGAATAAATTTTCATATAGAACAGAGACAGCCGCACCGATTTATGCCGTTATGTTACGACGGCCCTGACTTTATCGGTGCGGCTTTTTCTTTTTCTGAAGGAGGTTACATTATGATTACTGATGTACCCATCTGGGAGAAATATACACTCACGATTGAAGAAGCGTCAAAATACTTTCGCATCGGCGAAAATAAGCTGCGTAAACTTGCTGAGGAAAATCCAAGTGCTGGCTGGGTCATTCTGAACGGCAACCGGATTCAGATTAAACGCAAGCACTTTGAAAAAATAATAGATGGATTGGACGTGATATAAATGCAGACGGGCCTTACATGTGCTATAATCTTGTTAGCATATTAAGGCTCTATCCGTCATGAAAGGAGCATGACGAATATGTCAGAAAAAAGACGAGACAGCAAAAACCGTATTTTGCAGTCTGGAGAGAGCCAGCGACCAGATGGAAGATACCAATATAAATATACCGATGCCTTTGGAGAACCAAAATTTGTTTACTCATGGAAACTGGTCCCTACGGACAAAATCCCTGCTGGAAAACGGGCTGACCTTTCACTTCGTGAAAAAATTAAGCAGATACAGAAGGACCTTGACGACGGCATAGACACCATCGGCAAGAAAATGACGGTCTGCCAGCTTTATGCCAAGTATATCCGGCAGCGGGGCAACGTGAAGCGGGGAACCAAAAAAGGGCGCAAACAGCTCATGAACCTTCTTTCTGAGGATAAGCTGGGGGCAGCCAGTATTGAAAATGTGAAGCTGTCCGACGCCAAAGAATGGGCGCTGCGTATGCAGGAAAAAGGGATAGCCTTCAATACCATCAGCAACCACAAGCGTTCCCTGAAAGCTGCCTTTTTCCTGGCTGTCCAAGACGACTGCCTGCGTAAAAATCCGTTTGATTTCAACATCAACGAGGTATTGAATGATGACACGGAACCCAAGGTGCCGCTCTCACCGGAGCAGGAAAAGGAACTCCTGGACTTCATTCAGGGAGATACGGTCTATCAGAAGTATTATGACGAGATCGTAATTCTGCTGGAAACAGGGCTTCGTATCTCCGAGCTTTGCGGACTGACCGATACCGACTTAGACTTTGAAAAGGGCTATATCAAAGTGGACCATCAGCTTTTACGGAGCGCAGAGGACGGCTTCTACATTGAGACACCTAAAACGGAAAGCGGCATCAGGCAAATACCAATGACCGCAGCAGCCAGTGAAGCGTTCAAACGTGCCTTAAAGAACCGCAAGGGTGCCAAGCCTATCATCATTGATGGATACGCGCATTTCCTGTTCCTGAACCGGGACGGCCTGCCGAAAACGGCGGCAAACTACGATGCCATGTTCAAGTGCCTGCTGAAGAAGTACAACAAGTGCCATGAGGCACCGCTGCCGAAGGTAATGACCCCTCACACCATGAGACATACATTCTGCACAAAGAAGGCCAATGCAGGCATGAACCCCAAGGCGCTGCAATACATCATGGGCCACGCAAACATCGTCATGACGCTCAACTATTACGCCCACGCCAGTTTCGATTCGGCCAAGGCAGAAATGGACCGCCTGGACACTGGAATGGACGTTGCAGCATAGTAGTAAGATGGTGTTTTACTACTCAATCTACTACTTTTCAAAGCAAAGACATGAGCGGTTATGGGGGTATATGTGAGGTTCTTCCAATATACAGAAAGCCGGGAAAGCCCGGAGTTACGGGCTATACCGACATTTAAGAAGAAATAAAGAGATAATCAAAAATCTTTTCAGATATTATAGAGAATAATTGAACAATCGTTTAATCTGTTTTATAATGGTTTTACACATGAATCCTTCGTGATTCTGTAACTGAAACTACTATACCAAACCTCGTGTGCGAAAGTCATCCATTTTTATTTGCAGTACGATTTTGAATACCGATTATGCAGAAGAGAGGTCGCCGTGGAAACAGCTAAAAAGGAGAAGCGATGCCTGATCGACGGCGCACATGCGCTGTGCTATATCAGTGAACCGCTATCCAATGTCGTCATGGATAAGCACGTCGCCGAGGGGATGCTGAGCATTGTGCTCGTCTCAAACGGCTCTGCGATCATCAGCACGGAACGCACGGAATATCCGATGATGCCCAAGGATATCTTCATCATGTACGCCCCTGAACCCTACTGGTTTCAAATCAAGCCCAATTATCAATGCGCTCTTTACCATCTGTGCGTACAGGTCGAATCGCAAGGGGAGTTTTTGGGGCTCGCAGCGTCGAACGGCGCATGCTTATGCGAACGGCTCCGCCGTCTGCATACGCAGCTTTGCCACGGCAGCCTCGAGCATTGTAAGACGCTCGCGTCTTCTTTTCACTTGTTGCAATCGAACAATGAGGCGGAGTATCAGTACGGTCAGGCGAAGCTGGTGCTGTTTCTTCATCGTATCTTGGAGATTGCGGGCAGCGTCGAGGCCGCGCCCAAGGATGAAATCATCACCGCTGTCACCAAATACATCCATCATCATATTACAGAAGAGATTAGCCTATATGATCTGGCGCGGGAAGCGGGACTATCTCTTACCTATTTTAAGATCAAATTCAAAAAAGAGATGGGCATCACCCCCAACCACTATATCAACATGTGCAAAATCGCACGCGCAAAACGGATGCTGGCCCGCGGTTATTCGATCACCCAGACGGCGATGGCGCTCTCTTTCAATACGAGCAGCTACTTTTCTACGGTCTTTCGCCGCTATTCCTCCTACACGCCCAGACAATATCAAAGCCTTGTTTTTTCGGAGGAATCCCATACGGATTTTTGACAGGATGAATCAAATCTTATTGTCCAAAGTTAGATGAGAGCATGCGGGGCGTTTACTCAAAAACGAGGCCCAAACTTTAGAAAACAGATGTCTTTACACCTGCATTGACATGCGGTATAATGTCTTGCAAGCAAAGGAGTGTGTGCACATGCAAAACACCGAGAAGAAGAGCCTCGGCGCGCGGCTGTTCAAGCGCTACGGTCTGGATGCGCTCAGCGCGATGGCGCTGGGCCTGTTTTCTACCCTGATCATCGGCACGATCCTCGACCAGCTGGGCCAGTTCATCCCGGGCCTTGCGAAGCTATCGGAGTTCGCGGCGGTCGCCAAGTCCGGCCCGGTGGTCGGCGCGGCGATCGGCGTGTCGGTCGCCTGGGGCATGAAGGTGGCACCGCTGGCGATGTTTACGTCCGCCGTATCCGGCGCGATCGGTTACGAGCTGGGCGCGCCGCTGGGCTGCTTCATCGCCGCGGTGTTGGGAGCGGAGGCCGGTAACTTCATCGCGGGCAAGACGAAGCTGGACATCATCCTCGTTCCCTCCGCCACGATCATCGTAGGCGGCCTTGTCGCGGTCGTCTGCAGCCCCGCGGTCAACGGCCTGATGGGCCTGCTGCGCAGCTTCATCGATACGGCCACGCGCATGCAGCCTATCCCCATGGGCATCATCGTCTCGGTGGTCGTCGGCCTGGCGCTCACGGCGCCCATCTCCTCCGCCGCGCTTTGCGCGATGATCTTCGTCGCCCCCGAGGGCACGGAGCTGGGCTTGGGCTTGCAGCTGGCGGCGGGCGCGGCGACGGTCGGCTGCTGCGCGCAGATGGTGGGCTTTGCGGTCGCTTCCTATAAGGAAAACGGCATCGGCGGCCTTGTCGCCCAGGGCCTGGGCACGTCGATGCTGCAGGTGCCCAACATCCTGCGCCATCCGCTGATCCTCGTGCCGCCGACGCTGGCGGCGGCAATCCTGGGCCCCTTTGCGACGACGCTGTTCGATATGCGTAATTACGGCGTGTTCGCGGGCATGGGCACGGCGGGTCTGGTCGGCCAGATCGGCACGTTCAAGTCGATGGCAGAGGCCTCGGGCGCCGGGGTGGTGCTCATGAAGATCCTGGCGCTCCACATCGCGCTGCCGGCGGCGCTATCGCTCGCCATCTGCATCGCCATGCGCAAGACGGGCCTGATCAAGGATGGCGATATGAAGCTGGAGCTATAGAAATGAAGAACCTACTCTTCTTATGCGGCCCCAACGGGATCGGAAAGACCACGATATGTAAGGAAATCGTCCGGATATTACCCAACTGCGCGTATGTCGATTCCGATCCCTGCAGGGCGATGAACCCCTTTGTTTTAAACGACGATACGATTCCGACTGTCTCTCAAAACATAGGGGACATGATTCTGAATTACTTCAATTGCCCGATCGTTCAAACCGTGATCTTTTCATATGGATTTCACGGAAGAAGAAGAGAAGTGTTCGAAAACGTCATGAATCAGATTTCCGTATCGGATTATCTTTTCAAGCCCTATCTTCTTTGGTGCGCGAAAGATGAGCACATCCGAAGAATGCATATGGACAACCGAAGCGCGGAGCGCATCGAAAGAGCGCTCAGCCAATCGAGAAAAGCCTTTGACGGGCTTCCTTATCCAAGGATCGACATCACGGATTGGACCGCCGAACAGGCCGCCCGCAGGATCCTTTTAGAGGCGGGGTTGTGAGCGCCTCGACGCTTCGCCCATATCAAAAAATCAGCGCTGTCACATAGACAGGCGCTGATTTTCGTTTATGTCACACCGTCAATCAGATAGTCATAGGAGACGCCGAACAATTTTGCAATGGCTTTTACCTCGATATCGTAGACAAATCGTTGCTGATTCTCGATGCGCGTGATGACGTTTTTATCGATGTCCAGTCCGATATTTTGTAGTTGCACGGCCAATTCATGCTGCGACAGATGATGCTCCTTTCTCAAAAGCGGCAGCCGCAACCCCACCAGATTTTTGCGCCCCGTCGATTGCTGGACCTTTGGCATACGCGCAACCTCAACTTTCCGGCTTGTCCGGTTCATCAAGAAGCTTTTCATAGGAAACTTCGAAATAACGAGATAACCCTTGTAGCTCGATATCGGTTACATGCCGTTCTCCTTTTTCAATACGGTTAAGAATATTTCGATCGAGAGGGAGCCCTCTGCTTTTGAGCTCTTCTTCCATAGCGCGTAGGCTCAAGCCTCTGCTTCGCCTCAGCTCCTGTAGCCGTCGTGAGACGAAGCTCTTTTCTCCGTTTTCTCCACGTGGCTTATTCATGATGCTTTCCTCTCATTGCTTGTCTCATATTTTGCTCTTTTTCTTGATTGTAATTCGATTATCTGATACAATTGGTTGTGAAAATGAGACAGAGTATAAAACGCACAAAAAAATACGGCAAAAAGCCGTATTAAAAACAACGAGAGAGAGGGGTATCCTTATGAACAAGACATGCAGAATACAGATCAAGGAAAAAATCGAAACGGTCCCACCTCTGCCCATCCCTTTTGATAGGGATCACTGGGGTGATCCGCTCGCATGGGAGACCGTTGCGCCTGGATGTTATCGTGTGGACACAACTGTTTTTTTTCGTTTGGGCGCAAAAAGCTGTGATTCCTTATATGCTGCGGGTTACAAGGATGCTTTGCGCTTATTCTCGCATGAGCTACTCTCACTCTGCGTGCAGATAAATGGAGTGTGCTATTTTGACGCACATCATGGTCGGTTTGCGGTCGAATACGAGCTTTGCCGCTCCCGGCAGCACCTGGCAAAAGAGGATGAGCGTGCCGAATTGGAAGAAGAGGCTCTTGAAATCGCCTTTTTTGGCGCAGAAGAGTCACCCGAATACTTCGGGGAATGGGCTCCTCCACAAAAGACACCCTTAGGCGAGCGAGCACGGTATAAAATGGCGAATAAAGGCGTTTGGTTTGTTGAGGCTGGAGGGCATTGGTATTTATCAGCAGTCTATCCACTCATCAGCAGCATGGAGGAACGAACGATTCAGATTGCGCAGCAACAAGGTGTGGAAGGCTTTCCTTTTTATGCATTCTGGAATCTGGAAGATTGTGCTTTGGCTATCTATGAACTAATCACTTACGAATTCTGTAATGGACTTAAGGAGTACCTGACATCGATGGAAGACCTCCTTAACTATATCTGCAGCAGATATCCGGAATATGTCTGCGAGAAAAACAGCCGCATTGATGCTGCAATACAAACGCTTGAAAAGACAGACCCCGCTTATATCCTAAATGAAAAGCGAAAAATCAAACGAACTGGGAATGGAGACAAATGGTTTCTAAAAGAAATGTTTTCAGGCAATCACATTCCGCTTCATTTGAGTAGGCTCCAATAATACACGCCTGGACCCACCTGAACACGTGCCGCTTCAACCCTGTACCGGCGTCAGGTAGGATCCTCGCGCAGGATGTCGAGCAGCAGCTGCGCCGTGCCTACGTTGTAATTGGCAAAGGCGAAGAGGCCTAGCCCCCGCCGCCCCACGGCGACGGAGAGCGGGAGCCTGCGGTCGCCTACCTTGAAGGCGGCGTGATAGGCCTCCGGCGGCTCGGCCTGCACGAAGACGCGGGCCTGGGGCAGCAGGCGGAGCGTTTTTTGCAGGGAGGGGATCGCTTGCTGCTCGGCGCGCGTGAGCACGAAGCACAGGCCGGCCTGCGCGAGTGCGGCGTTAAGCGCGCAGAGCTCCAGCAGCAGATGCTCGCTGGGCTCCTCGCCGGGGGAGAGGAACGCCAAGATGCCCGGCCCGTCGAAGAGGCCCTGGCGCAGGGGCAGCGTCCGCCCCGAAAGCGTCGCCACCTGGATGTCGGGCAGGGCGGCGACGCGCAGCCGCTCGCGGATCGTCTGTTCGGCGGGCGCGATATACACGTCGCGCTGTTCGCCCGCCCCGACGAAAAAGTGCTCGGCGCGTACTAGCACCGTGCCGTCGATTTGCCGGGCGCCCGTCAAGAGGCGGTAATCTCCGCTGCGTACGGCGATAGGGCGCCCGCCGGCGCAATCGCCGGGCAGGCGCAGCGTGCGGTACACGCCGCCTTCTAGGCGCCCCATCGTGCACTGTACGCCGTACTCGACCGTCTCCCCCCGCGCGGCCCTGAGACGCAAGGAGGCGTCGGCTTCCTGCGCTTCGCGCATCGCCCTGTATGCGCCGCGCGCATAGACGAGCGGTTGCCCCGTCGCCGCGTCCAGCCGGGCGGGGATGCCCAGCGCGCGGCAGAGGTTGACGAGCAGCGTATCGTAGGATACGGCGTCCGTCCGGCCCGCGCGCAGGGCGAGAAGTCCGTTGGCTACGCCGAACAGCTCCTCCGCCGGGTCGTCTGTGATGCGCACGCGGGCTTCGAGGAACCGCCGCGCCTCCTCTGCGCCGCATGGATCCCCCAGCGCGCTGCGCACCTCGCGGCGCAGCGCGCAGCGGATCGGGTAGAGCGTTTCATTGCCCACGCGCGGGGCGAGCACGCCCTGTGCCCAAATGTCTGGCGGGAAACGCTCGCGATGGGGCAGCGCGCAGCGCAGTGCGTCGCAGAGCACATCGGCCGTGCAGTCGCAAAAGTCCTTATCGGTCAGCGTATCCAGCAGCGCGCGCTTGTCCTCCGGCGTGAACTCCGCGCAGGTCAGGAACCGGGCGATCTGTTCGTGATTGCCGCGCGCTTTCTCCCAATAGACGCCGTCACGGCGCAGCGCGGCCTCGTACGCCGCGCGCGCTTCGTTTGCACGCGCCAACCGCTCTGCAAAGGCGGCGCCACGCGATGCCTCGGCCATCCGCGTCTCCTCGGGCGCGCGCTGGTCGTACGCATAGTCTGCCGGGGCTGTATGCGGACCGTAGTCTAGAGCGAGGGCGACCTCTTCCTGCGCGGGGACGTGCGCCACGGCGACGCCGTAATGGACGCCGTCCGTGACGTGGATGTGCAGCGTGCCCAGCCCGGTCGTTAGAGCCGCCTTGCCCGCCGCGTCCGTGCGCAGCGTCGCGAGCGGGTACAGCTCGCCCATGTTGAAGACCTCAAACCGGACGCGCGCACCCGCGAGCGGCGCGCCGTCCACCGTGACGGCCACGCAGACGCGGCCTGTCTTCGCATAGGCGCTCAGCCGGTTGATATGCAGGAAGTGCGCGGTGCTCGCCAGGATCTCTTCGCCGCCTAGGGCGCGCAGGCCGAATGCGCGCGTGTGAACGAGCATCGCACGGGAGGCGGCGGCCGTAAACCAGCCCTCGTCCGCGCGCGGCTCGGGCTCGCAGGCGCCCGTGTAGTGCCAAGCGCCGTCCCAGTACGCTTCCACCCAGGCGTGGTTGTCGTCGCAGTGCGACCAGCGAGGGGCATAGCACTGCCGCGCCGGGATGCCCACCGCGCGCAGCGCGCAGGTGAGCAGCACGGACTCTTCCCCACAGCGGCCGAACGCGCGGCGCATGACCCCTAGGGCGCTGAGCGTGCGCGCATCGGTAGAGCGGTAGGTGGCCTTTCGCAGGCACCACAGGTTTACCTCCAGCACCTGCGCGTAGCCGTGCAGCCCCGAAATGGCGGGATACAGCTCCTGATAGATCGCCCGGCGGTGCGCTACGAGCGCCTCGTCGTTCACGCGCGGAAACAGCACGTATGAGAGAAAGATATCCTCGGGCAATTCCCCGCACCAAGGGCAGGTCGCGCGCAGCATCAACGCATGCTCTACAAACCCGCGCAGCATCTGCTCATCCGCGGACAAGGCGTCCGCCTCCGGCAGGGCCTGCATAAGCCACGCATAGGCCTCTTCATGGGTCTGAATCATCCCGTTTCCCCCTCGAACGACGGCATTTGCGTATATACGCACAGTATATCGAAACGCCCGCGCGGATGCAAGCGTCAATTGCAGGCCCGCCGCGTATTTCCGTGACTGCCGGGTACTGTCTGGACTGATATGAAAAACGGCGGAAACGTTAGGAAAACGGCGAGAATATGAGGAAAACAAAAAAGGTGTGGATTGATTCCACTCCTTTCCTGACTTTTTATATCTGCTTTCCGGTTTCTTTATCGGTAAATACAGCTTCATAATCATAATTGAGTATATCGGCTATTTGTTTCAAGTCCTTTTCTGAAAAATTATCACGTGCCATTTTTCCACTCATTGTTGACAAGCTTCTATTTAACAATTTTGATAAATCTGTAAGGGTCATTTCGCGTTCAACTAAAAGCATTTTTATCTTCTTTGCAGCAGCCACTTCATCACCTCGTTTTCCTCAATTATACGGGTATTTACAAAGAATTTCAATCAAAAAACGAAGGGTATTCGCGTGGCAACGAATTCTTTATTGACATGCTTCGCGTTTTAGACTGTCCGCTTTCTGAAATGGGTAAGGGAGCATTCCGGCTGGTGGTAACTCATCTGTACGCCCGGTGACGAACACATGAATCTCAGCATGATGAAAATGCTGATTGAACTACATTGGAGAAATACAGTAAAGGGCATATCCGAAGATATACCCTCTACTTCAAACCCTCTACTTCAAACCTACTATACATCCTTATCCTGCTCCGGATAGCGGCGGGGCTGATGGAATCTTGATAAGCGTGAGATCACAGGCGGCTTAGAAGACCCGCTGCCCGCCGGCATCCTCTTTGGGGGCGCCGCTCGTCCGCTCGGGGGCGGGTTCATCCCGCTCAGTGGTACTTACCTCGCCCGGCATGACGTACATGCCGCCGGAGACGGTGTGCATGCGCACGACGAGCGAACGATCGCCGTAGGGATTTTGCGCAAAGTCGTTGTGCAGCTTGCCGGATACGCTGGAGGTATCGAGCACAAAGCCGGGGATGTCCGCCGGGAGCGTCAGGCGCGTGGAGCCGGAGACCGACCCCAGGTCGACGGACGAAGGCGCCGTCCAACATTCGACGCGCACGCCGCCGCTGGTGGTGGAGGCATCCACGGTGCCGAACGCGCCTTCGGCGCGCACGCCGCCCGAGACGGTGTTGACGTGCAGCCTTTCGGCGGCTGCTGCGACGCGGATCGAGCCGCTCGTATTGCTGATGTCGGCATAGGATGCGCGTACGGAGAGGTCGGGGGAGAGGCGGATGCTGCCGCTGACGCAGTTGACCTTCGCGCTCTTCATGCGTACGCCGTCGACGTCGACGCTGCCGCTCGTGTTGTTCAGGTCATAGGCGAGCGTAAGGCTTTCCGGCACGCGCACGGTCAACCTGCCGGACCACCCCAGCGAGAAGAAGACGCGCATATCGCGCGGCGCCTCGATCAGCAGCGTACCCCCCTGTACGCTGACGCGCGGGCTGCGATCCGGGTTGTCGTCGCTGCACAGATAGGTGATTTGGACGTCGCTGCGGTCTTCCGCCAGAATTTCAATGGCGTCGGAGACCATGCTGATCTCTATCCGCTCAAGGCCCTGCGCGTCGTGGGTTTCGTCGAGCAAAGTATACTTCGGGGCGCCGCCTGAAAAGATGTTCATGAAAAAGCCTCCATCCGCTTTCGTCGTGGGGATGCCCGTAAAGAAGACGAACACCGCCAGGATGCCCGCTAAAAGAGCGGGCCGCAACCTATTTTTCGTTTTTCCCATCGTCTCTCCCTTTGCCGCTCGCGCGGCCGCCATGCTTTCGGATGCCTACATTATGTTGGAAGGAGGGGCTGTCTGTCAAGGGACTCTCGATTAGAATTGCATGAGACGGGGGAGGACGCGCTGAATCCCGCCGGACGCGCCGCGCCGGTAAACCCCGTTCTTTTTCTTTTCCGTCTTGATTTTTGGCCCGAAATCTGGTATTAAAAAGGTACAGGAAGCCTTTTTTCGGTCTTTTATCATTTAATGCCTACATTTTGTGTCAGTCCCAAATCAAATCTATTTCTAATCCAAAGGAAGCGAGGCGGCTTCCTTTTTTTCTTTTGGTTTCATGTCAAGCAACGTAGGCATACAAAGACAAATTCTGCTAATTCCACACCGGTTGTATTCACATCAAGGCATGCAAAAGACGTTCTCCTGTAAGCGGATACGGTGAAAGGAGGGGAATTGCGATGAAATACGAACGCATTCGAGCTCTGCGCAAAGAACGGAACCTGACGCAGGCGCAGGTGGGCCTGCGCATCAACGTGCCGGGCAGGACGTACGCATACTACGAATCGGGGGAGCGGATGATTCCCCCGGCCGTGCTATGCGCGCTCGCGGACCTATACGGCGTCAGCGTGGATTATTTACTCGGTAGAACCGAGCGCAGATAAATACCGCCCCGCAAAAGCAACGCTTCTGCGGGGCGGCATTTTTAGCTGCGCCTGCCGGCGAGAGAATCGACGAACTGACGCGCCAGGCGCGGGGAACGACCGCTGTGGCTGACCGTCCAGGCGAGCGCCTCGCGCTGTGCGTCCTCCCAGGGGACGTTCAGCCCGCGCGCATCCATAAGGGTTTTGACGATGTGCAGGTATTCGTCCTGCGAAGGGGCTGTAAACGTGAGGCGGATATCAAAGCGGTCGGCCAAAGAAAACTTTTCCTCTAACGTGTCGCGCTCGTTGACGTCGTCCTGCCGTTCGGAAAAGCGCTGGCGTACGATGTTGCGCCGGTTGCTCGTGGCGTAGACGGCGACGTTTTCAGGCCGCGCCTCCAATCCGCCCTCGAGCACGGTCTTGAGCGCGGTGTATTCGGGGCAGCTGTCTGAAAAGGCGAGGTCGTCCACAAACACGATGAACTTGCCGGGCTGGCGGCGCAGCATCGAGAAGAGGACGGGCAGGCGCGTCAAGTGCAGCAGCGGTACCTCGACGATGCGCAACCCCTCCTCGAAGAACTGCGAGAGCAGCGCTTTGACCGTCGCCGACTTGCCGGTGCCTTTGTCGCCGTAGAGCAGCACGTTTGCGGCGAGACGGCCCCCCAGCAGCAGCCTTGTGTTTTCTACGAGCGCGCTGCGCTGCTGGTCGTAGAGCACCATGTCTTCCAGGCGGATGGGATCGGGCCGCTCGATGCCGCGAAGGCCCTGCGGATATTTTCCGCTCTCGCCTACCCAGGTGCAGCCGGCGTAACGGGCAAAAATGCCCGTGCCGTGGCGGCGGAAAAAGGCGGAGAACGCTTCGATCTTCTCGGCGCAGAGCGTCAGGCCCGCCAGGCGGGCGTCCGCATCGGCGCGAGGGGTTTCGATTTCCCAGCTGGGCAGATTCTGAAATACGGCCTGGTCTGCGCCGCCATGCGCCGCGAGGGCGAGAAAGGACGCGGGCTCGATGCCCGTCAGCTCGCCCAGCGCGCACAGGTCGCGCGCGCCTGCGCGCAGCACGCTGTAGGGCAGGCGGTCGTAAGGCGTCCTGGCACACAGGGCGGCAAACGCGCTCTCTTCGAAGAGGACGGCGTCCAGGGCGGCTTGGGCGAAGCCGGATAGGCCATCGGCTACGCAGTCGAGCCATGCGCGGTAGGCCTCGCAATAGGCGGATGCGAAGGCGGCGGTGTCGACCTGCTCCCGCGAGGCTTCGAGAAGAAGCGCTTCCAGCGCGGCGACGGCGGGGATGCGCCGCACGTGGGCGAGCGCGGTCAGGCATTGCAGGCGGGCGCAGAGCGCCCGGGCGCTGGGTTGATCCATATTCACACCTCCGGTATATGCACACAGTGTACCATAAAAGGCGCGCCTTGCCTACTTTTTTCGCGCCGCCTGCACCCCTGTGCGCGCCGCGCCATAGTATGCAGGGGGGATACGCCCCCGAACCGCAAGGCAACGGAGGTGAAATGCATGGCATGGCATATCGTCCACGGCGTCGTCGCCCATCTGATCATCCTGGCGCTGGTGGTAAAGGTATTTTTCTGGTAAACGGCCTCGTGCAAAATGAAGGATCAATAAAAGCTGCGCATTTGACTGCGGAAAACGCCCCGGCTAAGCGACTGGGGTTTTCGGGCAGTCTGAAGGTCCGAAGCCGCGAAGGCTTCGGACCTCGAAAGCTTCAGAAAATTACATCTTCTCCGGCGCCTCGATGCCGACGAGGTACAGGCCGGTCTTGATCGTATCGCGCGTCGCGCGGGTGAGCAAGACGCGGGCGGCGGCGGCGGCGGGGTCGTCGTCCAGTATGCGGTGCTCATAGTAAAACTTGTTGTAGGCCTGCGCGATGAGCGTGGTGATGCGCGTCACCATAAAGGGTTCGTTGCGTTCGCGCGCCTCGGCGATGGCCTCGGGGAAGCGGGCCAGCAGCCGCAGCAGCGCCTGCGCCTCGTCGTCGCACAGCGCGGCGTAGTCGGGCGCGGCGGCAAGCCCCTCGGCCTTGCGCAGCACGGAGCAGCAGCGCGTGTGCGTATACTGCACGTAGGGGCCCGTCTCGCCGTCAAAGTTGAGCGCGCGGTCCCAGCAAAAGTCGATGTCCTTGATGCGGCTGTTTTGCAGATCCGAATAGATAACCGCGCCGATGCCGACCTGGCGGGCGACCTCTTCCTTGTTCTCCAGGCCCGGCGATTTTTGCTCGATGATTTCCAATGCCTTGTCGATCGCGCGCTGCAGCAGGTCTTCCAAATAGACGATGTTGCCCTTGCGCGTGGCCAGCGCCTGGCCCTCGTAGCTGATCATGCCGAACGAGACGTGCGCCATATCCTTGTACCAGGGGTAGCCCATCTTCTCGATGACCTTGAACAGCTGGCGGAAGTGCAGATCCTGCTGGTAGGCGACGACGTACAGGCATTTATCAAAATCGTACGTCTGCTTGCGGTAAAAGGCCGCCGCCAGGTCGCGGGTAGCGTAGAGCGTGGTGCCGTCCTTTTTGAGGATGAGGCACGGCGGCATGCCCGCGTCTTCGAGGTCGACGACCTCCGCGCCGTCGCTCTCCACGAGCAGGCCCTTTTCCCGCAGCTCGCCGATGACGGGCGCCATTTTGTCCTGATAGAAGCTCTCGCCCGCGTACGAGTCGAACGTCACGCCCAGCAGGTCGTACACGCGCTGGGTATCCTTCAATGTGACGTCCTTAAACCAGCCGAAGATGGCGAGCGCCTCCGCGTCCCCGTCCTCGATCTTTTTAAACCAGGCGCGCCCCTCGTCCTCCAGGCCGGGATCCTCCTCGGCCTCCTTATGGAAGCGCACGTACAGGTCGACCATCGCCTGCACGCCGCGCTGCTCCACGTCTTCCTTGCTGCCCCACTTTTTATAGGCGCAGACCATCTTGCCGAACTGGGTTCCCCAGTCGCCCAGGTGGTTGATGCTGACCGTCTTGTAGCCTGAGAAGTCGTAGATGCGCCGCAGCGAGTGGCCGATCATCGTCGTGGACAGATGGCCGATATGAAAGCGCTTGGCGATGTTAATGGAGCTGTAGTCCAGGCAGACCGTCTTGCCCGCGTCCACATCCGACGAGCCCCAGCGGCCCGGGCTTTGCAGGACGGCGGCGAGCGTATCGCGCGCGAAGTTTTCACGGTTGAGGAAGAAATTCAGGTAACCGCCCACGCACTGCACGCGCGCGGTATGGGGCGCGTCGATCCGCTCGGCGAGCGCGGCGGCGATCATCGGGGGCGCCTTGCGCAGCGTCTTGGCCAGGCGGAAGCAGGGGAAGGCGTAGTCGCCCAGGGCGGGGTCCGGCGGGATTTCCAGCATGTCCGCGATGGCGCCGGCCTCGGGCTCGTCCGCGTCAAAGCCCGCCTTGAGCGCGCCGGACACGAGCGATGCGATGCGAAGTTTCATATCCATCAGGAGCGACCCTCTTTCAACAGTGGTTTCATTTTATATATAGCTTATTTATGATAGCATGCGCGCCGCGTTTTCGCAAGGCATGCGCCGCGTCTTTCTTTGGGGGATGCTCATGACGGCAAGATGCCCGAAAATCGGACAAAATCTTGAACGCACATTTTATTTTTTACACAAGTTCAGCAGCGGCGTTTTCCACATGTTCCGCAGGCTTTCTTGTGGATTCTGTGGATAAAGAGCGAAAAAGGTTGGTTTATAAGGACGCGCGAGGGGGTGGAAGGGCTGTGCAAAGTTATCCACAATTTTGCCCACAATTTCAACTTTTCTGTGGATAACCCCTGTGGAAGGAATGCGGCGCGTGCCGCCGCACTCGGGTTTTGGGCTTTTTCTTTGGGAAATCAAAAGCCACCCTCCCGAAGCTGCGCAGGCGCGCGGACACGGGCGGATGGCTAGGCGAAAAGCGGGCTTATTCCTGCTCGGCGAGGAATTCGTTAAGCTGGTGAACGAGCTCGTCTACGTTGATGCCGTGTACGCCGCCGGCCTCTTCAATGCTTTCCGCGGTCGCGTGCGGGCAGGTCAGGCAGTGCATGCCGAACTCCATAAAGATGCGGGCTGTGCCCTGGTTCATGCGCAGCACCTCGCCGATGGACATTTCCTTGGTCACGTTCGCCATGGGAAGATACCTCCTTGTATTCACTTAGCGTGAATGAAGTAGTAATGCGTTTGCCGCATCTATCATACAACAATTTGCCCCGATTTTCAACAAAACAAACGCTAAAGCGAAAGGCGCCGTTTTACAAAGAAACATGCACACCAAACCTGCTCTTGGGGAGATACAATTCATATGACTTTACCCAAGGTTTGGCATGCCTAAAATTTTCCGTTTTACGAAAATGAATTTTCGTATGTTAAAATCGATAAACGACTTGCATTTTTTCAAAATGCTTTGTATAATATGGCTAAGAACAAACGGACGAACCTATCTGATGGGGCAATCGGAAGCCGAGGAAGCAGAGTAAAAGTTCTTTTCTTTTTCTAAAAAACGAAAACGGTTTAGTCCGGCGCATGACGGGTGGGCGGCCGTGAAAATGAAAGCAAGCGATTTGAGCCGACGCATAAAAAGAGACATCGGAAGCTTTGAGGAAGAAGATCGTTCCTCAAAGCAGCCGATGCCGGGTGACTTAAAATGTTTACGTTTTGAGCCACTTTCCCAAACGGCTGAGGGTACAGCCGGATGAGCGACCCGCGTATTCTCCCAATCCTGCTGAAAGCGGATTGTGGAAAATAAAAAAACGGAGGAGAGACAACATGAAAAACAGGAAACTCGCGGCCCTTTTCCTCGCAATGGTCATGGTTCTATCCATGGGCCTGACGGCTTATGCGGCGGATGAGGTCACGGAGCTGCCCCGCAACGAGACGCTGTACTTCGGCGGCCAGCAGTGGGGCACGGTCAACTCCTGGAACCCCGTCGGCGCCAACCAGAACAACGCGATGGGCACCACCGCCAACGCGCAGGGCAGCCGCACCATCATGTTCGAAACGCTGTACATGTACAACTTCATGGACGGCGCCATGACGCCGCTGCTGGCGACGGGCGAGCCCGTCTGGAACGACGCGCTGACCGAGGTGACCGTGAAGCTCAACCCGGCGGCCAAATGGTCCGACGGCACCCCGGTCACCGCGCACGACGTGGTCAAGACCTGGGAGATCGATATCGTGACGGGCAACACCGCCGCGGTCGCCTATCAGGGCTATATCGAGGCCATCGAGGCGGTCGACGACGCCACCGTGCTCATCAAGGCGAAGCTGACGGAGGACGGAAAGCCCGTCAACCCGCTGCTGCTCAAGGACTTCCTGACCGGCGTTTTCATCGCGCAGAAGGCCTGGCTTGAGACGCTGGAGACGCGCTGCAACGGCGACGGCGTGGCCATGGCGAACGACGCGGCTGAGGACGTCGTCTGGTCCGGCCCGTACACCCGGTTCTTTGCCAACGACCAGATGGTCGTCTTCGTCCGCGACGACAACTACTGGGGCCAGGACGCCTCTATGTGGGGCAAGCTGCCCGTGCCCAAGTATATCGCGCACGGCATCTACGCCGACAACACTGCCCTGGAGGTCGCCTTCAAGGCCGGCGAAATCGACGTGAACCAGCAGTTCCTGCCCAACATCCAGAACCTGTGGCTCAAGGACGGGCTGCCGATTTCCACCTACATGGAAGAAGCGCCCTACGGCGTGTGCCTGACCATGCCGACCGCGTGGTTTAACATGAACATCCCCGAGCTGCAGAACAAGGATCTGCGCAAGGCCATCGCCATGGCCGTCGATTACGACACCATCATCGCCAACGCGATGACCAACCAGAGCCCCTCCTTCGCCGACGTGCCGCGCTCCGTGATGAACCCGACCGCGGGCGAGCAGGCGATGTACGACCAGGCGGCCGTGAAGGACCTGCAGTGGTCGGGCAACGATATCGAAGGCGCCAAGGCGCTGCTCGACGCGGCCGGCATCGTGGATAGCGACGGCGACGGCTGGCGCGAGATGGACGGCAAGAAGCTGAGCTTCAACGCCTGCTGCCCGAACGGCTGGACCGACTGGCAGGCCGCCATGGAGATCGTGGCCGCGGCCGGTAAGAACATCGGCATCGAGATCACGACCCTGTACCCCGAATGGTCGATCTATCAGACCGTGTTCACCAACCCGGAGCAGACCGAATACCAGATCTTCATGTACTCTGTGGGCGCGGCCGCTCCCTCCATGCCGTGGGCACGCGTGCGCCAGCTCATGGGCGGCGACCTGATCGGCGTGCAGAACAACTGGACCGGCAACTTCGGCCAGTACAAGAACGAGCGCGCGGACGAGATCATCGCGCAGATCCCGCTGACGACCGACGAGGCCGAGCTCAAGAAGCTCTACACCGAGGCGACCGAGATCTACCTGACCGAGGTGCCCTCCTTCTCGCTGATGTATCGTCCGGCCGTGTTCCACGCAGTGAACGAGAGCGTCTGGACCAACTTCCCGGAAGACGGCGACGGCCGCAACATTCCGCCGGCTGACTGCACCGATGGCTACGGCATCGCTGCGCTGTACGACCTGGAGCTTGTCAATCCGTAATACCTCATTTGATGAGAGGGGGCATGCCGCCAAGGCCGCTTGGCGGCACGCCCCTATCTCTCGTTATCGAGGAACGTGGATCGGCGCAGAACATATCGGGGGGAATGGAACATGAAAGGTTATCGGAAGTATTTCGTTAAAAAGATCGTCTGGTTCCTGATCACGCTCGTGGCCGCCGTGATCGTCAATTTTACCCTGCCGCGCCTGATGCCCGCCGATCCCGTGGCCGCCATCGCCGGCAAAACCCTGCAAGGCTCCACGGACCCGACGGCCATTCAGCAGGTTTACGCGCGCTATCAAGAGGAATTCGGCACGAACAAGCCGATGTACGAGCAGTTTTTCATCTTCATCAAAAATCTCTTCCACGGCAATTTGGGCGTCTCCTTCAGCCAATATCCGCGCACGGTGTCCGATATCATCTCCAGCGCGATCATGTGGACGATCTGCCTGCAGCTGCCGGCCATCATCGTGGGCTGGCTGCTGGGCAACATCCTGGGCGCGCTGGCCGCTTATATCCGCAAGGGCTTTGACAAGGTGCTCATGCCGGTTTCGCTGTTCATGAGCAACATCCCCGCGTTCGGCATGGCGGTCATTTTGCTGGTGGTGTTTGCCATCAAGCTGGGGATCGCGCCGACGGCGGGCGGATACTCGTTCGACATGATCCCCAATTTCAGCTGGAATTTCATTAAATCGGTCATCTGGCATTATCAACTGCCCTTCTGGTCCATCGTGCTCATCTCTATTGGCGGCCAGGCGGTGGGCATGCGCTCCATGTCCATCTACGAGCTCAACGCCGACTACGTGAAGTATGCGCGCTTTCTGGGCATCAAGGATCGCACGATTGTGGGCTACGTCTTCCGCAACGCCATGCTACCGCAGGTGACGGGCCTGGCGCTGTCCATCGGCACGATGATCGGCGGCGCGCTGGTGGCGGAGATCATCTTCAGCTATCCGGGCCTGGGCTCTACCATGTATGCGGCGGTCACCGCGGGGGATTACCCGCTGATCTCCGCGACGACGCTGATCATCACGTTCATGGTGCTGATCTGCACGTTCCTGCTGGATATCATCTACGGCTTTATCGATCCGCGCGTCAAGGCCGCGCAGTTCGACTGAAGGGAGGAGATTTTATGAAAAATACGTTACGTCAGGTATTTCACTCCCCAAAGTTTGTCGCCGGCTTTAGCATATTCGTCTTCATCCTGCTGCTCATGCTGATTTACCCGCTCTTTAACCCCGGCAACCCGCTGGAGATCCTCGGCGACGGCCTGCTCCGGCCCGGCACCTACTTCTCGCTGTACGACAGCATCGATACGGACACCAATACGTTCAAATTGCCCGATGCGGACGAAAAGCGCATGGGCAAGCTGCTCAGCTATGAGGACCGCATCACCATGGTGGGCTGGCTTTCCGCCGCGGGGATCGACATCAGCGGCTTGGACGTAGCCGACACCGACGCGCTGATTGAGGTTTGGCACGCGGGGTATGACGAGGCCCTGCGACCCACCGGCATGACGAAAGCCCAGCGCAACGCCTGCTCCCGCATCGACCGGCGCTTGAATGCGGCCACGGGCTCGGCCCAACTGACCGTCATGCAGCCGGACGCGGAGACGGGCGAGCTGGCGGAAAAGGGGACCGTCGGGAAGAACGACTACGTCAACGTCTCGGAGGTCGCCAATACGATTACGCTGCCGCTGGGCACGGATAACTTCGGGCGCGACGTGCTCAAGGAGCTGGTCTCCGCCTGCGGCACGTCCATCCGCATCGGCCTGATCGCCGGCACGGTCGCGACGCTCATCGGCCTGATGCTCGGCCTGCTCGCCGGGTATTTGGGCGGCATCGTAGACGACATCATCATGTTCGTCACCAACATTTTCACCGTCATCCCCAGCTTTGTGCTGCTGATCCTCATCTCTTACTCCATCGGGCAGGATCAGCGCGGCGCCTCCACCGTGGCGTTGGTCATCGGGCTTACCAGCTGGGTTTGGACGACGCGCTCTGTGCGCTCGCAGGTCATCTCCCTGAGAAACCGCGATCACGTCAACCTCTCCAAGCTGTCCGGCCACAGCCTGCTGCGCATCATCCTGACGGATATCCTGCCCTATATCGCCAGCTATGTGGTGATGGCGTTTATCCTGCAGATCAGCTCGGCCATTTTGGCCGAGGCGCAGCTTTCGCTATTGGGCCTGGGCCCGAAGACGACCGAGGTGCCCACGCTGGGCCTGATGATGAACTGGGCCATGCTGTATTCCGCGCACCTGAACGGATCGTGGTGGGCGTATTTCCCCGTCATCCTGACCATCGCGCTCATCTCGTTCTCGCTGAACCTGATGAACACAGGGCTTGATCAGGTCTTCAATCCCACGCTGAGAGACTAAGGAGGATGCGGCCATGAGCAAGACCATGTTGGAAGTCAGAAATCTGACGACAAAGTATATCACCCGTTTCCACGAGGACGTCTACGCCGTGGACCACGTATCGCTCAAGATCGAGGAGGGCAAGAGCCTCGGCATCGCGGGCGAGAGCGGCTGCGGCAAATCCACCCTGGCGCTGAGCCTGATGGGCTATTACTTCGCGCCCCTGCACTACACGAGCGGCGACATCATCATCGACGGCAAAAACATTTCGGGCATGAAGCCCGACGACGTGCGCAAAAACATCCTGGGTACCGAAATCGCTTACATCCCCCAGGCGGCCATGAACGCGCTGAACCCGACGCGCAAGATCAGCCGGTTCGTGCAGGACGTCATCCTCGCCCACGACCCCAAGCGCGATAAAAAAGAGATACAGGAGATGGCCAAGGCCCGCTTCGCCGAGCTGGGCCTGCCGGTAAGCGCGCTGGATAAGCACGCGGTCGAGCTGTCCGGCGGCATGAAGCAGCGGGTCGTCATCGCGATTTCCACCATCCTTTCGCCCAAGGTGCTCATCGCGGACGAGCCCAGCTCTGCACTGGACGTGACCAGCCAGAAGATGGTCATCAAGATGCTGCGGGAGATGATGGATAAGGGCTTCATCAAGGCCATGATCTTCATCACCCACGAGCTGCCGCTGCTGTACAACGTGACGGACGACATCATGGTGATGTACGCGGGGCAAATCGTCGAGCAAGGCACTGCCAAGGAGATGGTGTTTGACCCGATCCATCCCTATTCCCGCGGGTTGATGAAGTCCATCCTCGTGCCGGAGGAAGGGACGCGCGCGCATAAGCTGACGGCAATCCCCGGCACGCCGCCCAACCTCAAAAAGCCGCCCCAAGGCTGCCGCTTCGCCGAACGCTGCAAGTACGCAGTCCCCCTGTGCAGCGCGAACGCCATGCCGATGATCGACGCGGAAAACGGACGGAAATACCGCTGCGGGCATTCCGTGGCGCACTTGAGGGAGTTGTATCAGGATGAAGAATGAAAACATCGCGGAAAAGCCCCTGTGCTTGAGCGGAAAGGGCGTTACCCGGGTATTCGGCAGCGGCGCCAAGGCCACTGTTGCGGTCGACCACGTCGATTTTGCCTTTCGCCAGGGTGAGCTGGTCAGCATCGTAGGCGAGAGCGGCAGCGGCAAGACGACGCTCTCAAAGATGCTGTTGGGCCTGCTCAGCGTCACCGAGGGCGAGATCTACTTTCAGGGCAAGCCGCGCGACATCAGCACCCGGGCGAAAAAGAAGGCGTACTGGCAGGGGATTCAGGCCATTTTTCAGGACCCCTTCTCCTCCTTTAACGTTTTCAACAAGATCGATACCGTGCTGCTCGACTGCATTCACATGCGAGGCGGCCGCCACTTTTCTAAGGAAAAGAAAATTCAGATGATGACGGAGGCCTGCGGCTTTGTCAACCTCAAGTTCGCGGAGCTGACGAACAAGTACCCCTTCGAGCTGTCCGGCGGGCAGATGCAGCGGCTGATGATCGCCCGCATCTTCCTGATGCGCCCCAGCATCCTGCTTGCGGACGAACCGACCTCCATGATCGACGCGTGCTCGCGGGCCACCATCCTGGATATGCTGCAGCACCTGCGCGATGAGACGAACATGACGATCATCTTCATCACGCACGACATCGGTCTGGCCTACTACATCTCCGACAGCGTGTACATCATGGAGCACGGTCGCTTTGTAGAGAGCGGAACCGCGGACGAGGTGATCCTGACGCCCAAGGCGGAGTATACCAAGCGCCTCATCAGCGACGTGCCGAAGATTTACGAGCCTTGGGATTTGTCGACCGTCTGATCCTAATTATCAAAATCGCCGCCCGTTTGCTTTTGAAAGCAGCCGGGCGGCGATTTTGCTGAACTGGAAGCGGGGTTTTAAGGACGCTCAGGCGTAGGCCCTGATGCGCCTTGCTTTAACAGATAACGGACCAAGAGCTGCCGAAGCTTATCGGGTTCGATGGGCTTGGCGAAGTGGGCGTCCATGCCCTCTCGCAGCGCTGTGCGCACGTCCTCATCAAAAGCGTTGGCGGTCATGGCGACGATGGGGATCTTTTTTGCATCTTCGCGGTCCAGCGCGCGTATGGCTCTGGTGGCCGCGTAGCCGTCCATATTGGGCATCTGCACATCCATGAAGATCAGGTTGTAATACCCCGCCGCAGCTTGCGCAAACTTTTGCACGGCCTCCGTGCCGTCGCAGGCCTCCTCGACCGATATGCCGCTTTCCTCGATCAATATCCGGGCGATTTCGCGGTTGATGTCGTTGTCCTCCGCCAGAAGGACGCGGCAGCCTTTAAACGCCGATGTGTCTAAAGGGGGCGCCTCCGTTTGCATGGGCCTTGAAAGGAGCAGCCCGCTAAGCAGCTGTAAGACCTTCGAACGATACAGGGGCTTGGACAGGATGCAAGCAACGCCAGCCTGTGCGGGCTCGCCTTCGATTTGCGTTTCGTCGTTGGCCGTCAGGATGATGACGGGGCTATCCGGGCCCAGCGCCTGACGGATGCGCCGCGCGACCTGCAGGCCGTCCATCTCCGGCAATTTCCAGTCGACGATCAGGAGGGCAAAGGGATCCAGCGCTGCCTTTGCCTGCGTGACCTTTTCGACGGCATCCTTGCCCCCGGCGACGGATTCTGCGGACAACCCCATCCCCTGCAGCAGTTCGGTCGCGCTTTCACGCGCTTGCCGGTCCATGTCCACGACGAGGGTGCGGCAGCCTATCCACTCGCGTGGGACGTCGCTTTGCGGGATGTCGTAAAGCTTTAGCGGCAGCGTTACGGTAAAGACCGAACCTTTTCCCGGCTCGCTTTCCACCGCGATGTCGCCCCCCATCAGGTCGACGATGTTCTTTGTGATCGCCATGCCGAGCCCCGTGCCAGCGACTTTGCCGCTCGTCGAATCCTGCGCGCGTTCAAAGGGCTGAAACAGACGCTCTAAAAAATCCGGCTGCATACCGATGCCGGTGTCTGCGCAGCGGAAGCAAAAGGCTCTGCGACCGCCCCGGCTGGCGTCCTCCTCCCAGGCCTCTACCTGGATGTGCCCGCCCGCGCGGGTATATTTCACCGCGTTGCTGAGGATGTTGATATACACCTGGCGGACGCGCAGCGCGTCGCCGAGCACCTTCTCCTGCTCGAAGGAGGAAAGATGGACGCTCATCTCGACCTGCGCTTCCATGGCCTGGGGCCGCATCCAATCGGTCACATCGCTGACGAGCTCCGCGAAGTCAAAGGGCTCCTCCCGCAGCGAAAGCTTGCCGCTTTCGATTTTGGACATGTCCAGTATATCGTTGATGAGGCTTAGCAAGTGACGGCTTGAAAGACCGATTTTTTTGAGGCATTCAACGACGCGCCCCCGGTCATCCGGGTGGGAAGAGGCGATGGCCGTCATGCCGAGGATCGCATTCATGGGGGTGCGGATATCGTGACTCATGTTGGAAAGGAATTGGCTCTTGGCCGCGCTGGCGGCCCGGGCGCTCTCCAGCGCGCTTTGAAGCGCCTGACGGTGCTGCTCCTCTTCGTGACGTCTCTCGTCGATGCGCCGGGAGAGGAGGATGGCCAGGTCGTCCTCCGAATAAGGATTGTCTACGTAGATGATCTGCGTGGAGGTCCAATGATATTGCCCGTCCGTGAGCCGTTGCCGGGCCTCCAGGAAGACCTCTCGCCGTCCCTTTTGCAGCGCACGGCGAAGATTCGACGGTTCGAATCGGCGCTCAAATGCCTCCAGATGATCAGGATGCAGGGTGGGCTTAAATCTTTCATAGAGCTTACTGTATGCGGCTTCTCCCCCCATGTCGATCATGAGGCCCTGCTGCATGTAAATGCATTTGAGTGTATCCTGGGTCAGATTCAGGCTGATGATCACCGGATATACATTCGAAATAGCGGCCACCAGGAGCCTGCGCTCCTGTAGCTTTTCGCGCTCGGCCTCTTCCTCGGCGAGCTTTTGCGCCGTTACGTCATGGAATGTGGCGATGAAAATGTCGTTCCCGTCCTCGTCCAATGTGATCTCCACGATGCCGGCTGCCCAGAACACGCTGCCATCCGGATGTAGGACCCTGTTTTCAAAGGGACTCTTCTTGCCGTGACGCGCGGTCTCTTGAAAGATGGCGGCGGTTCGCGCGTAGTCCTCCGGATGCAGCACGTCCTCGAGACGGCGGCCGTGTGGGGCGTCGTTGGCGGCGCCGTTTGCATACTCCAGCAGCCGCAGCCCTTCCCGATTGAGCTGGAGAAGGCGATAGGGCTGCTCCACGCTCAGCAGGGCGATTCCCTCCGGCACCGCGTTGTACAGATGCTCGATATAATCCGCCTGGCCACGCAGCTTCCTGGCCGTCCGGTTTACGTAGCGGAAATAAAGCGCCAATAGGAGGACGATGCCCGCGATGATGGCTGCGATCAGCGTGAAGGTGCGCTTGAGAATCTGCTCGGTCTGCGCGCTGACGACGTCTTTGGGAATAATGGAAATGACAAACCAGTCGGTCCCCATGCCGAGCGGGATGTAGCAAAACACCGTTTGCTCCCCTTGATAGGAGAAGACGGCCCAGCCTGTCTTGGCGGAGGCCAGCGCATCGGTAAACTGCTGCGTGACGTCCGGATCGTTGGGGGCTTCGCGCAGTATGTCGAATAGGTTTTGCACCGTTTTATTGCTGCCCGGATGAGGCGGCCGGATCAGGACGTTGCCGTCCGCATCCACTACATAGGAAAAGCCGGCGTCGCGGTAAAAAGAGAGGCTGAAGCTATCCACGATGGAAGCGACCTCATACTCCTTGACCAGATACCCGATGCTTGCGTCGGCCATCTCTAAACGCAAATACAGGTCGAACACATTGACGCCTGTGGCGCTGCTGATATGGGGGTCGAGGATGCCATACGGCTGGTTCATCTCGCCTAGGGCCTGCGTAACGTGCTCGTCCGCCTGCGCGCCGGAGGGGTGGAAGCGCCCATCCGCCAGATAGAGGCCGACGCCCTCGTCCACCTGCGCATAGTTTTGAAGCAACCGATCCGAGCTTTCCGAGGGATGCGCCTGCTCGAGATAGTCGGCGATGCGGCCCAGCGCCTCATACTCCGCTTCGAGCTGAACCTTCAGCGCGTTACAGCCCTGTTGGGTGCTATCCAAAATGGCATAGACCGACTGCTGCCAAAGCTCCTTTCGCACCGTGTTCATGAACAGGTACGTCATACAGCCCAGTATAGACCCCACGAGGACAGCCGTTATGGCGATGCTGCGCTTTGCGCGCTTGGCGTCTTGTCTTTTCATGGCCGTACCCCTTCTTCGAGTTGCTGATCCAGCCATGCCAGGGAGGCGTCCAGGGGTTGGCCGGACAAGAGCAGCCTGGAGACCTCGGCCGTCAAATCCCAAATGGGAAGGTCCAGCATGCCGTCCGCGCCAAATACGACGCGCCCGGCCTCATAGCAGGGCGTCAGGGGGTGTATCTCCGCTACGGAGGAGGGGACGCCGCCGCTTAAAGGGCTGAAAGAGGACTGCTGGTCCGCAAATTTTGTCACGTTCTCCGGGCGGAGGAAATACGCTACGAAGCGCATGGCAGCGTCCATATCTTCGCTGTGCGCGTTGACGCTCAGGCGCGTATCCGCATTGATCACAAGCAGCGCGCCGTCTTCGAGGAGCGGAAGGGGCGTTACCTCGAACGAAAACCCCGGAGACATTTCGGCCAGCCGTCCCGCCGCCCAGGCGCCCGTCAACATAAAGGGAGCGTCGCCCAGCGCGAATGCCTGCAGGTCGTCCGATGTTTTGCGGGTTTCGAGCGCTTTTTCGGCGTCGACGTATCCCCGATCGATCAGGGTAGAGACGAGCGAAAAACCCGGACGCAAATAATCGCTCAAGGATTCCTCGAACCGGTTGAGCCGCCCGAATACCTCCGCCTGGCGCCCCTCCTGATAAACGGGATAAAACCCAAGCCCGATGGCGAGCGTTTTGAGAGAGATGTCGTCGTTGGCGATGATGGGGGTGACGCCCTGCCGAACAAAGTAATCACAGGTCTGCTCCCATTCCCCTAAGGTCTGCGGGACCGCTTGCCCATGCTTTTGCAATAGGTCCATGTTGCAGTATAAACCGAACATGGATACGGTGGTGGGCGCCCAATAGATGGATCCATCCGCCTGCGTCATCTGGCCGAGCATGGTTTCGGTATAGCCGGCAATCGCTTCAAGCCCGGACAAATCCGCAAGCTGTCCGGTTTTTTCGAGCTCCAATAGCACGTCGTGGTTGACCATGAACACGTCGTCGCCTTTTCCGCTGGCCATGCGCTTTCGTAGCGCGTCGAAGTAAGCGGACCCCTTCAAGCTTTCGTAGGAAACGCGTACGTCCGGGTTTTCAGTCATAAAGCCGGTTAAAATCTCCTCGATCACGCGGACATTTTCCGGCTCGTATTTATTCCCGAAGAAGGTGAGGGTCGTTGCCGCACGAGCGGTTTCCTCGAGGGTTACCACCTTGTTTGGATCTGTACAGCCGGACAGAAAGGCGCATAAAAGAGCGACAGACAGAAACAGGCCTATCTTATTCAAAACGGCTCCTCCCTATATGGACGGATCGACGCACATTGAAGCGAAGTTTACATAAATGCCGTAGACAGTATAGCATAAGAATACAAGGAATGCAATTATTTGCTCTATCCGGAGTATTTCGGCCTGGGATACGGCGACTACAGACCTGCATCGTGGGCGCGCTTTGTAGCTTGGTGTCATATGCGTGGGAAGGCGATTCCAGAGAAGGCGGAGACGCTAAGGCACGGTTCTGAAGCCTGGCATCGATGGATTTTTTTCCGCGAGCAGGCGATGGCGGATCGGTGTCGAATCTATTATAAGGCCATTATGGATCATGACGACACGCACCTGGCCTATTAACCGACACATGGATCTGCATTTTATGGACAGAGCCGCTTCCGGCTCGGTCAGAAGCCGGATTCCCTGGCCTGTTCGTGTGACGGCAAACGTGGATTATGCGTCCGGTGCGGAGGGGCTCGAGGTAAGCTGCGATGTGCTTGATGCACAGGGCGGCCGCGTTGCCGGCGCGCGCGTCTACTTGCGGACCACGCCGGGAGACTTTGAACCGATACGGCTCATGGAGGAGGACGGCCGTTACGTCTGCCGTATTCCATATGGCGCATTGCCCAAGATGTATGATGCCTCAAGCGCGCGCTATGAACCCCTGAGTGGAGCCCTCCGCCTCGTCGTGCAGGCTGAAAGGGAGGACGCGCAGGGCGGCTGCCTCGTGACCGCCTATATATCATAATCGATAGGAGAAAAAATGATGATGACGCTCGAGCAACGCTTACAGATGCTCAAGACCCCCGATCGCCGTGTAGACGTAGTGCTGGACACGGACGCCTACAACGAGATCGACGATCAATTTGCGATTTCTTACGCGCTTAAGGCGAAAGAGCGAATCGCCATGCAGGCGATCTACGCAGCCCCGTTTTTGAACGAGCGCGCCGAGAGCCCGGAGGACGGCATGGAGAAGAGCTATGCCGAAATCCTGAAACTGCTGGAGCTGGCCGAGGAGAACGTGCCGGTGCTGAAGGGCTCCGGCGGCTATCTGCCCTCAGAGACGTCCGCTGTGCGTTCGCCGGCCGCGGAGGATCTCGCGCAGCGCGCGATGGGGTATTCCGCGCAAAACCCGCTGTACGTCGTGGCGATCGGCGCGATCACCAACATCGCCTCCGCGCTGCTGATGGCGCCCGCGATCGCCGAGCGGATGGTCGTGGTCTGGCTGGGCGGCCATAGCCTCGACTGGCCGGACACCCAGGAATTCAACATGGCGCAGGATGTCGCCTCCGCGCGCGTCGTCTTTTCGAGCGGCGCGCCGCTGGTCATGCTGCCCTGCATGGGCGTGGTCAGCGCCTTTACCACCACCGGGCCGGAGCTGGAGCATTGGCTGGGCGGCAAGGGCCCCCTATGCGAATACCTTTGGCGGCAGACCGCGCAAGAGGCCCATCGCTACGCCGCGGGCAAGCCGTGGAGCCGGCCGATTTGGGATGTGACGGCGGTCGGCTGGCTGCTCGGCGGGGAGGGGCTTTTGATGCTGGACCGGTTGGAGCCCACGCCTATCCCGCAGTACGACCATCACTACAGCCGCGATCCGCGCAGGCCGCTTTGCCGGTATGTCTACCACATCAAGCGGGATGCGCTGATGGAAGACCTGTTCACCAAGCTGACGCGCTGAGCCGGCGTGACGCGCAGAGGAGGAGACGCCATGAAAATACTCAACTTTGGCTCGATCAACATCGATCACGTTTACAGCCTGCCGCATTTGGTCCGGGAGGGAGAGACGCTCGCCTCCACCGCCTACCGCAAAAACGAGGGCGGAAAGGGATTAAACCAGTCGATCGCCTTGGCCAAGGCGGGGGCGGAGGTCTATCAAGCGGGCGCGATCGGGCAGGACGGACGGTTCCTGCTCGCGTTCCTAGAGCAGATGGGCGTGCGTACGCAATATGTCGAAGTCATCGACGAGCCCACGGGCCATGCGATGATCCAGGTGGACGAGGCGGGGCACAATTCCATCGTGCTGTACGGCGGGGCGAACCAGAAGGTGGACGTCCCCATGATCGATCGCGTGCTTGCGTGTTTTGAGCCGGGCGACTGCCTCCTTTTGCAAAATGAAATCAGCGGCACGGCGGAGCTGATCGTGCGGGCGAGGGCGAAGGGGATGCAGGTCGCGCTCAACCCCTCTCCCATCACGCCTGCGCTGCTGGGTTATCCCCTGGACAAGGTCGACTGGCTGATCCTCAACGAGATCGAGGGCGGGGAGCTCACGGGCGAGCGCGATCCGGGCCGGATGCTGGACGCGCTCATCGCTCGCTTTCCCCGCTGCCGCGTGGTGCTCACGCTGGGCGAGCAGGGGGCGGTGTACGCCGACGCGCAGCGGCGCGTAAGCCAGGCGGCGGTTCGCACGCAGGCGGTGGACACCACCGCGGCCGGGGATACGTTCACCGGTTACTTCCTCAGCAGCGCGCTGGGCGGCCAGGAGATCAGCCGCGCGCTCTACCAGGCGGCGGTCGCCGCCGCCATCGCCGTAAGTCGGCCGGGCGCCGGGCGCTCCATCCCCTGCCGGGAGGAAGTGCTAGAGGCGTGCGCAGAATAGAAGTATGAAAAAGACCCCCGCATCGCGGCGAGCTGCCGGATGCGGGGTTTTGCTTATCGGTTTTTCAAGCGTTCCATCTCCGCGCGCACGCGCACAGGGATGCGCGCAGAGAGCTCCGCCCAGGGGAGGAGCGCTTCGCCGTAGTCACGCGGCGCAAAGTCGAGCGTGGGCTCGAAGGCGAACGTTTCGCGGATGTATTGCCGGCAGCGCGCGTCGTCCTCCGGCGTCGAGGCATACGCGCCGTTAAACGGGCCGCCCACGAGCACGCCGCCGCCCGCGTTTTCATTGCAGCATTCGAACCAGCCGGGGAGGAGCTGAAAGAGGTCTCCCCGCGGCAGGAACGCGTGCTTGCCGGGCTGGCAGAACGCCTGCACGCGCGTCCCCCTCGGCGCAGGGGCGAAGGGGAGCGGATAGAGGGCTAAATAACGCCCGTGAAAGCTGGCTTCGGCGGCGAGGACGCTACCGTCCTGTCTAGCGGTCACCCAGATGTGCTCCAGGTCGTACATGTGCTGTATGTCGTAATCCCAGAAATAGGCGTATTCGATCACGCACATCGCATCTTCGGGCACGCGGACGTCCCGGCGAAAGGAAGGGCTTTGCCCGCTTTGCGTGAAGACGGCATAGCCGATGAAGCGCAGCGGGAGGGTCTCCGCCCGGTCGTAGTGGACGAGCGGCAGATAGGCGCGCGCGATATCGAGCGCTTCCATTATACAGCGCCCCCTTATAGGCCGGTCTTTTCGGCGATGTATCTGCGGGCCTTGACGGCGTATTCGAAGGGGTTTGCCTTGGCGGGATCCTGCTCGGCCTCGACGACGACCCAGCCCTCGTAACCGCTGCGGTCCAGAATGTCGAAGATGGGGGCAAAGTCGACGTCGCCGTCGCCCGGCACGGTGAACACGCCCGCGCGTACGGCGTCCAGGAAGCTGAGGCCTTCGCGCCGGGCCTGATCGCGGATGGAAAGGCGGACGTCTTTGAGGTGCACGTGGCGGATGCGCCCGATGTGCTTTTGCAGCACCGGCTCGGGATCGACGCCCGCGAACGTCAGGTGACCTGAATCGAAGAGCAGGAAGACGAGCTCGGGGTCGGTGAGCTCGAGGAAGCGGTCGATCTCCTCCACGGTCTGCACGCCTGTGCCCATATGGTGGTGGCAGCAGAGCGTCATGCCAGCCTCCCGGGCCAGGCGGCCCATCTCGTTATAGCCCCTGGCGACCGTTTCCCATTGCAGCGGGGTATATACGGGTTTGTCCGGGCCGAAGATGTTTACGGGCTTGCCCTGGATCGAGTTGCCCTGCTCGCTCGCGCCGATGACCTTGGCGCCCAGCGCGTGCAGGCGGTCGCGATGGCGGATAAAGCTTTCAATCGTCGCCTCGAACGGCTCGCTTGTGAAGAGCGAGGAGAACCAGGCGTTACAGATTTGAAGGCCGCGCACGTCCAGATAGCGCTTGAGCACGGCGGGATCCTGCGGGTACTTGTTGCCGATCTCGCTGCCCTTGAAGCCTGCGAGCGCCATCTCGCTGACACATTGTTCAAATGTGTTCTCGCCGCCCAGGTCGGGCATATCGTCGTTCGTCCAGCCGATGGGCGCGATGGCGAGCTTTACCTTGTCGGGGTTGAGCATGGGAATACCTCCTTTGTTTTCATAGGCCGCTGAGGGGCGCCGCCCCTCAGGCTCCCCGCCAAAGGGACAAGCCCCTTTGGAATCCTCTGCTTGCGGGAGGAAGGGATTCTCGGGGGCAAAGCCCTTGAGCGGGGCTGTCGAAAAAGCCTCGTTTTGTCCGCAGACCAAAGCCGTCTTCAAGACTGTAATCGTATCCGCCGGCTTTGCCGGCGGGGCGGGGATTTTTCCTCCGCAAAATGCCATTTTGCGGAGGAAAAAGTCGCCCCTCAGTAATCGCGCGTGTGCTTTACGTGCGCGCACAGGTCGGCGTAGGCGGCCTGCACGCGCGGCTGGGTCGATACCTCGGCCACGCCCACGCGCCACCAGCTCTCGTAGCCGGGCGTCATGCTGCCGGGCAGCACCTTGATGTCGTAGAGCACGGGGCGGTCCTGCCGGAGGCCGTCCTCGAGCGCCGCGCGCAGCTCGTCCGCCGTGCGCACGGTATACGTCTTCAGGCCGTAGGCCTCGGCGTTCTTCGCGAAGTCGACGGGTAACACGGGCCCGTCCAGCTCGCCCGTCTCGGGGTTGCGATAGCGGAAGACCGTGCCGAACGTGTCGTTGCCCTGGTTGTTCTGCAAGTTTTCGATGCAGCCCCAGCCGCTGTTGTCGAACAGGCAAAAGTGAACGCGCAGATGCTCCTGCACGCAGGTGAGCAGCTCGGAATGGGCCATCATGTACGTGCCGTCGCCGAAGAACGCGTACACCTCGCGCTCCGGCGCGGCGAGCTTGACGCCCAGGGCGCCGTTTGTCTCGTAGCCCATGTTGGAGAAGCCGTACTCCATGTGGTACGTGCCGCGCTCGCCCGGCCGCCACAGGCGCTGCATGTCGCCCGGCAGGCTGCCCGCCGAGCCCACGGCGATGTCGGACGGCTGCATGAAGCGATTGATCTCGCCCAATGCGCGCGTCTGCGAGAGGCCCGCGGGGTTCTCCTCGCCATAATGGGCGTCCATAACTTCGAGCCAGGCGCGCCGGGCTTCCTCGATCTCGCCCGCATAGGCGGCGCGATAGCCGTGCATGGCCTCTGTGAGCGCTTCGAGGCCTGCGCGCGCGTCGCAGACGATCGCCTCCGCGTCCATCTTGATGGCGTCGAACGGGCAGATGTTGAGCGAGACAAACCTGGCGTCCTCTTGGAAGAGCCATTTGGAGCAGGTCGTGAAGTCCGAGAGCCGCGTGCCTACGGCGAGCACCGCGTCGGCATCGCGCGCGATGACGTTGGCCGCCGCGCCGCCCGTGACGCCGATGCCGCCCAGGTTCAGCGGATGCTGCCAGGAGACCGTTCCCTTGCCCGCCTGCGTCTCGCCAAAGGGGATGCCCGTCTGTTCGCAGAAGCGCACGAAGGCCTCGCCCGCCTCGCTGTAGCGCACGCCGCCGCCCAGGATGGCAATCGGGCGCTTCACGGCTTTTAGCATTTGTACCGCGCGGTCACACTGCGATTGCGTCATGGGCCGCCGGTCGATGTGCCAAACGCGCTTTTGCAGGAAGCTGACGGGGTAATCGTAGGCCTCGCCCTCCACGTCCTGCGGCATGGCGAGGCAGACCGCGCCGGTATCCGCCGGGTCGGTCAGCACGCGCATGGCGTGCTGCGCCGCGGTCATCAACTGCTCAGGGCGCTCGATGCGGTCGAAGTAATGGCACACGCCGCGGAACGCGTCCGTCACCGTGCGGCCGAAGCTGTCGAAGAACTCGGCCTGCTGGAGGACGGGGTCCGGCTGACGGCAGGCAAATGTATCGCCCGGTAGCAGCAGCAGCGGGATGCGGTTGGCCGTCGCGCAGCCCGCCGCGGTCACCATGTTCATCGCCCCCGGGCCGATGGAGCTGACGCAGGGGATGATCTCGCGCCGGTTCTTTTGCTTGGCGAAGGCCATCGCGGCCAGCGCCATGTTCTGCTCGTTCTTGCCCTGCAGAAAGCGGAGCGCGTGCCCGCCCTGCGAAAGCGCCTGGCCGACGCCGACCACGCAGCCGTGGCCGAAGACGCCAAAGACGCTGCGGACAAACTTGGTTTCCACGCCGTCCATTTCGACGTATTGGTTGTCTAAAAAGCGCACCAGCGCCTGCGCCATGGTCAGGCGAATGCGTTCCATCGCGTTATTTCCCTCCTTCAGGGGCGCTGCGCGCGCCCAGGCCGTCGCCCCAGTAGGCCGCGCCCGGCTTTTGCACCCACAGGTGCTCGGGTACGAACGTCGGCGTGCCGTAGGGGTTGCCCGGCAGGTGTCGGATGCCCCACAGGTACCACAGGGCATAGCCCGGCGGGGTGCATTGCGGGTGCGTCAGCCCGGGATCGATAAAGACGGTGTCGCCGTCATGCACCTTTACGACGTCCTCGCCCAGCTCGGCATAGGCAAAGCCGTTGGCGGGGTTCGTCTTGTAGTAATAGATCTCCGGCTGGGGGTGGTGGTGCGGCGGGTAGCTGCTCCACTTGCCGGGAAAGCCGATGACCTCGCCGAGCACGAGGTTGGCGTAGGGCGCGTTGGAATGGTCGAAGATCGTGCGCACGATGCGCGTGCTCGTCTCGTGCATAAGGCCCGCGCCGCGAAACTCGTCGGGCGTATCCCGGGGCAGGTAGAGCCTGGCGGGGAAGGGGCGCTCGTTGTCCGTGCGCAGGATGTCGATTTCGCACGCGTCCGACAGGCAGGTGACTGTAACCGCCGTGTCACGGCCGGCATGCAGCGCGGTCGGCGGCACGTCGAAGCAGTTTGCGCGGCTTTCGGTATGCGTCTTTTCATCCCAGGCGAAAGCAACCTCGCCGTAAACGAGCAGAAACGCCTTTTCCAGCGCCGCGCCGTCCGTATAGGATTCCCCCTTGCGCAGGCGCAGGACGAAGAAGTCCATCAGCATTTCGGGGTGTAATGCGCCCATCTCGGCCATCTTGGTCAGGCCAAAGGCGTGCGGGCCCCGGGCGCGGGTGATATTCTCCATGTTCAGCCCTCCAGCAGCTCGCAGATCCGGACCGGGCGGTGCTCTTCCAGCGACTTTTTCGCGGCCTTGGCGAGCACGACGCTCATGAGGCCCGCGTGGATGCCCACGGGCACCTCGGTATCGTTCACAATGGCGGCGATAAACTGCTTCATCTCCGCGATGAAGGAGGCCATGTAGCGCTCCAGGAAGAAGAACTGCGGTTTATCGCTGACCACGCCCGCGGCGGTCGACAGGCGCACGGTGGTGTCGCCGTCGTTTTCGCCTGCGGCCATGCCCAGGCTGCCGAAGACCTCTACGCGCTGGTCGTAGCCGTAGGCCGCGCGGCGGCTGTTGTCGATGACGCCCAGCGCGCCGTTTTCAAACGTGAGGGTGACGATGGCGGTGTCCACGTCGCCCGCCTCGCCGATGCGCGGGTCGACCAGGCTCGTGCCCATGGCGTAAACCTCTTTGACGTCGCAGCCCGCGAGGAACATGGCCATGTCGAAGTCGTGGATCATCATGTCGATGTACAGCCCGCCGGACGAGGCGGCGTACTCGGGGGACGGCGGCTCCGGATCGCGCGAGGTGATCTTGACGAGCTCGACATGGCCCAGCGCGCCCCCGGCGGCCAGCTGCTGCACGCGGCCGTGGTTATGGTCGAAGCGGCGGTTGAAGCCGATCTGCAGCTTGACGCCGGTCTCTTTGGCGACCTGAGCGGTCTTTTGGATCTTTTCGATGGTGAGATCGACGGGCTTTTCGCAGAAGACGTGCTTGCCCGCCCGCATGGAGGCGATGGCGATGTCCGCGTGCGTAGGCGTGGGGCTGCATACGAGCACCGCGTCGATCTCGGGGTTGTTCACGATGTCCATGTAGTCCGCGCTGAAGGCGGGGATGCCGTACTTCTCCGCGAGGGCCTGGGCCGCGTCGACGCGCACGTCGGTCACCATGGCGACCTCGGCCTCCGGGATGTGGTAGGTGATGGACTGCGCGTGCACGTTGCCGATGCGCCCCGCGCCGACGATGCCGACCTTGAGCTTTTTCATGGTGTGTACGTCCTTTCTAGATGTAGGTTTGTGATGTGCGTTCGTCCGTGGCGTTTAGCGTATTGAGAAGTGAGCGAGGATTGCTGTGGGTGCGCGCCAAGCGAAGCGATGGCCCGCCCCCCAGCAGGCCGAGCGAAGCGATGGCCCGTCCCCCAGCAGGCCGAGCGAAGCGATGGCCCGTCCGCAACCCGGAGGGGGCAAGGGGAGGCGGAGCCTCCCCAACCTTGAGGGGTTTGGGGAGGCCGTGAGGCTTCCCCAAATACAATCATTTGCGGCGACATGCGCGGCGCAAATGCGCGCTTTTCGCGCAGCGCTAGCGGAGCGAAAAGGGTACCCGCACCTGAGGCCGCCCGGGAGGCCCCGTAGGGCCGACAGGCCGAATCCTACCTCGCGCAGGGGGAGGCCTCGGAGGGGGACAAAGTCCCCCTCCGAAACCCTACAGCGTAGCTTTTTTATGCCTCGCCGCATGGCACTGCATGTTGACGGCCACCGGCAGGCCGGCGATATGCGTGTGCGCCTGGGCTACGTGTACGGCCAGCGCGGTCACGTCGCCGCCTAACCCCTGCGGCCCGATGCCCAGGCGGTTGATCCGTTCGAGCAGGGTGTGTTCGATTTCGGCGAGCTGCGGATCCTTCGCGGGCATGCCGACCTCGCGCGTGAGCTGTCGCTTGGCCAGCAGCATGCAGCTCTCGGCCGTACCGCCGATCCCGACACCGACCACGACGGGCGGACAGGGGTTCGCGCCGGCCAGGCGCACCGTCTCTACGACGAAATCCATCACGCCCTCTACGCCCTGCGAGGGCGTCAGCATGCCCAGACGGCTCATATTCTCGCTGCCAAAGCCCTTGGGAGCGACGGTCACATGCACCTGATCGCCCGGAATGATGCGCACGTGCAGCACGGCCGGCGTGTTGTCGCCCGTGTTCACCCGGGTAAGCGGCGTGAGCACGGAATTTCGAAAGCATCCGTCCTGATACGCGCGCCGGACGCCCGCGTTCACCGCTTCATTCAAATCACCGCCGCAAAGGTGCACGTCCTGGCCGATATCTATGAATACGACGGCCATGCCCGTATCTTGGCAGACGGGCATCTGCCGTTCGCAGGCGAGGCGGTCGTTTTCGAGGATCTGTCGCAGAATTTCGCGCCCGAAGGGGGAGCGCTCGCGCGCAAGCCCGCGTTTAAGCAGGCAAAGCACGTCCTCGCCGATTTCGCAGCAGGCGCTTCGACATAGGCTGTACAGGGTTTCTTCGATCAGGGCTACGTCCATTTCTCTCATAAAATAATCCTAAGGCCTATGCGCGCCGGATGCGCCGGCCTTCCGCCTCCCTTTGTATTACCCCCATCATACCGCACGCGCGCGCGTGAATCAACAGGGGATGCTGTTTTTTTAGACCGTATAAACGACTTTTTATGCGTTACCCCCTCGCATTATCGTATGTGTTGCGTGTATAATAACAGGAAAGGGCTTTGCCCGGCGATGGATCAAGGAGAGAAATTGCGATGAAGACAGGGCTTGTGCTGGAAGGCGGCGGCATGCGAGGCGTGTACACCAGCGGCGTGCTCGACGCGATGATGGATGCGGGCCTGCATGCGGATTACGTCATCGGCGTTTCCGCGGGTGCGAATAACGGCGTATCGTTTGTCTCAGGCCAGCGGGGGCGATCGATGCGGATCAATATAGACTACATCGACGATAAGCGGTATTTGAGCTTTCACAATTTTCTGCACGAGCGCTCGCTCTTTGGCATGCGCTTTTTGTTCGAGGAGATCGCCAACAAGCTCGATCCGTTCGACTACGAGGCGTTTTTGCGCGCGCCGGCGGAGTTCGTCGCGGGGGTGACGGACGTGGAGACCGGCCAGACGGCGTACTTTAACAAATCCTACCTGAACCACGATTCCACGGTTCTGCGCGCTTCGTCCTCGATCCCCATGTTCTCGCCCGTCGTGCACTATCTGGGCGGCGCGTATCTGGACGGTGGTACGACCGATCCGATCCCCTTTCAAAAGGCGCTGGACGACGGCTGCGAGCGCGTGCTCGTCGTGCTTACGCGCGACCGGGACTATGAGAAAAAGCCGGAGCCCATGCGCGCGGCGTACAAAAAGCTCTTGTCCTCTATGCCCGCGATGATCGACGCGCTGGACCGGCGCAGCGAGGTCTACAACGCCCAGCGCGCGCGGCTGTTTGAGCTCGAGGCAAAGGAACAGGCCATCGTCGTCGCGCCGGGCCAGCCGCTCGCAGTCGGACGATTTGAAAAGGACAAGGAGAAGCTGAAGGCCGTTTACCGCGAGGGAATGGAGGATGCAAAGCGTATTATGCAAACCCGGCGGGCGCAGCTCGTAAACTGGGGCATGCTGGGATGAGGAGGATAAAGCGTTGGACCTGAATTCAAAGAACATCAAGAAGATCCTGTTGCTCGCGACGTTTGCCATCGTTTTGTTTTGGGGCGTGCAAAACCTGCCGTCCGTCGTCGGCGCCGGGCAATACATGATGGGGCTGGCCTCGCCTTTTCTCATCGGGCTGGCGGTGGCATTCGTGCTCAGCGTGCCGATTGAGCTGATCGAGCGCCTGCTCCATAAGCCGCTGCGTGGCGGCAAGCCCCTGTGCGCGGGCTTTGAAAAGGCGGTGCGGCCCCTCAGCCTGATCGCCTCTATCGCCATCATCGTGGCCCTCGTCGTCTTCGTGCTGCTGATGGTCATCCCGCAGCTCATCAAGGCGGTCGGATTGCTGGCGGACGGCATCGTCACCTATCTGCCCAAGACCCAGGTATGGTTTGAGCAGCTGGAGCAGTATCTGGCCGATTACCCGCAATATCAGGAGATCCTCAACCAGGTCATTCCCAGCTGGAACCACATCGTCAATTCACTCGCCGTATGGCTCAAAAACATCGCGGGCGACGCGCTGAGCTTCTCGTTCGGCGCGGCGACGACGATCTTCAACGGCGTTTTCAGCGCGTTCCTGACGATCGTATTCGCGATCTACGTGTCGGTGCAAAAGGAAAAGCTGGGGCGTCAAAGCAAGCAGATGCTGTACGCGTTCCTGCCCGAGCGCCGGGTCGACCAAATCATATCCGTCGCGAAGTTGACGCACGATACGTTCTTCAGCTTCGTCACCGTGCAGTGCCTGGAGGCGACGATCCTGGGCGGCCTGTGTTTCATCGGCATGACGATCTTCCGCTTTCCCTACGCGCTGCCCATCTCCGCCATGCTGTGGATCACGGCGTTGATTCCGATTTTCGGCGCGATCTTTTCTACGATCGTCGGCGCGTTTTTGATCCTCGTGGTCAATCCCGTGCAGGCGGTTTGGTTTGTGGTATTCATCCTCGTGCTCCAGCAGATCGAGGGCAATTTGATCTATCCGCGCGTGGTCTCCTCCTCGGCGGTCGGCCTGCCGCCGATCTGGGTGTTGCTCGCCGTGACGCTCGGCGGCAGCCTCATCGGCGTGCTGGGCATGCTCGTAGCCGTCCCGACGACGTCCGTCGTCTACACGCTGCTGCAGCGCGCGATGCGCGCGCGGCTCAGGGAGCGGCATATCGCCCCTGAAAAGCTGCAATGCCCTCATAACAAATGACAGAGAGGTTTTTACAATGATCAAGATCGGCATCATCGGTGCGATGGAGTTAGAAATCGAAGCGCTAAAGGACCAACTGACGGACGCTCGGCTGACGGAGCGTGCGGGGATGACGTTCTGCGAGGGCCTGCTGCGGGGCGCGCCGGCCGTCGTCGTACGTTGTGGCATCGGGAAGGTCAACGCAGGGCTGTGCGTGCAGATTCTCGCCGACCTGTTTGACGTGACGCATGTGATCAATACCGGCGTGGCGGGATCGCTCGACGCGCAGATGGACATCGGGGACATCGTCATCTCGTCCGACGCGCTGTACCACGACGTGGACGTGACGGCGACGGGCTATCCGCTCGGGGTGATGCCGGGGCTGGGGATGCTCGCCTTTCCGGCTGATGCGCAGCTGATACGGGCCGCGGGCGCGGCATGTGCGCGCGCATGCCCGGACGTACGCGCCAAGGTCGGGCGCGTCGTCAGCGGCGATCAGTTTATCGCGGACAAGGCGCGCAAGGAGAGCATTACGCGCGCGTTCGAGGGCCTGTGCACCGAGATGGAGGGCGCGGCGATCGCGCATGCGGCGATGGTGAACGGCTTGCCTTTCGTGATCATTCGCGCGATCTCGGATAAGGCGGACGACAGCGCGCAGGTGGACTACCCGACCTTTGAGCGCGCCGCGGCCAAGCGCAGCGCCCGCTTGGTGGAAGAGCTGGTCGCAGGGTTGGCCGAACGTTAAATCCATATGCGCTTCAAAAAAACCGCGGCGGGCTTGCCTGTCCGCCGCGGGCCTGGCCGTCGACGAAGTAGACGGCCTCGTGCAAAATGAATGCTCATTTTGCACGAAGATTACGGGAAATGTCTTCCTCCGCAAATGCTACGCATTTGACTACGGAAAACGCCCCGCCCGACCGGCAAAGCCGGTCGATACGATCCTAAATGAAGGGGAGTCCTCCCCTTCATGCATCCCCAACGAAGAGACTCGATTTTTCAACAGTCTGACATGCGGTGGACTGTTTTTTTCTTTCGATTTGCACGCCTTTGTCCGCGATATGCTGCGGCGCTAAGCGATGGGTTGCGGCCTGGCGGCCGCGTCTATGGACGGCTTCAGCTTGCTTTCAAGCCACGCGCATACGTCTGAATAGACCGCGTCCCGGTCCAGCTCGTTGAGGATCTCATGGCGATCCTGCGGGTAAAGGCGCAGCGTCACATCCTGCATGCCCAGCTGCTGATACGAACGGCAGAGCTTTCGTATGCCTTTGCCCATACCGCCCAGCGGGTCCTGTTCGCCCGAGGCGAGCAGGATGGGCAGCGTGCGGGGCATGGCCTGTAACCTGTCCTTGTCGCTCAGCGCCAGCATACCGCCGAACATGTCGTGATAAGCGCTGACGGTAAACATGAAGGAGCACAGCGGGTCCCGGCAGTAGGCGTCGACCACCGCCGTATCGCGGCTGATGAAGTCGTTTGGCGTGCGCACGGGTTTGAAGGCCTTGTTCAGCCCGCCGAGCGCGAGGCTATTGACGAAGGCGCTGCGGTAGCGCGGGCCTTTGATCTTCATCAGGAATCCGGAGATCAGGCGGCCCATGCGCGCGGCGATGCGCGGCTGGTTGCCGGTGCCCATGATGATCGCGCCCGCGAGGCCGTCCGCATGGCGCTGAATGTAGTTTCGGATGACGAACGAGCCCATCGAGTGCCCCAGCACGAACACCGGCACGCCGGGATGCTGCGCGGCGACGCGCTCACGGTGGCGGTGGATGTCCTCGACGAGGCAGTCAAAGCCCTTTTTCGGCGCGAAATACCCTAGGTCTGCCTCGGATGCCACGCTTTGCCCGTGCCCGAGGTGGTCGTGCCCGCTGACGAGCAGGCCGCGCCCGCAGGCGTATCGCGCGAAGCCGTCATAGCGGTCGACGTATTCGACCATGCCGTGCGACAGGATCAAGATGGCGCGGACAGGGCCCTCCGGCCGCCAGGTGATCGCGTGCAGGCGATTCCCTCCGTCGGTGGAGAAGAGCGTCCATTCCGTCTTTTGTACCATAAGTCAAGACTCCTTTCTGTTTTCAACCTCGCCGTCGCGAGCGAAACGTTCGATTTGGGCGAGCACCTGCGCCGTACCGTCGGCGCTGGGCAGGGCGTTCAAGGCGCGCAGGAGCGCGTCGCGATCGTTCCAGAGGGCTTCGAGCGCCTGTACGAGTGTGTCTACGGTCAGCTCCTCCTGCGCGAGCACGCGGGCCAGGGAACGACCGGCGAGGGACTGGGCGTTTAGAATCTGGTCGCCGCGGCTGGCTGTGGCCGGATAGGGCACGAGGAGCGCGGGCTTTTTGAGCGCCAAAATCTCCGAAAGGGCGTTGGACCCCGCGCGCGAGAGCATCATGTCCGCGCAGGCGAAGGCGTCGGGCAGCTCATCTTGCAGGTATTCGAACTGGCAGTACCCCGCGGTATCTTTCAGCGCCGCATCCAGGTTTCCCTTGCCGCAGATATGCAGCACCTGGTAGCGGGGTAGCAGACGCGGCAACGCGTCGCGCAGCACTTTGTTGACGCTTTGGGCGCCCAGGCTGCCGCCGACCATCATCAGCACCGGGCGCGAGGCGTCAAACCCGCACAGATGAAGTCCCCGGTCGCGGCGGCCCTCGAAGAGCGCGCGGCGCAAGGGCGTGCCGGTGCATACGCCCTTTTTGCCGACGGCCTTCGCGGCCTCGGGGAACGTGGTGAGCACGGCGCTGGCAAACGGCGCGGATAGCTTGTTGGCAAGGCCGGGCGTAATGTCGCTCTCGTGGACGAGGACGGGGATTCGGTGCAGCGCGGCGCCGTAGACGACCGGGACGCTTACAAAGCCACCCTTGGCGAAGACGATGTTCGGGCGAAGCCGGCCCAGCAGGCTTTGCGCCTGAAAGGCGCCCTTGACCACGCGAAAGGGATCGGTAAAATTCTTGACGTCAAAGTATCGGCGCAGCTTGCCGCTGCTGATGACGTGGTAGGTTACGCCGGGCAAGGGCTCTATGAGCGAACGCTCGATGCCTTGCTGGGTGCCGATGTAGTGCACATCCCAGCCGGCCTTTTGTAAAAAGGGGATGAGCGCGAGATTGGGCGTCACGTGGCCGGCCGTACCGCCGCCGGTGAGCACGATGGTCTTCAAGAAAGGCCCTCCTTTCGACGCATGCCAAAGATCCGTCTTCCGCATGCCGTGCTCTTATTATACCATGGCTGCGTGGAAAGATTGAACGCAATTTGTAAAAATACGCAGACATAAAAATGGGGTTCGTATAGCCACCCTAAAAGCGCCGTTTGAAATCGAGCGAGATTGCATTAATGTGCGTTTTTTGGCCGAATACCCATTTTCAAAAAATGTCGAATGCTGTATAATAGAAGCGGTTATGAAATAAAACGGACTGCGTCGGGCTACCGATGCAAAAGAGGATGGTATAAAAGCATGACTGAATCGCTTCGCGATGTCGCGGCCGAAAGATTCCCCACCCGCCCCGTCGCCCCGCTGGGCATCATCGCCATGCGCGGCACGGAAGAGACGGGGGCCGTCGTGAACGACTACCTGATGCGTTGGCAAAACGCCGACGACGAGAGCGAGCTGCTGCATAGCTTCCCCGGCTATGAAAACAGCGGCTTTTTGATCGACGTGAATTGTCCGCGCTTTGGCACCGGCGAAGGGAAGGGGATGATCAAGAGCAGCGTGCGCGGCTACGACTTGTACATCCTGCTGGATATCGGCGCGTACAACTGCACTTACAGGATGTATGGCCGCGAGGTGCCGATGACGCCGGATGAGCATTACGCGGATCTCAAGCGCATCATCGCTGCGGCGGGCGGTAAGGCTAACCGCATCAACGTCATCATGCCGATGCTATACGAGGGCCGCCAGCACAGGCGCACGTCGCGCGAATCGCTCGATTGCGCGCTCATGCTGCAGGAGCTGACGCATATGGGCGTGGAGAACATCATCACGTTCGACGCGCACGACCCCCGCGTGCAAAATGCGATTCCCCTCTCCGGCTTTGAGAGCGTGATGCCGACCTATCAGATGCTCAAGGCCCTGCTGCGCAGCGAGAAGGATTTGCAGCTGGACAAGGATCACATGATCGTCATCTCGCCCGACGAGGGCGCGATGCAACGAAACATCTACTATTCCTCCGCCCTTGGGCTGAACATGGGTATGTTCTACAAGCGGCGCGATTACACGCGCGTGGTGGACGGCCGCAACCCGATCATCGCCCACGAGTACCTAGGCGAATCCGTCGAAGGTAAGGACGTCTTCGTCGCGGACGACATCATCTCCAGCGGCGAATCCATCCTCGACCTCGCGCGCGAGCTCAAAGCCCGCCGGGCTCGGCGCATCTACGCCGCCGGCACGTTCGCCCTGTTTACGAACGGCATCGAGGCCTTCAACAAGGCGTACGAAGAGGGCATCATCACCAAGATCATGGCGACCAACCTAACCTACCGTACGCCCGAGCTTCGCGCAGCCCCCTGGTTCGTCGAGGCGGATATGTCCAAGTACATCGCCTACATCATCGCGACGCTCAACCACGACCGCACGCTTTCCGGCCTGCTCAACCCCTGGAACCGCATCAAGGCGCTGCTCGAGCGCTATCACAACGAGCAGGCGCAAAACGGCCTGCGTTTGGTGTGATGCGGTAAGCGCATGTAAAACCGCTATTCTTTCGATAGAATGCGGTTTTTTGTATATCGCCTTGCAGGGCGATGAAGGCCGGGAATCGAGTACGACAGTGAAACGGCGGGGAGATATATGCGCAAGGAGTATCGAGTTCAGATTTTTAATATGCCGCTTACCTGGCTGCATGCGAGCGTTCTATGTAAGGGCCATCTGCGTGAAGATGCGAGATGGGTGTTTGCGGTTTGGGGCGTCACACTTGCGCTTAGCGCGCTACGTACGGGAATCGGTCAATCCACGATGGCGCATCGCGCGCTTGCCGGTGCTGCGGTGTGGATTTTGGCGGATTTTCTCCTCTCCGCTATGCGCATCGCCGTCTTGGACCGCCTCGACAGGCGGATCACAGGGGATCCGCGAAAGAAAAAAGGATTGCTGTGGCCTTTGCGGAGAAGGCGGGTTTGGACAAACTGGATTTTGATACGTATCATCGCTGCGATCCTTTGCCTACCTGCATTTTACATGGGGATCATGGAAGATAAATTGGTTCAGATGTGGCTGGCGCTACTCATCATCGGTATGATGCTGGTAGAGGAAGGCAGGATGCAGCAGACGGGGTGCACAGCATCGCTGATGGAGGCGCTTTGGGGGTATTTGCGCTTTGTGGGGTTTGCGGCAATTCCCTTGCTATTTACCCTTCTTTTTCAGATCGCGGGGAATCTTATACGTTTCGAAATGTTGCAAATATGGGATATGAAGGAGGCTTGGGCGGAGTGGTTGGCGCAGGCTTTGAGCCGATGGCCTATCCTTCTCGGGCTGGGTGTTTGGGGGATGCCGCGCTTCTATACATTTCTGCTCCTCTTCCTTCAAGACGTCGACGACGACGAAAACGATAGACGGTGGTATCCTGAGCGGTATTTGGATTAGCCGGCCCTCTCAAACATAGCGCAGTGGACGTATTTGGAGCGCTCGGCCTGCTCCTGCTCTATCCGGCAGGCGGTAAGCGGATAATGGCGTTTTGTGCGAAGCTGCCTGAGGCTATTCGTGTTCAAAGAAATGATTTGGATGGTTGCGGGCATGATATGGGGTTTGCTATCGATTGCTCTGCGAATCGAAGAAAACAGCGTAGCGGAATGGATCAACCGGCAGCTTTTCTCTTCGTCATTGCTCTATGGCATCGGGTTCTTATTCATGCCTCGCTTTTATGGCGCAGCGTGGCTCTGCGCGGAGGAGTTGGACGGATCCAAACGTGGATAGCTTCTTGCAGATTGAAGACTGTTATTGTGAAGGAGGCCAATTGGACCGACATCTTTGGAAGGATTGAACGCAATGCCTAAAGTCGTAATAGTAGAAGACGAACCGGCGATCGCTGAGCTGATACAAATGAACCTACGGTTTGCGAACTACGACAGCGTCTGGGTCTCACAGGGCGACGATGTCTATCAAACTTTGCTGAACGAAAATCCAGATATTGTATTGCTCGATATCATGTTGCCTGGAATCGATGGATTTAGTGTCATGAGGAAGATTGCACCGCTACACATTCCTGTCATTTTTCTGACCGCGAAGGACAGCTTAACTGATAAAGTGACCGGCTTACAATTGGGTGCTGACGATTATATCGTCAAACCGTTTGAAACCTTAGAGCTCCTCGCACGGATAGAGGCGGTTTTAAGACGAAGCGGAACATCTCTCTTGCGTCAGGTTAAGCTGGGAAATCTGCTTATCAAACTGGATGAACATATTGTTCTCAAAGACGGCCAAGCAGTCGAATTAACGGCTAAGGAATTTTCCCTGCTTGACGTCTTATTGAGAAATAAAAATATCGCGCTGTCAAGGGAACGTCTGTTGGAACTGGTGTGGGGCTACGATTATGTTGGTGAATCCAGGACGGTAGATGTGCATATTTTGAAGCTGCGAAAAAAGCTGGATTTGACGGAGAGGATTAAGACGGTACCCAAATTGGGGTATAGGTTGGAGGACGTGTGATGAATTTTCGTCAAAAAGCGGCGCTTTCTTTCGTTGTCATCTTTTTTGTTGGCGTGTTGTCGCTGTCTACAGCATATCTGTATAAAAGCGATGAATTGAACGAGGAGTTTGCACAAGTGAATTGCAAAAATGAGTTGCGTATCTTGAGCGCCTCGCTCTACACGCGTCTGAATGCCGTGGCTCAATATTACCAAACCTTTAACGAACACAATATTGGCATGTACGTCGAGCCATACAGCGCGTATTATTCAGGCCAAGAGGTTTATTTACAATTGATGAGAGGGCAAGAGGTCTTATATAATGACTTTTTTCAAACTATAATATTAAACGATGCAAAGGATTGTGTGTTTTTGGACACTGATCAAGGCTTATTTCTAGCCTGCCAGGATAAAATTGTGCTAAGCGATGGACAGGCCTTTGAACTTACTGCCTTATGGAATATGGACTACCTGCGTGCCTATCGCAACAAGCTGCTGTGGTTCTCTGTAGCTGTCGGTATCCTATCCACGCTTATGATTGGCATGGTGGGATACTATCTTCTCTATCGGTTAACCAAACCGCTTCGCGACCTGGGGGACTCGGCCCGGCGCATCGCAGAGGGCAACTACCATGAACGGGTAGCTATCACTTCCAAAGATGAAATTGGTCAGTTCGCCCGGACATTCAATATCATGGCGGATTCCGTTGAACGTAAAATTTATGAGATGGATGATTGGGTAAAAGAACGACAGCGCTCACTCGACCATCTGTCGCACGAGATCCGTACGCCAATAACGGCCATGATCGGTTATAGTCAAGTGCTCATGCACGCGAAAGCTACAGATGAAGATAAGCAGAAAGCCGCTGAATATATCGGTCAGCAAAGCATGCGCTTAAAACTCCTATCTGAAAAGTTGATGCATCTGTCGCGTTTGCAATATGATGAAGCGGAGCTGTTACCCGTTAAGATAAGAGATGTCCTTTGCGAGACACATAAAACGCTGCTTAGCCTTTTAAATGCGAAAAATATACGTTTGCAGATCGTGCTGCCTGATATCCAGGTCATGGGTGACGCTGTACTTTTGGAGACGCTCTTCCAAAATTTGATAGAAAATGCGATTTACGCATCAAACCAGGATCAGGAGATCGAGGTCATCGGGGCTGTAGAAGAAGGGTTTCTGAAGGTATCGGTTCAAGATCACGGCATCGGAATTGAGGAAAAGGATCTGGAGAGCATTACCGAGCCATTTGTGCGCATTGACGCAGCCCGTTCCGGTCAGCATGGCGGTGCAGGAATTGGCCTTGCGCTATGTAAACGCATATGCGATCTTCACCAAAGCCCCTTGAGGATCGCTTCAATCCCCAAGGTTGGCACGACGGTTTCTGTTTATTTTACAATTGTATAACAGGGCTGTAATACTTTGATGTTCGGACTCCTTTATACTTACATCGTAAAGAGCCTTGCGGCAAAGGGATTAAAAGATCGAATAAAAAGGAGTGTAACATCATGAAAACAAATTTCTATCGCGTACTTTTCGTTCTTCTAGCAACCTTTATGCTTGGGAGCGCAACATCATCTTTAGGGGCGGATCGTGAGATGAGCGTTACGATGAAGCAAGATGAGAACGGCGTCATATTTGTAGATGCATGGCCTTCGGATGCACAATCCAGGATGAGCAACGATTACATCGAGACAAAGTCCAAAACATTGGGCGATTTTGAGGATTGGTCGCTAGAAGATAAGGCGGCGTATTCTGCATGGCTAAAAGAGCGGAACATCCCTCAACCATACTGTGTCTACGGTTTACCCGAAGAAGACAATTTGGAGGTTGAGACGGCTATCGACTTAGCGCGTAAGGCGGTAGTTTCAAAATATGCATTAAAAGAAGAGACGCTTGACCAATTTAAGGTACAGGTGACGTTTAACGTGCTTGACCCCGATAATCCGCTATGGACGATTGCTTTTCGGGTCGATGAGGGAAATGATGTAAACGATTTGGGCTACTATCGCGCCGATATCGATGATCATACCGGGGAGATTGTGCATCTATATAGCATCGTCGATGCAAAGGGATAAACTAAATGATACATCATGACCGGGAGCACCCGCTATGTGTTTACATTTAGGCAATGGAAGCTATCTTATTCCCCAGGATGGAGTCTGAGCGCTAAGCAGGTTTGACAATCTATGTAGCCCCTACAGTGGTAGCTAATGGGCGGTAAGGGGTTAAGGATGAAGGTATCGATCGAACTTTTTTCAAAGTAAGAGATACTAAATTCAGGACCTTCTTGTTTTCGCTACCCCCAATATAGTTAACAAATATTTAACATTTATATAACAGTTATATGATTGTGTTAACGTACACTTAAATCACCAAAGGTTGCTGGCAAAAAGGAGGTGAATGAAATGGCAACTTATGTTAATGCTAATCCGAATGTCAATGTGCGCACTGGTGCAGGTACCAATTTCCCGTTTATAGCGTCAAGCCCCTGGAACAATGGAACAGAGGTGGAGCGTGATGGTAGCCTCGTTGAGGATAGCAGTGGGTACAAATGGCAGTACAGCATCAAGGTATCCAATCGTAGTCACAAGGGGTATATTCGTAACGACTTTTTGGTGGATCGTTAGAAATGATCTATGCCTCTTCCGGCAACCCCGGCGCCCGCCAAAGCAGGCGTGCAAAGGCGGCCAGCGCGAGCGCGCACAGCGCCGCGCAGCACAAAAAGGCGGCGGGCAGCGAAAAAAAGCGGCTGAGGCCAAAGGAGATCAGGCTGCCGAGCGCGCGGGCGAGGGCGTAGGTGACCACGTAGAGCAGCATCTGTCCGGAGGCTGCGCTCGCCTGCGGCACGCTGAGGCTGACATACTGCGCCATGGCGAAGGCGCACACGATGATGCCGCATACGCACAGCGCCTGCGAGGCGATGGCGACGGCGCGGGAGGGGAAGAGACCCATGACGAGGAAGCGGGTCCCCAGCCCGACGGCCGATGCGAGTAGCAGCCGCGGCGTGCCGAAACGCCGCAGCAGCTTGTCCGCAAAGAGCAGGAAGGGGATTTCGGCGAGCGTGCCGACGAGCGTGCCGAGCCCCACGTCCGCCCGCGTGCCGCCCAGCGTTTGCGTCATGAGCAGGCCGTACAGCGTATAGAAGACGCCCTGCACGGCCTGTAGGCACAGCGCGAAGGAGAGAAGCATCCGCAAATCCTTTTTCCTGAGGAGAGAGAGGAAGCGCGGACGCTTTTTTTGCCTCTCGCCCGGCACGGCGGGCAGCAAAAGGCTGCATAGACCGCCCAGCGCAAAGGACGCACAGACGAGCGGGATGAAGCGGTCGATACTGCCGTCCAGCAGCGCGCCGAACGCATAGCTGCACAGCGCGTAAGAGACCGTACCCGCCATACGAAGGCGGCCGAAGGGCAGGCCTTCCTTATGCAAATAGGCGAGCGTCACCGTTTCGCCCATGGGCGCGATGCAGGTAGAGAAAAATGAGAACAAAGCGGTGGCGGCGAGCAGCAGCCAGAACCCCTGTGCGCGCAAAAGCAAAAGGCTTGACCCCGCGCAGAGGGCAAAGAGGAGGCGGTGTACGGTGTTTTTGAGGTGCGCGCGGTCCGCCAGGGCGCCGCAAAGCGGAAGCGCGGCGAGCGCTACGAGTGGCCCTGCGGTCATAAGCAGGCTGACCTGGCCGACGCTCATGCCGCGCGCGGCATAGAAGAGCGTGACAAAGCCGTTCCAGGCGCTGGAGGCCGCGTACTCCGCCGCGTAATACGTTCCAATCTTAAATTTATAGCCATTTTGCGCCATCAATGCCGCCTCCTTTTACCTGCTTGACTCAGTCTGCCTGAATGGACAATTTTTCATACAGAGGAAAAAAGGCCGTTTTCTCTTGGTGTTCCCCTTGAATATCCCTATCCATGCTGATATAATGGGTTTCGTTGCGAAACGGCATTCAACACAAGATGTTGTGCCGTTTCTTCTGCGAGATACAATTGGTGCTACTGGGCACTTGGGGTTACACCATAAGGAGGAAGCGGGCAATGACGGATACCATCAAGAAGCGCGACGGTCGGCAGGTTCCCTTTGAGGCGGAAAAAATTGAGGACGCGATCCTCAAAGCGTTTGAGGCGACGGGGAGCGCCAAAGGGCGCGATACGGCGCACGAGCTGACGCGCCAGATCATCGCGGAGCTCGATCGGGACGAAGACATCGACGTGCCGACCGTCGAGGACGTGCAGGACATGGTAGAGAAGAAGCTGATTGAGAACGGTTACGTGCGTTCGGCCAAGGCGTACATCCTTTACCGCGCGGAGCGCAGCCGTGCGCGCGAGATGAATACGCGCCTAATGAAGATCTTTGAGGACATCACGTTTAAAGACGCGGAGGATTCCGACATCAAGCGTGAAAATGCGAACGTCAACGGCGACACCGCCATGGGTACCATGCTCAAGTACGGCTCCGAAGGCGCGAAGATGTTTTACGACATGTACGTGCTCAACCCCGAGCACGCCAAGGCGCATCGTGAGGGCGATATCCATATCCACGACCTAGATTTTCTTACGCTGACGACGACCTGCACGCAGATCGACATCGTAGAGCTGTTTAAGGGCGGATTTTCTACGGGTCACGGCGTGCTGCGCGAGCCGAAGGACATCGCGAGCTACTCGGCGCTCGCCTGCATCGCCATCCAATCCAACCAGAACGACCAACATGGTGGACAGTCCATCGTCAATTTCGATTACGGCATGGCGCCGGGCGTGGCCAAGACGTTCGTCAAGACCTACCGAGCGCGCTTGGCCGGGGCGCTTGAGCTGCTCACGGACGACGGATGCGCGGAGCAGACGGCCTGCGCGCTGCTAAATGCCCTAAAGGAGCGGGGGATCGAGCCTACGCTTGAGCGCACACAGGCGTACGATCAGGCCGAGCATGAGCTGCTGCTGCAACAGACGGACGAGAAGACCGCGCGGCGCATCGCCGACTTTGCGCAGCGCCGCGCGTGGGAGGATACGGACCGCCGCACGTTCCAGGCGATGGAGGCGTTCATACACAATTTAAACACCATGCATTCCCGCGCAGGCGCACAGACGCCCTTTTCCTCCATCAATTACGGCATGGATACGTCGCCCGAGGCGCGCATGGCCATCCGGAATTTGCTTCTCGCCACGCAGAACGGCCTGGGCGGCGGCGAGACGCCGATCTTTCCCATCCAGATCTTCCGCGTGAAAGAAGGCATCAACTACAACCCCGGCGACCCGAACTACGACCTGTACCGCCAGGCGATCAAGACGAGCGCCAAGCGGTTGTTCCCCAATTTCTCCTTCGTGGACGCGCCCTTTAACCTCAAGTACTATAAGCCCGGCCATCCGGAGACGGAGATCGCTTACATGGGCTGCCGGACGCGCGTGATCGGCAATGCCTACGACCCGGCGCGCGAGGTATGCAACCGCCGCGGCAACCTGTCGTTCACGTCGATCAACCTGCCGCGCCTTGCGATCGAGACGCATGGCGACGTAGACCGCTTCTTTAAGCTGCTCGACGAGCGCATCGACCTGGTGATCGACCAGCTGAACGAGCGCTTTGAAATTCAGGCGCGCAAGCGCGTCAAAAATTTCCCTTTCTTGATGGGCGAGCACGTTTGGATGGATAGCGAGAACCTCAGCTGGGATGACGAGGTGCGCGAGGTGCTCAAGCACGGCACGCTCTCCATCGGGTTCATCGGCCTGGCGGAGACGCTGAAAGCCCTGATCGGCAAACACCACGGCGAGAGCGTGGCCGCGCAGAACCTGGGGCTGGAGATCATCGGGCATATGCGCAGGCGCATGGATGAAGAGACCGCGAAGACGCATATGAACTATACCCTGATCGCTACGCCGGCTGAGGGCCTCTCCGGCCGCTTCGTTCGGATGGACCGCGAGCGCTACGGCGCCATCCCCGGCGTGACGGACCGCGAGTATTACACCAACAGCTTTCATATTCCGGTCTATTATCCGATCAGCGCGTTCGACAAGATCCGCCTGGAGGCGCCGTATCACGAGCTGACGAACGCGGGGCACATCAGCTACGTAGAGATGGATGGCGACCCGACGCAGAACCTGGACGCCTTCGAGGCGATCGTGCGTTGTATGCACGACGCGGGCATCGGATACGGCTCGATCAACCATCCGGTCGACCGCGACCCGATTTGCGGGTACAACGGCATCATCGGCGATACCTGCCCCTGCTGCGGCCGCGCGGAAGAAGAGGTGCACTTTGAGCGCATCCGCCGCATCACCGGCTACCTGGTGGGAACGGTCGAACGCTTTAACAACGCGAAGCGCGCGGAGGTCAACCAGCGCGTGAAGCATGGGGTTTAAGGGGAGCGCTTATGGAAATACGCATCGCGGGCACGACGACGGATTCGATTGTGGACGGAGTGGGCATCCGGCTGGCCGTCTTCACGCAGGGCTGCCCGCACGGCTGCAACGGCTGCCATAACCCCGAGACGCACGACCCGGCAGGCGGGCGCGCGACCGATACGGAAAAGATCATCGAAGGGCTGCGGGCAAACCCGCTGCAGTCGGGCGTCACGCTGTCGGGCGGCGAACCGTTCATGCAGGCGGCTGCCTGCGCGCAAATCGCGCGCGCAGCGCACGCGATGGGCAAGAACGTATGGACCTATACGGGCTATACCTTTGAGAGGCTCTTGAAAGAAGGGGATCCTGACCGCCTCGCGCTGCTCGCGGAGACGGACGTGCTGGTGGACGGGCCGTTCATCTTAAAACAACGCTCGCTCGAGCTACGGTTTTGCGGCAGCCGCAACCAGCGCCTGCTCGACGTGAAGAGGAGCCTGGAGGCGGGAGGGGCGGTCCGCTGGGAACCGCCCCAATGGTAGCCTAATCGATACGGCGCGAACGGGGACGTTCCGCCGTTTTTTGTGGAACGAGCGGTGCATACCGGATTTCGCTGCTTCGTAAGCGGCGTCAAACGCTTGGCGTCACGATGTTTTTGACCATGTGAAAGAATTTGCGATATAAAAGACAAATATTAGCCGAATTCTCCCGGGAATCGGTTGACAGGGCATTTTTACACCCTTATAATATAACCGATGAGGGTATGCGGCGACGTATACCCCTGCCAGATTGCGTATCCTCGACTTACATAAGGAGGTAATTCCAATGGCCACCAAAATGACCGTTGACGGCAATACAGCCGTCAGCCATGTCGCTTATGCGTTCAGCGACGTGGCAGCGATCTACCCGATCACCCCTTCCTCGCCGATGGCGGAGGTTGCGGATGAATGGGCTGCGCACGATCGCAAAAACCTTTTCGGACAGATCGTCCACGTTTCGGAAATGCAGTCCGAGGCGGGCGCGGCGGGCGCCGTGCACGGCTCCTTGGCGGCGGGCGCGCTGACGACGACGTTTACCGCGTCGCAGGGCCTGCTGTTGATGATCCCGAATATGTACAAGATCTCCGGCGAGCTGCTGCCGAGCGTCTTCCACGTAAGCGCGCGCGCGCTGGCTTACCATGCGCTGTCTATCTTCGGCGACCACAGCGACGTCATGAGCTGCCGCCAGACGGGCTTTGCAATGCTCGCCTCCAACTCCGTTCAGGAGGCCATGGACATGGCGCTGATCGCCCATGTGGCGACGCTCAAGTCCTCCGTGCCGTTCCTGCACTTCTTCGATGGCTTCCGCACCTCTCACGAGATCCAGAAGATCGACGGCATCGACTACGAGGAGATGGCGAAGATCATGCCGTGGGACAAGGTGGCCGAGTTCCGCGCCCGCGCGCTCAATCCGGAGCATCCGCATCAGGCGGGCACCGCGCAGAACCCCGACATCTACTTCCAGGGCCGTGAGGCGGCGAACAAGTACTATGCGGCGGCCCCCGCTATCGTAGAAGAAGTGATGAAGGAAGTCGGCGAACTGACCGGCCGTCATTACAATCTCTTCGACTATGTGGGCGCGCCCGACGCCGAATACGTCACCATCGCCATGGGCTCCGGCTGCGACGTCGCCGACGAGGCGATCGCCAAGCTGTGCGCCATGGGCCAGAAGGTCGGCCTGATCAAGGTTCACCTCTACCGTCCGTTCTCTGTCGAGCACTTCGTAAAGGCCATCCCCGCGACCTGCAAGAAGATCGCCGTGCTGGACCGCACGAAGGAATCCGGCTCTCTGGGCGAGCCGCTGTATCTGGACGTGTGCACCGCGCTGGCCGAGGCCGGCAAGAAGGACATTCAGGTCATCGGCGGCCGTTACGGCCTGGGCTCCAAGGAGTTCACGCCGACCCATGTCAAGGCCGTTTTCGACAATCTCGCGGGCGAGGCTAAGAACCACTTCACCGTCGGCATCATCGACGACGTGACGAACACCTCCCTGCCGGTGGGCGAGCAGTTCAACGCCGCGCCGGAAGGCTCCATCGGCTGCAAGTTCTACGGCCTGGGCTCCGACGGCACCGTCGGCGCCAACAAGAACTCCATCAAGATCATCGGCGACCATACCGATCTGTATGCGCAGGCGTACTTCGCATATGACTCCAAGAAGTCCGGCGGCCTGACGGTTTCGCATCTGCGCTTTGGCAAGAAGCCGATCCAGTCCCCGTACCTCATCGACGCTGCGGACTTCACCGCCTGCCACAACCCGTCCTACGTGACGAAGTATGACATGGTGTCCTCCCTCAAGGACGGCGGCACGTTCCTGCTCAACTGTCCGTGGTCGGCGGAGGAGCTGGATGCCGAGCTGCCTGCAGCCATGAAGCAGCTGCTCGCGAAGAAGAACATCAAGCTCTACACGATCGACGCGATCGACCTGGCCGCAAAGGTCGGCATGGGCAATCGCATCAACACGATCATGCAGGCGGCGTTCTTCAAGCTGGCCGACGTCATCCCCTACGAGGATGCCGACAAGTACATGAAGGCGTATGCCAAGAAGACCTACGGCAAGAAGGGCGACGCGATCGTTCAGAAGAACTGGGACGCGATCGATATCGCGATCTCCGGCCTGAAGGAAGTCAAGGTGCCCGCCGAGTGGGCGAACGCTACGACCGGCGCAGAGGCCATCAAGGTCAGCGCGACGCAGCACTTCGACGAGGTCATCGCCCCGATTCTCGCGCAGGAGGGCGACAAGCTGCCGGTGTCCGCGTTCAATCCGGCCGGCGTCGTTCCGACCGGCACGACCAAGTACGAAAAGCGCGGCATCGCCGTCAAGGTCCCCAAGTGGAATATCGACAAGTGCATCCAGTGCAACCAATGCGCGCTGGTCTGCCCGCATGCGGTCATCCGTCCGTATCTGGTGGACGAGAACGCCCAGAAGCCCGAGACGTTCGCCGCCAAGAAGGCGGTCGGCAAGGAATTCGCCGGCAAGCTCTTCCGCATCCAGATCTCCCCGATGGACTGCACCGGCTGCGGCAACTGCGTAGACGTCTGCCCGGCCAAGGAAAAGGCGCTCGAGATGGTGCCGCTGCATACCCAGATTGCGGAGGAAGCGAACTGGGAGTTCGCCCAGACGCTGCCTGAGGTAGACCCGGCGAACGTCAACAAGAAGACCGTCAAGGGCAGCCAGTTCCTCAAGCCCCTCTTCGAGTTCTCCGGCGCGTGCGCGGGCTGCGGCGAGACGCCCTACGTCAAGCTGGTTACCCAGCTGTTCGGCGACCGCATGTTGATCGCCAACGCGACGGGCTGCTCCTCCATCTACGGCGGCAGCGCGCCTACCTGCCCCTACACCGTGAACGACAAGGGCCATGGCCCGGCATGGGCCAACAGCCTGTTCGAAGACAACGCCGAGTTCGGCTTCGGCATGAATCTGGCCACCAATCAGCGCCGCGCGAAGCTGGCGGACACCGTCAAGGCTCTGCTGGCCGTCGAATGGTGCAGCGCCGACATCAAGGCCGCCGGCACCGAGTGGCTGGAGAACATGGACGACGCCGAAGGCTCCCGCAAGGCCGGCGACAAGCTGCTGGCGGCCTGCAAGGACGGCATCGATCTGACGGGCACGCCCTATGAAGCCGATTGGGTCAAGAACGGCAAGGTTTGCGACTGCGACGCCTGCAAGCTGGCGCGCGAGGTCATCGACAGCGCCGACATGCTGACCAAGAAGAGCCAGTGGATCTTCGGCGGCGACGGCTGGGCTTACGACATCGGGTACGGCGGAGTCGACCATGTGCTGGCGCAGGGCGAGGACGTCAACATCCTCGTGCTGGATACCGAGGTCTACTCCAACACCGGCGGACAGTCCTCCAAGGCCACCCCGACCGGTTCGATCGCCAAGTTCGCGGCCTCCGGCAAGAAGACCCGCAAGAAGGATCTGGGCATGATGGCCATGTCCTATGGCTATGTCTACGTCGCGACCGTCGCCATGAGCGCGGACCCGGCGCAGCTGGTCAAGGCCATGAACGAGGCGGAGGCCTATCACGGCCCGTCACTGATCATCGCCTATGCGCCCTGCATCAACCATGGCATCAACATGGGTCATGCGCAGGAGGAGATCAAGAAGGCGGTCAAGGCCGGCTACTGGCCGCTGTACCGCTACAATCCCGCTCTGGCGGAAGAGGGCAAGAACCCGATGACCGTGGACAGCAAGGACCCGACGGAATCCTATCAGGACTTCCTGAAGGGCGAGGTGCGTTACGCCTCCCTGGCCAAGCAGTTCCCGGACAAGGCGGAAGCTCTGTTCGAGCAGAACGAGAAGGACGCCGCACAGCGTCTGGCGATGTACAAGAAGCTCGCCGGCCAGTAAAAGTATACAGGACGAAGGGGTCCATCCCGTCAGGGGTGGGCCCCTTTCTTTGCACGTTTTTGCTCGTACATGACGGCGTCAGCTTGTTCGAGCAATGAATAGATGTTTTGCTTTCGTGGCGATTGCGCCGTATGGGTCGCGATGCCGTATGAGAAAGACAGCGCATGCTCCCCATACTGCGCGGCGGATCGCTCCAAAGATGCGATAAAGGCCCGGGCTGCGGCCGCATCCGCCTGGTCGAACAGGGCGATGAACTCATCCCCGCCCCAGCGCCCGACAAAGCCGTAGGGGATCGCCGCGCGGGCGAGCATCAGGCCGAATACGCGGATGAACTCGTCCCCGGCGGCATGCCCGCCCGCGTCGTTCGTCGCCTTTAAACCGTCCAGATCGAGCATGATGCAGGCGAACGGCTCGGGCAGCGGGCCTGCGGCATACGATTCGAGCATCTGGTCGCACCGGGCGCGGTTGGGCAGCCCCGTCTTCTTATCCGTATACGCCAGGAAATCGAGGCGGCCGTTTTTGCGTTGCAGGAGGGTCACGTGCAGAGCCTCTGCGAAAAGCATGGCCAGGAAAAGCGCCGTGCAGGTATAGAACGCATAGCGCGCATTTTCCAAAGACGCTATTTTTAGCGCGGAGTAGGCCTCGGCGTACCCGACCGTCTCATTGGCGCGGATGAAATGCTTTTCGCTGCATTGGAGCACTTCGGCTGCGCGTCCGGGATCGCTCCGGTTCGTTTGTATTGCATCCTTTAGTTCGCTCCATCGTTCATCCAACAGACGCAGGCTCTTTTGAAAGGTGGGATCGGCCATATACGTGAGGTTGAGGTCGTTGACTTCCCCGCGCAGACCGGCCAATATATCGTCCAACTCTTCGATCATTGCGTTGCGGGGCTCGCCGGCCAGCTCAAGCTTGACGAGGCGCTGCGTCATGCCGCGCACCAGCCCCGCGTAGTTGATGACGCGCGCATCCCCCTGCAGAGACCGAAGCTGATGAAATCCGTAGAAATTGAGCAGCAGAAGATAAAAACAGAAAAAGGGAAACATCGACTTTATTAGCTTTCTCAACATTTTCGTCCACTCTCCAATAGTCCCCCCCTTGCCCATCTTATGCGCCGGATGGGTTTGTGTTTCAGTAGTGCTATGTCCTTTGCATACGCGTGTATGGAATGATATGGATTGTGTGGAATAAAATAATTGTGCACAAAATGTGATAAATGTGCGTATTTTTCGGCAGGCGGGTTGATTTTTTGCAAAAAAACGATTACAATGCATCATAGAAGCATCAAAACGGTATGAAAGCCGTTTCAGCCCGTGGGCTGACGATTCATGAGGGAGGCGTTTTTGGTTTCTTCAATTCCGCGGGTGCGGCAAAACGAATACCTTTGTAGACGAGCGCCCAAAAGAAAAAGCAGCATCTGCGAAATATCCTGTAAGAAGTTCTTTTCACAGGATCGATGCTGTCACAAATTGTATACGTTTTATGACAGTGCGCAGCAGATGCTAATAGGGCAGATTAATCGTCCAAAAGCATCTGTTGTTTTCTTTTTGGGTTCTGCCTTAAAACGTATGCAAATGATGTGAGAAATGGGAAATAGCAAGATGAATCGAAAAGAACGTTGGCTATGCGCGATGCAATGCCGTGACACCGATCGCCCGCCGCTCACATTTTGGCGTCATTTTGCCGGCGAGGATGCGCAGGGCGAACGCTGCGCGAAGCTGCACGGAGAGTTCTTCCGCGCAACCGGAATGGATATGGTCAAGGTCATGCACGATGGGTTGAGCGCTCCTTGTTCTCTGGAGGTACGGACGGCGGCAGACCTGCGCGCTTACCGTCCCTTGGGCAAGCGAAACCCCTATATCGAAGCATATGTCGAGCGATGTAAACGTGTCGTAGACGAAATCGGCTCGGAGGTATATATTTACTGCAATGTGTTTGCGCCTTTTACACTGCTCCGACGAATAGGCGACGAACGGCTTGCGGGCTTGATCCGTTCTGATCGCTCGGCCGTATTGCACGCGATGAATGTGTTGAGCGAAGAGATTGCGCTTTTATGCGAGCGCGTCGTATGTGAAGCGGGATGCCTGGCATCCTTTGTGGCGTTTCAAGGCGCGGAGGAAACGCGCTTTTCAGATGCTGACTTTGACGAAATCGTGCGGCCGTACGACTTGCGCGTGCTCGCTGTGGCCAACAAAGTATCGGCCTACAACATCTTGCATTTCTGTGCGTGGGACGAGGTTAAAAACAGGATGGATCGCTGGCGGCTGTATCCGGGCCGGGCGGTCAACTGGGCGATCTACGTGGACGGGATGACGCTGCCGCAGGGTCGGGTGTTTTTTGCCGGCCGGCCGGTGCTTGGCGGTTTTGACAACCGGCGCGGGCGCGTGCTTTACAGTGGAACGCGGGAGGCGGTAAAGGCGCGAACGCGCGAGATCGTAGCCGATTACGCGCTGGCGGTTGGCAGTACGCGCGGATTGATCGTCGGGGCGGATTGCTCGCTGCTGACAGATTTTGAACGAGAACGCTTTACATGGGTGCGCGATGCGCTCATGGAGCTATAAAGATCACGACGAGAAAAAGGATGGAGGTAGAAACATGTTCAAAAAGATGCCCCGTATGGTCTGTGCTCTGCTCACGCTGGCGATGCTGCTGGCCCTCGCGCCCGCTTCGCTGGGCGAGGCTAAGGGGAACGCACTGCCCTTGTCGACGACAGGGGAGACGCTCACGATCTATTGTGCCATCGATGGACAACAGTCCGCCGCGATGAAGGACCTGTCTGAACACTCCGTCGTCAAGCAGATCGAAGAAGAGACGGGCGTTACGCTCAAGTTCGTGCATCCTCCGCTGAACGACGACGGCACGTTTTTCAACACGACGATCGCCTCTGGCGAGTGGCCGGATCTGTTCTATACCGACCGGTTCAACTACTATCCGGGCGGCATCGAGGGCGCGATAGAGGATCGGATCTTGATGGATATCGACGACCTCGTGGAGCAGTACGCGCCGAATTTTAACGCGTTGATCGCCACGCAGGGCGACAACATCCAGAAGATGATCCGCGGCGACGGCGGGCACATCACGAAATACGGCACCATGTTCCTGCCGCCATTCGTCGACCGCCGTGTGCACAACGGATTGGTCGTGCGCAAGGATTGGCTGGAGAAATACGGACTTGAAGCGCCCGTAACGCTCGACGAATACACCGATGTGCTGCGCGTCTTCAAGGATAACGGCGTCGAGGTCCCCCTCGCGCTGCCCAAATTCACGGACACCCAGTTCAACAACACGAGCCCAATCGCCACGGCGTTCGGCGTGTGCTACAACGATTTCGTGCTCGACGCGGACGGTAAAGTGCATTATTCTCGTACGATGGACGAGTATAAGGAATTCCTGACGTTCATGAACGGCTGGGCACAGGAGGGGCTCATAGACCGGGATCTCGTCAGCCGAACGGGTACCGACGCGAACACGCTTTTCTTTAACGGCCGTGCGGGCATGACTTTCTTCCATAACGCGACCACCAAGACGGCGCTCGCCGTCGGTCAACAGGACGATCCGGCGTATGACGTGTTGGGCCTCGTCTATCCACGTAAGAACAGGGAGGATAAATTAACGCTTAGCCGCCAGGCGATCTCCGTCAACTCCTTCTCTTGGGTCGTGAGCGCAAACTGCAAAAACCCGGAGCTTGCGATTCGGTTTATCGACTATCTGCATATGGAGCCGACCCGTCTGCTCACCGCTTGGGGCTGCGGCAGCGAAGCGTACCCGACCTATGTGGAGAACGAGGATGGAACGCGTACGTTTACCGACTTTATGAACGCTAACCCCGACTACGATTTCACAACTTGCCGTTCTCTCTATACGCTGGGCGTATTCCAGGTGATGTACGACGACATGATGGAACGGCAGCAGTACAACATCCCGCAAAACATGCAGATATGGGAAGCCTGGGCGACCGACAACTGTATGGACAGCAAGGTGCCCTCGCTGATCACCATGACCACGGATGAGTCCCGCGAGTTTACGGAGATCAAATCCAAGATGGACAATTACGCTGACGAAATGGTATACAAATTTATTTTCGGAGACGCACCGCTGGATGAATTCGACGGCTTTGTCGCGCAGCTAAAGACATTGGGCGCCGACCGCGCGTGTGAAATTCAACAAGCTGCGTATGACCGCTTCCTGGCTCGCTAATTAGACGGACGCGTGGGAGGGGAGGCAGCGCCTCTCCTCCCCTTTATGTTCGAGGCCGCTTTTTAAGCGGGCTGTACATGCCTTTTTGAAACGGTTAGCCGATTGGGGAAAGGAGTAGATTTATGCAGCAATTGAACGCGACCGAGCCGCTTCACAGAAAGGGACTTTGGACTCGCTTTGCGGATAACATCAGGAAACACCCCATTCTCTACCTCATGGCCTTGCCGGTCGCCTTATGGTACATCGTCTTTCAATACCTGCCCATGTATGGACTCGTCATCGCCTTTCAGGATTACGTGCCCAGCCGAGGCATTATGGACAGCCGCTGGGTAGGCCTTAAGCATTTCCGTTCGTTTTTTACGGATCCATACTTTGGACGCGTCGTCTTCAATACGCTCTATATCAATATCCTCATGCTCGTCTTCGCCTTCCCCTTTCCGATCATATTTGCCCTGCTGCTCAACGAGGTGAAGAGCGGCAAGCTGCGCAAAACGACGCAGACGGTCACCTATCTGCCCCACTTCGTCTCCGCGATGGTGATCTGCGGCCTGATGCTCGACTTTGGCAAGTCGAACGGCATGTTGACGGGGCTTTTCTCCATGCTTTTGGGCGCCGAAAGAATCAACCTGTTCAGCAAAGCATCATATTTTAGGCCGCTCTACGTCGGCATGAACGTGTGGCAGGAATTTGGATGGGATTCCATCATCTACTTTGCTGCGCTTTCCGGCATCGATCCGACGCTTTATGAAGCGGCGATGATGGATGGCGCAAGCCGTTTGAAACGGGCGATCCATATTACGCTCCCCTCTATCGCACCGACGATCATCATTCTGCTGATCCTGCGCATCGGCAACTTGCTGACGCTGGGGTGGGAAAAGATCGTCCTGCTCTACAACCCCATGATCTACGAGACAGCGGACGTAATATCCACCTATGTGTACCGCCGGGGGCTCATCATGTTCGAGTATAGCTTCGGCACGGCGGTCGGCCTGTTTAACTCGGCGATCAATTTTGTTTTGCTCATCAGCGCGAATGCCGTCAGCCGAAAGGTAAACGATACGAGTCTGTGGTAAGGGAGGACGCCATCATGAAAAAGAACGCCCATCATATCCGCACCTCCCTGGGGGAGCGCACGTTTAACGCCGCCAACGCCTGCGTCATGCTGCTGCTCATGTTCGTCACCCTGTATCCGTTTTACTACGTCATCATCGCCTCCGTTTCGGATCCCAAGCAGCTCCTCAAGCATGAGGGGCCGCTCCTGTGGATACTCGGCCAGCCGACATTCGACGGCTATGAGCTCGCTTTCAAAAACCCGAATATTTTCAACGGCTTCTTCAATACGCTGTTGAATCTCGCCGTCGGTACGGCGCTCAACCTCGTCCTTTCCGCGTTTGCGGCGTTCGTGCTCACGCGAAGGCACTTTATGCCGAAAAACCTGCTGATGAAGATGATGGTCGTCACCATGTTCTTTAGCGGTGGCCTCATCCCGCTGTTCTTCGTGGTGAAGGCGGTGGGCATCTACAATACCCGATGGGCAAATTTCATGCCCTATCTCATCAGCACCTACAACGTCATCATCATGCGTTCGTTCTTCGCATCCCTGCCGCCCAGCCTGGAGGAGTCGGCCATTATCGACGGCGCGAACGACTGGAACGTCTTCATGCACGTCGTGCTGCCGCTATCCAAGCCCGTTATCGCCGTCATCGCGCTGTACTACGCGGTGGGACACTGGAATTCATGGTTCCCTGCGATGGTGTTCATCCGCGACAGCGACCTGTATCCCTTGCAGATGGTGCTGCGCAGCATACTCATCACCAACGAAACGGCGGTCAGCGCGGGCGACAGCGCGCTGACCCAGGCGGAAATCAGCTTCGCCAGCGAGCTGGTCAAATACTGCACGATCATCATTTCGACCGTGCCGATCGTCTGCGTCTATCCTTTCCTGACCAAGTACTTTGAAAAGGGCGTCATGATCGGCGCGATTAAGGGGTGATGCGTATGGACAGACAGCTTTTTGAGCGCGTTGGGGCCTGGGTGCGCGCGCACGAGGACGAGATCGTGCGCGACGTGATGCGCCTGGTCGCGATTCGTAGCGTATCCACATACGATGAGGCAGGCACGCCCTACGGCGCTGGCTGCAAGCGCGCGCTGGAGGAGATGCTCGCCATCGGGCGCGCACAGGGGTTTGCAACGCGCAATTTTGAAGATCACTGCGGCGCGCTGTGGCTGGAGGAGAAGGATGAAACGATCGGGCTATGGGGCCATCTGGACGTCGTGCCGGAGGGGGATGGGTGGACGTATGCGCCCTTTGAGCCGTTCTATCGGGACGGCTACGTCGTCGGGCGTGGAGCGGACGACAACAAGGGATCGACGGTGGGCATGCTGTACGTCATGCGCTGTCTAAATGAGCTCGGCGTGCAGCTGAAGCACGGACTCAAGCTGTTCGTCGGCTGCGATGAAGAGCACGGTATGCGGGACGTGCAGTATTACGCAGCGCATTACCGCTGCCCCGAGCTGTCGATGATCGCCGACTGCGGCTTCCCCGTCTGTTATGGGGAGAAGGGGATCATTGAGGCGGACATCGTCTGTAAAGGCGCTCTGTCGGGCGATGTGCTTTCGCTCGAAGGCGGCGTGGCGAGCAACGTGGTGCCCTCGCGGGCGTCCATGCGCCTGCGGGCGACGCCGCGCGTGCGTGCGGCGCTGGAGGCCGCCGCCGTGCCGGAGGGGATCGCCGTCACCTGGACGGACGACACCGCCGGCATTGAGGCCGAGGGGGTCTCGCGCCATACGGCGTTCCCCGAGGACGGCGTCAACGCGGTTCACAGGCTGTTGTGCTTTGCGATCGATCAGGATATTTTGTCGCAGGCGGACGCGGCGACGCTCGAACTGCTCCGGCAGGTCAACACGGATTATTGGGGCAGCGCGCTGGGCATCCGCAGGCATGACGACCTGTCGGGCGACCTGACGTGCGTGGGGTCGATGCTGCGCCTGGAGGATGCGCACGCCGCGCTGCACGTCAACATCCGCTACTGCGTGACGGAAAAGGCCCCGGCGCTTTTGAAGCAGATGGAGGAGGCGGCGGCCCGGCGAGGATGCTACATCCGTCTCGTGCGCGAGAGCGGGCCGAACTACTTTCCCAAGGAGCATCCGGCGGTTCATGCGCTCATGCGCGCCTATCGAGAGACCACGGGAAGCGACGCGGAGCCCTATGTGATGGGCGGGGGTACCTATGCGCGCAAGCTGCCGAATGCCCTAGGGTTCGGCCTGGGCGGGCTGCGCCGCGCGCACTGTCCGTTTTTAGCGGAGGGCCACGGCGGAGCGCATGGGCCTGACGAGGCGCTCGACGTGGAAAACTTGTTGCAGGCGATGGCGGTATTCGCCATGGGGCTGATCGAGGCGGACGGCGCGCTATAAAATCCCATATAAAAAGATCCGAGAACATTTTGTTCCCGGATCTCAGACCGTCGAAAAACCCATCGAAGCCAGACGGACCAAAAGCCGTCTGCAAGACTGTAATCGTATCGCCCGGCTTTGCCGGGCGGGCGGGGCTTTTTCCGGAGCAAAACGCAGTTTTGCGGAGCG
>JAEYAR010000089.1 GCA_023404715.1 Bacillota bacterium | reverse complement strand
GAGCGGCGGCGCGCACGGGACGAACAACAACGTAAAGGGCTATGAGGTGCACCGGGCGACCTCGGCGGGCGGGACGTACAGCCGCCTTACGAGCGTGACGACGAGCGCGGGAAGCGGCAGCGTAGCGGTGACGTCGCCGGGGAACAACAGCAGCTACTACTACAAGGTAAAGACGATCGGCACGGTATCGGGACACGACAGCGGGCTAAGCGGCAGCTACGCGACGCTGACGAGCAAGGTCAGCGCGCCGAGCGTGCCGGGGAGCGTGCGCCTCGACGCGACGGGGCTGCGCGTGGGCAAGAACACGACGCTGCGCTGGAACGCGTCCGCTGGGGGCACGAACAACGCGGTCGCAAAATACCAGGTCAATCGAAACGGCGCGTACCTGACGGAGACGGCGGGGACGAGCTGCACCGTCACCGCGCCCGGAAACGACGGCGGGCAATACACCTACACGGTCATCGCCATCGGCAGCGTGAGCGGGTGGAACTCCGGCGCGTCGGCGGGCGCTACGCTGACGGGATATACGGAGAAATACACGTACTACGCCTATTCGAGCAATACGACATTCGCCGTACCGACGTGGGCGGAGCGCGTGGACCTGTGCTGCATCGGCGCGGGCGGGCCGGGCAGCGCAGTCGGCGGCGGCTACGACCAATACGGCGGCGGTGGCGGCGGCGCGGGGTACATCAACAATTTGCTGAACGCCTCTGTAAGAGCGGGCGAATCGCTCGCAATCAGCGTCGGACAATCGGTGGTCGGGAGCAACGGCGGGACCACCACGATCAGCAAGGCCGGATCGGCGCTGCTGAGCGCGGCGGGCGGCAAAACCGGGCGCACATTCACCGGAAACAACTACTGGCAGCACTGGCAACGCGACCCGAGCAATGTCGACGCGCGTTCGGGCGGCGACGGCATGGCAGGCGGCGGCTCCGGCGGCTGCGGAACCGCCGCGGAGGCAAACGGCGCATACGCGAGGCCGGGCGGCGCAGGCACCGATACGCTTGGCGGCTGGGGACTATGCAGCGAGTACGGCATTACCGGCGCAAACGGCGGATCGTACAAGGGAGCGAATGGCGCGGACGCTACGGGCTATGCGTGGGGTTACTGGAACAAAACCGCCGCAGCCGTAGGCGCGAACCGCGACGATTACTACCCGTTCGGCGACCGGAATTGCGGCTACTACGCGGCTGCGCGCGGCGGCAACGGCGGCGCGGGAAAGGGAACAGGCACGCCGGGCGGCGGCGGCTGGGGCGCTGTGCCGGGCGCAGACGCGACGGGCGCGGCCCTGCGCGGCACGGGCTACGGCGCGGGCGGAAACGGCGGCAGCTACGGCGATCCATCCCCCTCGGCGCCTACGGCTGGCGGGAGCGGGCTGGCGCTGGTGCGCGTATGGCGTTATCTGAGCTAGGAGGCGGAGCATGAAAAACAGCAACAAAGCGGCGGTGCGGATCATCAACCGCGTGATGATCATACCGCCTGAAACGCAGATCATCGCGGTGACCGGCGACAACAACGCCGAGAGCGTGCAGTTCGAGATCCCGCGCTGGTACGACGGGACGGACATGGGCGCGAAGGAAGCGTTCATCGACCTGGAGACGCCGGACGGCTATTTCGACAGGGTTGTGCCGAACCGGTTGATCGACGAAGACAAGATCACCCTGGAATGGATCGTCACCGCCGCGCACGCGGCGAAGAACGGAGTGATCAAGGCGCGCGTTCGCGTGCAGTCGGACGGATTCGTGTGGCAAAGTCAGACCGGGTACTTTACCGTAAGCCGGACGTTTGTGCAAGAGGGTGCACCTATTCCTGCGCCGCAGATCACGGCCATAGACCAGACCCTCACGCAGATCGAGGCTGCTCGACAAGACAGCATCGCCGCCGCCAAAGAGGCGCGGGACGACGGCGCGCAGGCGGTGCAAATCGCCCAGGACGCGGCGGACGCGGTCAACGCGAGCGAGAGTGCACGCGTCACGGCGGAAAGCGCGCGCGATACAGCGGAAGGAAAACGAGCGACATCAGAGACGGCGCGTGTAAACGCCGAGAATCAGCGCGTATCCGCCGAGAACGCGCGGAAGACGGCGGAGACTGCGCGCGCAAGCGCGGAAACGTCGATAGCGACGGAAGAAGGCAAACGCGCAACCGCAGAGGCCGCGCGGGTAAAGAGCGAAAGCGGAAGGGCGAACGCGGAGACCGCGAGGGCGGCGGAGGAAGGCAAGCGCGCAACCGCAGAGGCGGAGAGGACGAGCGCGGAAAGCGCACGCGCCGCCGCAGAACAGGCGCGCGTTACGCAGAGCGCGAAAGCGCTGCAGGACGCACAGGCCGCCGTCGAGGCGGCAGACGGTTGGGCGAGGGCCGAGGCCACAGCGACCGCGCTGGCAGCCGGAAGCGCCGCGACCGCGAGCGTGATGGACGCGCCGGACGGACACAAGGTGCTGGCGCTAGGCATTCCGACCGGAGCAACCGGCGAGACGGGCGCACAGGGACCCAAGCCAATCAAGGGTGTCGATTACTGGACAGCCGAGGACAAAGCGGCGATGGTCACGGACGTGCTCGCGGCGCTTCCAACGGTGGAGGGGATTAATTTTGAGACGTGTGATTGATGGATCGCGTTTTTCGGACATTGCCAACGCGATAAGGGCGAAGACCGGAGAGACGGGCGAGATGACGCCAATACAGATGGTTGCGAAGATCGAGGCAATTCCCGCGCGGGATGACACGGTACTGAGGGGGCTTATCGACCGCACGATTACGCAGATATCGCTGCCGCGCGATTTAACGAGCATAAGAGCGTATACTTTTTCAGTATGCGATGCTCTTAAATTGACATCGCTACCCGAGGGGCTGACGAGCATCGGAGATTATGCGTTTCAAGGTTGTGCGCAGTTGTTGTTGACGTCGCTGCCCCCGGGGTTGACGAGCATCAGACAGGGCGTGTTTCAAAGCTGCACCCTCTTATCGCTTACGGAGCTTCCGGGCGGGGTTACGAGCATCGGAAGCACCGCCTTCTCTGGTTGCATTCAATTGGCGCTCACATCGCTCCCTGCGGGAATTACGAGCATCGGAAGCACCGCATTTTCTGGTTGCTCTCAATTGGCGCTCACATCACTCCCCGCGGGAATTACACAGATCGAGCACTCGACATTTGCACTCTGTAGAAATGTTGCGCTGACGGAGCTTCCGAGCGGGGTTACGAGCATCGGAAGCTACGCTTTTGACGGGTGCACATCTTTGAAACAAATGGATCTGCCCGGCGAAATTAAGAGTATTGCGAACAACGCCTTTATCCGCTGCACAAACCTGACGACGATCAATGTGCCCTGGGCGGAGGGAGCCGTCGCGGGTGCCCCCTGGGGCGCGACGAACGCTACAATTAACTACAACTATACATGGGTGTGAGGAGTGAGGTATATGGCGCATTACAGCGTTGATGACACAACGCTCAGCGATATCGCATATGCGATACGGAGCAAAACGGGCAGCAAAAGGTTGTTGCTGGCACCTGAGATGTCGGGGGCGATTTCAGGAATTATCCCGCCGGACGGCTCGCTGAAAGGGTTTATAGACGGCTCGCTGCAAAATATAACGCTTCCGGACGGCATGACGGTCATTGGGCAACGGGCATTCTGGGGGTGTCGTAACCTTCTGTCAATAGATTTGCCAGCGAGTTTGACGACCATAGGAGAGGGTGCCTTTTACGATTGTCCAAATCTTGTACTGATCGAACTCCCTTCAAATTTAACCGCAATAGGCGACAACGCGTTTTTAGGATGTAGTAAGCTCGCCTTGAATGCCCTCCCCGCAGGCTTGACAGTCATTAATAATTTTGCGTTTTACGGATGTTCAAGAATGGCGCTAAAGGAACTGCCGGATGGCGTAACGCGGATCGGTAATAGTGCGTTTTTCAATTGCACTATTCTTGCACTGACAAGGTTACCATCCGGAATAACAAGCATTGACCAAAATGCGTTTTATTTATGCACAAAGCTCGCGCTTACAACTCTCCCCGAGGGAATTCAGTCTATTGGCCTTAGCGCTTTTAACAATTGCCCGAATATTTCTTTTACGGAGTTTCCTGCCAGCGTGACAAATGTTTTGGATTACGCCTTTAGACAATGCGTTGGGCTCACTTCGATAACATTTTTAGGGACACCATCTTTGCTGAGCAGGACGACGTTTACCCTATGCACAAACCTGACGACCATCAACGTCCCCTGGGCCGAGGGCGCCGTCGCGGGAGCCCCCTGGGGAGCCACAAACGCGACGATCAATTACAACTACACGGGAGGATGATACCATGCAAACTATACCATTGTACCGCTACACAAGGCCGGATGGCGGTGTAACCGTCTCGCTCGCGGGCCCCAGGACCGGCGATTACACGCAGGCCGCGCGCCTCGTGGCCGACGAGGGCAAGGTGCTGACGCAGGACGGTGTAGACCTATACCCCGCGATCGACGTGCAAAGCGCCGAAGGGTGGTACGAGGTCGACGCGCCGCCGGAGCCCGCACTCGAGCCGGAGCCGACGGAAGGACCAGCAGAATAACCGCACAACAACGCCCAGGCCGCAAAGCCTGGGCGTAATTAATGAGGAGGTGCGAAGCGTGAAAATCAAAGTGACCTTACATCGGACGGAAAACTGCAAACATTTCGGCGTCGGTCCGGGCGACGAAATCGCCCTGGACGTCGAGGAATACGTCCGGGGCGTCGTGCCGTCCGAGATCGGCAACGCGCACGTCGAGGCCTGCAAGGCGCAGGCCGTCGCCGCGCGCACGATGGCGACGCACTACGCGGGCAAGGGCTGGGCGATCAGCGACCAGAGCAGCAGCGCGCAGGCGTACCGCGTAGAACGCGCGCTGTCGGACAATTACCCCAACGCCCGGGAGGCCGTAGAGGCCACGGCGGGCGAGGTACTGACCTACGACGGACGCGTGCTCGACACGGTGAGCTACAGCGCGAGCAACGGCGGCCATACGGTATCGGCCAAGGAGCGCTGGCCGGGCGGCGGCGGGCGGGCGTGGCTCATCAGCCAGCCCGACCCGTGGGACGCGGCGGCGACGGGCGGCAAGCGCACGGGACACGGCGTAGGCATGAGCCAGGCGGGCGCGAAATACGCGGCACAGCGAGGGGTGACGTATGATCACATCCTCGCTTTTTATTACCCTAAGACGAGCATTACGGCGAGCTACGGAAGCGAACCGGAGAAGGGAGAGACGGGCATGTTTGAATTCAAGGGCATCACGGGCGAAAAGACGGCGGATCAACTGGCTAGCTTTACGGATCAGCTATGCGCGGCGCATCAACCCTACTGGATGGGGACGTGCGCATACCGCTGCACGAAATCGCTGTACAACAGCAAGGCGGAGGCGTACCCCAACCACTACCCGAAGAGCCTATACAACCAGCGGATGGAGGACATCCGCGAAGCGCGCATCGCGGCGGACTGCGTGGGTATCTACAAGGGCTTCATGTGGTGGGACGCGGCGCAGGGCAAGGCGGTGCGCAACACGAAGCGCTGCCCGGACAGCGGCGCGACGGCGACGTTTGACCGCTGCACGGTGAAGGGACCGATGGACACTATGCCGGACGTGCCGGGGCTGGTGCTCTGGAAGCCGGGGCATTTCGGGGTACACATCGGCGGCGGGAAATGCGGCGAGGCGCGCGGGCGCAAGGAGGGCATCATCTACTCGGAGTACCCGGAGAATGGATTCACCCACTGGGGCTGCGCGGCGGAGATCGACTACAGCAAATACAAGGACGCGATTGAGGAGGCGACACAGATGGCAAACAGGACGGGCAAGGCGACGGTAACCACGAAGTACGACGCGGGACTGGGGCTTTGGAGCCAGAAGAGCACGGGCTCCAGGCGGCAGATCCTCGCGCCGAAGGGTGCGGTGATCGAGGTGACGCGAAACGACGGCGACGGCTGGTGCTATGCGAGCTACGGCGGCAAGGAGGGCTATGCGCAGCTCAAGTATCTGGCGTTTTTGCCGGAAGAGCCGGAAAAGCCGGAGCAGGAGCCGGACGAGGACGTGACGGTCGAGCAGGACGGGCTGTCGCTGCGCATCGACATCAAATGCGCGACGCAGGAGCAGGCCCAGGAGATCCTGGAGAAGATCGCGGGCGTGCTCGGGCGCGTGTAAGGAGGAAGAGCAAATGGACATGAACACGGTAAGAGACGTGGGCGAGACGATCCGGCCCAGCGCGATCAGCTGGATCGGCGCGGCGGCGGGCGTGATCGTCGGTTGGTGGACGGGCCTGCCCGCGCTGATGCAGGCGATGCTGGTAGCGCAGGGAGCGGACTTTGTGACGGGCGTCATCGGGGCAGGGCTGGGCAAGAGCCCGAAGAGCGAGAGCGGCAAGCTCAGCAGCAACGCGCTGCTGATGGGCGCGCTGCGCAAGGGGCTGGAATGGCTGGTCGTATGGGTGTGCATCGTGGCGGGAAACGCGGTGGGCATCACCGGCGTAGGCGCCGCCGCGATGACGTACATGGTGGCGACGGAGCTGGTAAGCTTTATCGAAAACCTCGGCGTGCTGGGGCTCAAGGTGCCGCCCGTGCTGCAGAAGATTCTGGAGATCGCGAAGAAAAAGGACGGGAACGGGGAACCGCCGGCGGCAGCATAAACCAACCGACTTGCATTCCAGCATAAAGAAAGGAAAAAGGCTATGCAAAAACTGACATATGTGAACCTGCGCGGCGAGCAGCTCGAGATGAGCAGCTTTCCACCCTACATTCTGCACAGTCTCGCGGGCATGGAACCCACGGACGTGCAGATCATGACGACACAGGCCCCGGAGCAGAACGGCGCGACGACGCGCACGGTCTTGCGGGCGCCGCGCACGGTGGAGGCGACGATCTCCATACGGAAAGACGCTCGCGCCGACATGTACGAGGCGCGCATGCGCGCCTCGGCGATATTGGCGATGAACGCATGCGTCAGCGAAAACGAAGTGGGACGCTTGATCTACGAAAACGACACGGGTACGTGGTGGACCTACGCCGTGCCGGAGGTATCGCTGAGCGGCGGCAGCCGCGCCAGAGACAACCTGATCGATATGCGGGCGCAGTTTCACTGCGACAGCCCCTACTGGTTTTCGATGGGCGAGGATTATATCACATTGGAGATGGGAGACGGAAGCTTTACGCTTCCGTTCTCTTTTCCCATCCGGTTTGGACGACGGGATTTCAGCCGGACGGCGCGAAATACCGGCGCGGTAAACGCGCCGGTACACATCACGATCGAAGGGACGGGCGAGATGCCGACGCTCTTCAACCATACCACTGGGGGAAAGATCACCGTATCGCGCGTAATCGCCCGCGGAGAACAGCTCATCATCGACACAGACCCGGAGATGCTGACCGTAAAGGTGATCAACGCAGACGGCGAGGAGGAAAATGCGTTTGGTTACCTAAGCTCATCGCTGGCAGTGACGACATTCGGGTTGCGGCCGGGGGACAACCTGATCGAATACGCCCCGAGCGTGGTATCAAACGAATCGCGCGTGACGATCAAATGGCGCACGCGATACGAGGGCCTATAAAACAAGACAAAGAGGAGGATCGGTTGAAATGGCGAAGGAGCAATACGGATTTTTCGACAGCACGACAGGAGACGCGCGGGAATACACAGACGCGGAGATGAGCCGTTACGGGCGAATCCTTGCGCGAAGCGGCGTGCGGGAGATGGGAAGCAACCTGAAGGTAGAGACGGCGAGCGACGGGCTGAAGGTGAAGGTCTTATACGGAACGGCGCTGCTGAGAGGGTATTACTACGAGCTGGCGGACGACGGGCTGGGGCAATACATACAGGCGCTGGAGACGGCGGCGAGCAACCCGCGGATCGACCGGATCGTGGTGAGGCTGGACCTGAACACGGACGA
>JAEYAR010000087.1 GCA_023404715.1 Bacillota bacterium | reverse complement strand
TCCGCTGGGGCCAAAGGGGACAGGGGGATTCCGATTTCCCCCTTCGTCCCCTCTGGACTCCCCTGTAACCCCTTGAAGCGGCCACTCTCGGGGGCTTCCAGCCCCCTGGCGTGGAGCCCTCCCCTGGAGTAGACCAAGTTTTCATTGCTTTATAACCTAAAGTTAATTACATTGCCCCACGCCATAAGCCCGAGTCGAGCGCCCAGTGGGCTGAAAGCCGAGTCGTTAACGTTTACCTTTTCGTACATCGTTGCCCCATTTCTCGAAATGAGCTTGACTTTTGATATACAATAGTGTTATACTTTTGTATATCAAAAGGAGGTGAATTTTTGGGGAACCCTAAAATGGGACGTCCAACAGATAATCCCAAAGATAAAACGCTGTTTATACGACTGGATCATGAGAGTAGCGATGTTTTAGAAGCGTATTGTGAAGAAAAAAAAGTACCTAAAGCAGAAGCTGCCCGGCGCGGGATTAAAAAGCTAAAGGACGATCTCAGTAAAAAATGAAGGAAGCGGCGCCTACAGTTCAAAGCATACGCCACTTCCCTAGTCGAATATTGCCCGAAAGCAAGAACGACGTAAATATTATATCATGCGTCGGCGTCCCTTTCAAGCAATATCGAAAAGAACGTAGAAAGGAAGGCTGATTGTGTTAAACTTGGTGCTTAAGAACAAAAAAGGAGTGATTGCAAATGGATAAAACGCTCCTGCAACAGCTTTACGACGGCGAGGTATATCCGGCTGAATGCATCAATCCCAGATCACAGGAGTATCTGAAAATCAACCGTGCCATCAGTGAAGAAAAACATTATTTTTATGGCGTGCTAAGCGAAGAACATCGTAAACATTTTGATGAGATTGACGACTTATGGTATCAGGCAAATAGCGTATATGGATATGAAAATTTTGTGTATGGCCTTCGGCTTGGCGTAAGACTAATGATCGAAATTTCCGATGACGTCGGTGCGCTGAAATATTGATATAGCGCGGGCTGTTACAGATTCAAGCGAACCTGTAACAGCCCTTTTTCTGGTTACGTTAGACGACCTCCAGCTCGTCGCGCTGCGGAAGGGGCGGCATCTGCGTTGCGGGCTCGGTCTGATAAAAGAACGCCACGGAGGCGATGTCGTCCTTTAAGGGCAGGTAGCGGCAGTCCGGCTTGCCCATGTTGAACCACCCAAGCGCCTGGATGGTTACGCGCAGCTCGCGCTCGAAGCAGATGGGGTCGGTGATATGCCATCTGTACATGCCGAACCGGAATTGGCTCGCATAGAGCCGACCCGGCTCGATCACCTGCGGCAGGCCCGCATAGGCCGTCGTGAAGGGCAGATAGCGATCGTGCGTCTTCGGGTCTTCAAAGTCGTACGACCCGCAGAAGTAGTCCTCCGTGCCCGTGCCGCAGATCGTCGGGTACTGCGTATCGCCGTCCATGTAAAACTTGATTTCCCCTTCGCCCCACCAGCCGTTGTTGTTCACGCCCCAGGCCATGTACGTGCCTACGTAGTGGCCCTTCCCCTGTACGCCGTCCAGGATCGTATAGACCTCCTTGTAGGGCAGCGGGTTCACGCGGCGGAACTGTGCGTGGAAGTAGGCGATTTCCTCCGGCTGGTCGTAGAGCGCATAGTCGATCTGGTAATAGATGCGCATCGGCACGTCGTCCAGGTTTTCCAGCGTGATGCGAGCCTTGCGGCGAAAGGGCATATCCCAATAGCAGTTGAAGGCGCTGCCCGGGTTTACGCACACGGCCGCCGAGTTGATGTGCGCATATTCCTGCCACCCCATGCAGAAGAAATCTCCGACCGGGCACTCGACGCTGGGGATCTCCTGCCCGTCCCAATACATGCGCAGGATCGAAAGCCGCCATTTGCCCGTCGGCGTCATCCAGATGTGCTTGATCGCGCCGCTTCCCTCGATGTTCGCGAGCTCAAACGTCTCGCCCGCCGGCACGTCGAAGTAAGGGTTCACCTTCCAGCCCGTCCCCAGGTCGCGGGCCGCGCTGCGAGCGCTCCCCTGCTCCAGGGGCGTCATACCGCCCCGTCCCGCCTCGCCCGTGAGGTTCTCCGGGGAAATGGACCTCGTCTTCCAGTGCCGCACCGCCGATAGCTGTTCCATCATCTTGATCACCGCCTTGTCTTATTTGATCGTGCCGGTTTCCACCGTCAGTTTGCGCAGGTTGAACGCGTACTTGTGCGTACCGCCTACGAACGTATTGGACTGCACGTACATCGTCTTTCCGTCCGCGCTGATGAACTTGGAGGGAATGACGGTGGCATAGCCGCCGTATCGCTCGTCCGTCCACGGATAAAAGCCGAAATCGTGCGAGAGGAAGAGCCTGAACGGCCCCCACGGCGCGGGCGCCTCGTAGAATTCAAACGTGTTCTCCGTCCAGGAGGTGTAAATGTAACGATTGAGGGGCCTATTGTAAACGACGCCCCCTTGTGAGATCACCGACATGTCCTGTACTGCGCTCCCCTTGTCCTCCGGCGGCGTGACGCGCACCCGGCGCGTATCGACCAGCACGGGCGCTCGCCGGTCGATCTCCCCGGCAAACACCGGCGTGCCGCCTTCCATGCCGGCGTAGAACGTCCAGGCCTCCCGGTCCAGGATCCGGTCCCTGCGCACGTGCGCCAGATACAGCTCCTGCGGGTCCCGCACCTTGCCGCACAGCGAGGCGCGCCAGTTATCGTCCATGCCGTAGGCGTAGACGAACGTGTCCGGGCAATTTGCATGGTTCTTCCCGTAGTCCAGGAACATGATCGTGGTAAACCGGTAACCGTCGAACATCGGCCTTGTCCGATCCCAGGTCCACGTCCTCCCCTTGTCCTCCGACCGGCATATCGTCGCACAGGGTACGTCGTCGAACCCAAGCGCCCCCGGATCCTTGTTCAAATTCTGAACCGCCAGGTACAGCACGCCGTCCACGCAGACCATGCCCGTGGGCTTGCGATTGTAGTGCTCCGGGTCTGCGAAGACGCTTCCCACGCCCTCCTGTCCCGTGAGCCGCACGCCCGATAGCGCGCCGATCTCCCCGTCGATGCGGTTGACCACGATGTCGCACCACGGGGAGGAGAGGTCAAACCCCTTGCCGTCGCCGTTGGCCGCGTACAGCGCGCCGTCGTCGGCCCAGGCGCAGGGGAACAGGTCGCCGTCGCTTTGCGTGATCACGCTGCAACAATCCTCTACATGGGCGGATACGATGGGAAGCATATGCATCATCCTTTCAGGCCGGTCACGGCGATTCCTTCGATAAACTGTCTTTGCGCGAGCAGGAAGGCGACCAGCACCGGCAGCATGGCCAGCACTGCGCCCGCCATCAGTAGGCTGTACTTAATGCCGTAAAGGCTTTGGAACGAGGCCAGGCCGATCGGCAACGTCTTGAGCCCGTTGGATTGGATCGTGATCAGCGGCCAGAGGAAGTCGTTCCACGAGCCCATAAAGCTGAAGACCGCGAGCGTCGAGAGGATGGGACGCGTCAGCGGCGTATAAATGCGGGCAAAGATGTAGGGATAATTGGCCCCGTCGATGCGCGCGGCCTCCATCAGCTCGTCAGGCAGCCCCAGGTAAAACTGGCGCATGAGGAACACGCCGAAGGGACCGCCGAAAAGCGCCGGCAGGATCAGCGACAGGCGCGTATCGACCATGCCGATGTTCCTCATGATCACGTATCGGGGGATCAGCGTCAGCATCGCCGGCACCATCATCGTCGCGAGGTAGGCATTGAAAAGCCCGTCTTTGAACCGAAAACGAAGCTTGGCAAACGCAAACCCCGCCAGCGCGCAAAAGACAAGCTGCCCCGCGGTCGTCACTACGGCGATGTAGAGCGAGTTGACGAACATCGTCCCGATCTTTATCTTTTCGATGACGTATTGATAGCTTCCGAGGTATAGTTCCGAGGGGAAGAACCTCGGCGGCCACGTCAGGATCTCTGTCTGTTGCTTAAACGATGTGATGACCGTCCAAAAAAAGGGAAGAATCATGACAAACGAGAGGGCGAGTAGTATCACGTAGGCGACGGCCTTGGCCGGCCTGCTCAGGTCTTTACCCATATCCGCTATCTCCTTTCTGTGCTTAGACGCTCTTTTCCCTGTTCGCGCGCATCTGTAGCATCGTAAAGATGAATATGATCGCAAACACGATCCACGAAAGCGCCGAGGCATACCCCATGTCAAAGAAGCGGAATGCGTTTTGATATACGAGGTAATAGAGCACCGTCGTCGCCCCGTTGGGCCCGCCGAGCGTCAGGTTGTAGATCAGATCGAAGACCTGAAACGAGTTGATCACGGACATGATGGTCACAAAAAAGATCGAGGGCGCGATGAGCGGCAGCGAGATGCGCGTCAGCTTCTGCCACTCGTTTGCGCCGTCGAGCGCCGCCGACTCAAAGTAGCTGGACGGCACGTCCTTAAAGGCGGCGATGAGGATGACGACGTTAAACCCGAGGTTTTTCCAGATCGATATCGCGATGATGGTGCCCATGGCGTACCGGGCGTCGCCCAGCCAATGCGCGCCCTGCAAGCCGACGAGCGACAAGAGGTAGTTGACCACGCCGTAGTCGCCGTTGAGCAGCCATTTCCAGATCATCGAAACCGCCACGGTGGAGATGATGACCGGCATGAAGACGACGCTGCGAAACACCGCGTTCCCCTTCAAATTGCCCGAGAGCAGATAAGCCACCCCGATCGCCAGCAGAAGGCCGAGCGGGATGCTGACGAGCGAGTAGACGATCGTATTTTTGAGCGCTAGGAAAAACTGCGTATCCTGCGCCAGCTTCACCGTATAATTCGCCAGCCCGATAAACCGGGGCTGCTTGATCATATCCCAATCCATGAACGAAATATAGAGCGAATAAATAAGCGGGATAAAGAGGAATACGGCCGTGGCCAAGCAATTGGGGAGGATAAAGGCGTAGCCCCAGAACTGCTCGCTTTTCCTCGAGGACAGCATGCCGGTCCTCATGCGTCCTGTGCGCTCGGTTCGCATATGCTCACCCTTTCTTCAATGAAACTCCTGGTTTATGGGCGCGGGGGCTGCCGCGCTGAAAGCG
>JAEYAR010000086.1 GCA_023404715.1 Bacillota bacterium | reverse complement strand
CAATAGGACGGACTCAACTCGCTTTTTTGCGCGTATACCCGAATTTGATACATGATGAAGTTGAGCTTGTGGAAATTGGCCGTGCAGACTACCTCCAAGAAAGGTACGCGGCCCAAGCGTCATTCCTCGTACTTTTGTTTGGATAGCACGCCGATGTCCATGAGGACGTCTACCGGCGCGGCATAACCCCGTTCCTGGCACTGATGATACATTGCCGAATGCACCTTGCTGATCAGCTCGTCGTCGTTCATTGTGGAATCCCCGTATTTCTTCTTTCTTTGTATATAATCGTCGATCAGTTTGGGACGCAGATATGGCGCGAAAAAGGGGCTTTTCCATTTTACATCAAAGCGAGGCTATTTAGCCACTCCGCGACCGTCTCCGCCGTCGCGCCGTTCATGCGCGCGCCGTCCAGCACCGTGGCATCGGGAGCCAACTCGCATAGACCGCTCAGGCTGCCGCCGATGCCGCTGCCGCCCGAGGTACAGAAGGGAATGATGGTCTTGCCCGCGAGCTCGTAGCTTTCCATAAAGGTGCTGATGATGCGCGGAGCCTGCCCCCACCAGATGGGGAAGCCCAGGTAGAGGGTGTCATAGCCATCCATGTTTTCGATGGTTTCACCGGCGATAGCGGGGCGGGAAGCGGGATCGTTCATCTCCTGATTGGCGCGGCTGCTATCGCTGTTGTAGTTGAGGTCGGCATCGGTGTAAGGAATCTCGGGTTCGATTTTGTATACGTCCGCGCCCGTGGCCTCGGCGATGAGCAGCGCGACTGCCTCGGTCGTGCCCGTCGCAGAGAAGTAAGCCACCAGCGTATCGCTCTGCTCGACGGGTTTGCCGCTCACAGCAAAGTCCTCGGCTAAGGCCGCGCAGTCGCACAAAAGCATCGCAAGGGCGATCATCAGGGGAATGTACTTTTTCATGTTTGTCCTCATTACAGGTAAGCATCGCCGGGCACGTCCTGCCCAAACAGGGGACTGAAGGATTTATCCATGTCGTTCGTCTTCCTGGCGCTGTATCGCTTTCTGTATGCAGGCGAGGGCGTTCAGGCTGCGCGGGTAGCCGATCCACGGAACGCAGCGATACACCGCCTTTTGAAGCAGCTCCGCGTCATTGCCGACATTGAAATTGCCCGTGATGTGGCTCATGAGCTGGGGTTCGCAGCCGCCTTGCGCGTACAGGAAACAAAAGGTGATCAGTTCCCGCTCCGCAAGCGTTAGCCCCGTGCGGGTGTAGTGATCCCCAAAGCAATGCGCCGCCAGCCAGCGGTTCATGGCGCTCTTCTGCCAGAAATCGCGCATACCCTCGCCAAAGATAGCGACCTGCGCCGCCGTACCCTTTTCCCGCCGCGTCTTAGGCGAGGTGGTGCTTTGATCGGGCAAGGGAAGCGATACGCCACGCGCCTGCATCACTCCGTTCGTCGCCGCGAGGAAGGGGCGTACGCGCCCCATGCCGAGATACGCCGTCGCCTGATAGACGATCTCCTTTGCGGACACGGGGGAAAAGCCGTCTTTCAGTGCACGATCGAGCATATGGCGGTACTCGTCCACACCGCCGCAGCCGATCAGCACGGCGAGAATAGCAAGATGCTGCGTGTGCTTGTCCAACGCGGCTCCGTCTGCCGCCTCTTCGTAGGCGAAGCGTTCATAGCCCTCCAAATAAATCGTATCCAAGTGGCAACCCTCCTTAATGCGGTTTGTTCTGCGCCATCACGCCGACCAGATTGTGGGGCACGTAGCATGCTTCCAAATAAAAGGTCTCGTCGGCTGTCAGCGTCAGACCTACGGCCCTGACCGCGCCCTCAATGTGGCTTTGCTTGGTCGCGCCGACCACGGGCGAGGTTACCTTTGAGAGCAGCCAGGCGAGCGAGATTTCCGTCATGCTGACGCCGTGACGGTCCGCCAGCTCAGCCACACGCTGGACGATGAGCGCGTCCTGCTCGGCGGTCGCGTCATACTTGAAGCGCGCGAAGTTATCCTGCGCAAGCCGCTTGGAGCTCTCGCCGGGGCGCTTCGACAGCCGCCCGCCCGCAAGCGCGCTGTACGGCGTAAGGGCGATGTTTTCCGCGCGGCAATAGGGAACCATCTCGCGTTCCTCCTCGCGGAAGATCAGGTTGTAATGCCCCTGCACGGAGACAAACTTTGCAAAGCCCTCACGCTGGGCCAGCTCGTTTGCCTTACACAACTGCCAAGCAAAGCAGTTGGAGATGCCGATATAGCGCGCCTTGCCCGACACCACAGCGTCGTTTAGCCCCTGCATAATTTCTTCCATCGGCGTTTGGTAGTCCCATACGTGGTAGATGTACAAATCGACGTAGTCCATGCCCAGGTTTCGCAGGCTTTGATCCAGCATCCGCCGCACGTGCTCACGCCCATTTACGCCCGCGTCGATTTCAGCCTGCGACCGAACGGGGAATTTGGTGGCGACCACCACATCCTCCCGCCGCGCGAAATCCTTGAGCGCGCGGCCCAGGTATTGCTCGCTCGTGCCGTTTTGATACACGATGGCCGTATCAAAGAAATTGATACCGCTGTCCAGCGCCTGCCGGATGACCTCGCGCGAAGCGGCCTCGTCCAGCGTCCAGCTGTGCTGCCCGCTCGCAGCATCGCCAAAGCCCATGCACCCAAGGCAGATACGGGATACGTTTAGGTCGGAGTTTCCCAGCTTTTCATATTTCACCGTGGTTCTCCTCTCTGGGGCGGGGACCGGCGCCGCCCTTTTCGTTAATCAATGGCCCTTTCTTCAAACAAAAAAGCAGATGTCTTTTAAAGGACATCCATATTGTAAACAACTCGAACCATTATGTCTAATGCTTATTTTGCATCATTAAGGATAACTAAAAGGCATGGCTTGCGCGATGCGCAAACGCCTTACGGCTGCTTTATGCCGGGCGGAAGACTCCAAGGCTTGTCCGGCCCGTCCGCCTCGCTTTGACAGAAAAAGAAGTGGGCCACATGCCACTCCTCGGGCATGAGGAAGGGGCGCATGCGCTGTGTTTCCCGCGCGAGGGGCGTGCGATTATAAGGCGTGTGACGCAGGTCAATGACGCCGTCCTCTATGACCGCATAAAAGGCATCCTTGCTCGGTTCGTCCGGACGACGGTAGGACGCGCTACCGGGGTTGAGCCATAGTGCGTTTCTGTCGTGGCGCTGCACCACCTGGCGGTGGCTATGCCCGAAGATCATGCGCCGCTGCGCACCCGGCGTATGGGGAAGGGTATAGTGTTCCTCCCAATATTGGTCGAAGTGATATTGGCTGTCGATCGTCTCATAGCCTTGGCCGCAGCGGTGCGTCATCAGGTATTCGATGCCATCCGCGGTGAAGCATAGGTGCGTAGGCAGGTCCGTCAGAAAGTCCACATACGGCTGCGTCAGGCGTTGACAGTTGTGATGTACCCAGGCGAAACGGTCCTGCGGCAGATTCTCAAAATGACCTGCCCGCCATACGTCGATCAGCTTGTCGTCATGATTACCGCGCACACAGCGCGCGCCACGACTGCGTACCCAGTCGATCACGGCTGCCGGATCTGTACCGTAATCCACAAGATCTCCAGCGACATAAAGAGCGTCTACGTCACCTTCGTGTTCGAGGATAGCGCGTGCGCCCTCTACGTTGCTGTGCAAGTCGGAGAGGATCAGCAACTTCATATACGTATCCCCTTTTCGGCAAACGGCGCCTTAAAGGCGCCGTTTGCCGTTGCAGCTTATTGATTCGCGTAAGAATCGTTCAGTTCCTGCAGCACCGGATCGATCAGATAAGCATAGGATTTTACCCAGTTGTTCCAGTTGTCCTCGATATTTCCGCTGCTGAGGACCACCGTCGCGTATTCGTCGCCGAAGTTGATGCTGATGCGGCTCATTGCATCGGATGAATGCAGCTGTACATTCCAGTCGATGGGCGCGATGCTCTCATCGGTGGCGTATTCGTTCTTGAGCGTATACATCTTTGCGACGCGGTCGCGGTACTGCTGCCTGTAGGCGGGATTGATCAACGTGAAGTCATCGCTCATGATGACCAGACGGTGATAGATGGGGTAAATAGAGGGATACTTACTACGCGCGCTATCGCCTTCGGCATAAAGCGAGAGAATCTCGCCCTGCTCGCCATAGTTCCAGTCGACGCCTTCAAAACCCATGCGGATGACCATCTGGCCATAGTCCGTTGCGGCGTAGTCCATTAAATCCATGTAACGGCAGAACTTTTCCTCGCTGATGTTCGGGCTGAACATCACATAGCCCGCATAATTGATCAATTCCGGTGCGTGATAGGCGCCGTCTTCGCCCAGGATGAGCGCGGTATGTACGACGTCGTCGTACTCCAGGCCCAGGTTCTCGCGCAGGTAATTCTCCGTTAAAGCCATGTAAGAGGCCATGCCGAACTGTACGGTCATGCCCGCGATGCCGGCGATATAGAAGTCCTCCTCGGCCTCCTGCCCGGTGTAAGCGTAAAACTCGGGATGTAGCAGCCCCTCGTCGTAGGCCTGCTTGTAGAGCTTTAGGCCTGTCAGCGTGGCCTCTGAGGCAGGACCCCAGCGATATTGACCGTCCTCGCCCACATAGAACTCACAGGAAGTATCTGCGCCGCCGGAGTAAGCGCTGTTGGGCAGCGTAAAGGTATAGCAGTTAAAACCGGGGCGAATGGCCATCGGCACCAGTCGGCTGCCGACGTTACCGGGGTCCTTTTCCTTGATCAGGCGGGCGTATTCCATCAACTCGCTTGTCTTGTAGGCGTCCTTGAGAGGGAAGCCTACGGCTTCGGCCCAGTCCTTACGTAGGTAGGCCAGGTAGTGCGGCACGACCTTCTCGGCCGGGTAGTTGCTCGCAAAGATTGCCCGAGGGAAGATATAGGTGCCGCCAGCCTGCTCGGCTACGGCGTCGCCTAAGGAGGTCAGCTCGAAAGCTTTGGCAGCGTTCGGCCAGCGATCCTTCCAGTCGTCCGGGAAACGGTAAAGCAGCCCCTGATCGATATAGTTCATCATTTCGCCGCTCTTGTAGGAGCCGCCTATGACGACCTCGGGCATGTTGCCCGCGTTGATCCAAACGCGGATTTTTTCCTCATCGTTTTCGGAAGGCAGGGAGATGATATCCCACTCGAAGTTAAACATGTCCTCAAAATACTTGGAGAGCGCGTCCGCGTTGTAATCGACCGATTCGTTGATATTCGTTGAGGCGACTTGGAAGACCATATGCTCGGCATATTCGGGGGCGGCTTCTTGGGCGAGCGCCGTGGGTATCCCCACACTTACCGTCAGGATAGCTGTGAGAAATAGGGAAAACAACTTTTTTTTCATGGGTTTCTCCTTTCAAATGTGAGTTGCCTAAATGCATTGCGTTCTTTTGGAATATTATATCAGCATTAATGAAATGAATGAATATATTATTTGATGTTTTGATGGGACAAAACGATGTTTTATATGTGTCAGGTGGACAAAGGTATCTCGCCGCGCCTATAATTGAGGCGAAAGAGGTGAGATGATGCCGGGCGTTGTCGCGAGGCTATCCCTTTATCGGTTTGATCTGCGTATGCGTATGATCTTGAGTACGGGGATCGTAGCTGCTTTCTTTTTGCTGGTTGGCACCGTGTACGTCGATCTATTCAAGAACATGGCGGAGCGACAGGTGGAGGAGCTTAACCGACTGCTCGGCGCGGAGGTGGAGACACACATGCAGCGCACCGCCGAAACGCTGCAGCGTACCGCGCTGCTGCTGGGCTATTCTAGCGACGTGCAGGGCGCGCTCTACGCCCCTTCACCGCTGGCGCGCATGCAAAATCTGAAGATTGTTCGCGGCACCGTGCGCAATTTTGCAGAGCTGAGCCCGGCTATCTTGAATATCCTCATCTATCGGAATGATCACAACAAGATTACTGCAAGCGAATCGTCGCTCGCGCTTCAAACGCGAACGCTACGGGAGTTGGCCCTACATGCGGGGCAAACAGAATGCTTTACCCCGATCTTGTGCACAAACGGGGGCGTGGAGAGCTTCATGTACATTCTGCCCTTCCGAAACGCCCTGTACCTGGGAGGCGACCAGGAAGAGGACGGCGTATGCGCCATCCTCTATGATCTGCGAGAATTTATCTATGCAGACTTGTTTAAGCGGGGTAGCGTGAACCACCTTGTCGTCTCGGACGGGCAGGAGGTGCATCCGCTTACGCCTATGGAACCGGAACTCGCACAGCGCCTGATACAGGCCGGCACGGGCATGCGCGAGCTGGACGTACAGGGCGCGCGCTGTATCGCATTTGGTTACGAGCTGCCGTTAACAGGCTGGCGCTTGACGTACGCCCTGCCGCGTGCCGACATCGTCTCCGTATCCATGGGCGCCTATCGAAGATACATGATTTGGATTGGCTTTGGAGCGATGGCGGTTATCGCCTTTGAGCTATACAACCTCTGCTACATTGCGCAGAGCATCCGCAAGGTGACGCGCGCGGTCGGCTCTACCCGCGGGACAGAGGGTACGCAGATCGATAAACCCGGCCTGCCCGAGATGCGTATGCTGGCGGTCGAGCTTAATAGCTTGCTTGCGCGCATTGACCGCGAGCGAGCCGAGAGCGCGCGTGCACAGCAACGCTTTTACGATGCGATGCTGGCTAAGAACGAGGCGGAGATGGCCTTTTACCGCAGCCAAATTAGCCCGCATTTCTTGTTCAATACGCTTGAGTGCATCCGCTCTATGGCGCAGCACTACGGCGCGCAGCCCGTGGACCGCCTGATCTTTGCCACGTCGCGCGTATTGCAGTATTCGCTATACACCGATGTCATCGTCCCCTTGCGGGATGAGCTCGAAAATGCCCGCTGCTATGCGGAGCTGATGAATGTGCGGGCCATGAACGCATACGATTACCGAGAGGCGGCAGAGAGCCGGGCGCTTGTGCGTCCGATGGTCTCAATGATTTTGCAGCCTTTGTTGGAAAATGCGTTTCGCCACGGGGCAAGGGGCCTGCATGGACGGCGGTTCACGCTCTTGGTGCGCGCAAGCGTGCTTGAGGATGGCACTTTGGAGCTACGCGTCGTAGATAACGGGCGCGGTATGAGCGCGCAGGCGCTGGCAGCCTTAAACCGTAGCATCGCCGAAGGCGGCGTAGGGCGGGAAGCGGGCGGCATCGGCATTTTGAACGTGGACAGGCGGCTTCGCCTGGCGGACCCGGGTTGCAGGATGTACATCCTCTCCAGTCAGGGACATTATACGGCGGTCGTTTTGCGCATTCCTCAGTCGCTTGTCCTGGAGGAAGACATTCGCCGCCAGAGAACGGAACCCATAGGAGACTGACGTTCGCCCCACGCGCGGACGAGAAAGCGGACTCAAATGCCGTGCCGGTATCGTTCGGGCGAGACACCGATCTTTTTACGAAAGAGCCGTCCGAAGTAGCCCGCATCCGCATAGCCGATGCGTTCACCCACCTCGCGCACAGAAAGGTCGGTCTGAGTGAGCAGGCGAATGGCCTCGCGCATGCGCACGTGGATGACGAATGCGCCCGCAGTCATACCGGTATAGCGCTTAAAACACTCGCTCATATAGACCTCGGACATGTAAAAGACGCGCGCCAGCTCGCTGTTGAGCAACCGATCTGCGAAGTGTGTGGCAATATAAAACTGAATATCGCTTACCGTCGCATGGTGGCAGTAGGAAAAACACAGTGTCTTCGATGCCTGCGCCTCGCGCAGCATGCGCTGAAGGCCTTGGAAATCGGGGTGGCAGCGGCTGACGCCGGGCTCAAACGCCTCCGAAGGCAGCGGCCGCTTGCAGGAAAGCAGCGCCGCGCGCGGATGCCCCCCAGCGTGAATGGGCGTCAAATGGACGTCGGCATCCGTGTGTGCCGAGGCGTCTAGAAGCAGGTAACAGTTGGGAAAGGCGGCGGCGTCACGCAAGGCGCGCGAGCCCTGCGCGCTGAGCGTAGCTTCGGCTATGTCCAAACGTCGCGGCGCGGCTTCCTGTCTACGGCGAAGCGTTGCTTGCATGATGCCCGCTACGAGGCGCACCTCCGCCTGCTCCAGAGGCTTGAGCAAATAGTATAGTACGCCTTCGCTAATTGCGCGTTTGGCGTATTCAAAATCGCGGTACGCGCTCACGATGACGACCACCCGGGTGAGGGATTCGCCAAGCAAGCGGGAGGTCAGGTCGAGGCCGGACATCTCTGGGAGTCGGATGTCCGTAAGCACTGCGTCGACGGGGTCGGCGCGCAATGTCTGCAGCGCCTCCTCCGCGTTGCCAAAGGCGTAGGCACGTTCAAACCCGTAGTCCTCCCACGGGATAATGTTTTGCATGCCCAGCAGCACCCACGGCTCGTCGTCGATAAAGGCGAGACGAAACAACCTACGGTCTGCGTCCGCTTCCATGCTTAACCTCCTATGCTGTCAGCCCTTAATCGCGCCGACCTTCATGCCTTTAATGAAGTACTTTTGCAAGAAGGGAAACACACACATGGCGGGCAACATCGTCATGACCACGGCCGCCATCTTGACGCCGGAGGTGAAAGGCAGCTCCTTCATGCTTTCAGAGACGAAGTCCTCCGCCTGCTTTGTGTCGTTGACGATGTTGCGAAGCACAAGTTGCAGCACCGTCTTAGAGGTCGAGTTGATGAAAATCATGGGGTTATACCATTCATTCCATCGGTCGGAGAGGCAGTACAGGCCTACGGTGGCCAAGATCGGCAACGATAGAGGCAGCACGATCTGAAGGAGGATGCGCCACTCGCCCGCGCCCTCGATTCGGGCAGACTCGATCAACCCGACGGGTATAGAGGAGAAGTAGTTCATCATCAGGATCATATAAAACGTATTGATGCCCGTGGCCAGTACGCACGACCACAGAGAGTCGATCAGGCCGTACGTCTTCATGATCAGGTATAGCGGGATGATGCCGCCCTGAAAGAGCATGGTGAAGACGATCATATACATCAGCAACCGCCGACCGGGAAAATGACCGCGGCTGAGGCCGTAGGCCAGGCTGGTAGTGAGAAACAGGTTGAGCGGGACGGCCATGGCCACGAGAGATAGGGTTGAGCGGTAGCCGATCCAGATGCGACCGTCGGCAAAAAGCGCTTCGTACGCGCTGAGCGTAGGCTGCTGGGGAACGAGCAACAGGGGTGTATCCAGGTACTCCTTTTGTGTAGCGAGGGACATGGCCAGCACGTGCACGAGGGGCACCACGATTTGCAGTGCGAGCACAAGCATGAGGACGAGCAGAAAGACGTCCAGCGCCATGATACGATTCTTCTTATATTTGTTCTGAGCGATCATCACTTATACCTCCTTGTGGAAGATGATGGCTTTCGCCTGCGTCAACCGACGCTGAACAGCCCACTTCCGCCCATCAGTTTAGCGCCGCGGTCTGCAATCAAAAGGAGAATCATATTAATCGACGAGCGGAATAGGGTGATAGCCATAGAGAAACCGAAGTCTGGCGCAGCCTGGAATGTGATGCGGTAGATGTACATGTCCAGCGTCTCTGCCACGCTGCGCACAGCCGCGTTGGACAGGTTGAACACTTGATTGAAGCCCGCGGTCATGATGTTGCCGGTGGCCAGAATGAACATGATGACGATCGTGGACTGGATGCTGGGAATCGTCACGTTCGTCATCATTTGCCAGCGCGTAGCGCCGTCGATCTCCGCGGCCTCATATTGTTCGGTATCGATGTCGGTGATCGCCGCCAGGTAGATGATGGTGTTCCAGCCGGCGGTACGCCAGATGTCGGTATAGTAGAGTAGCGGCAGAAAGGCGCGCTCATTGCCGATGATTTTGACGGTGCTTAGCCCCATAGCGGCAAGTGAATTGTTGAGCATGCCGTCGTAAGATAGCAAATTGTTAAAGATACTTGCGATGATGACCCAGGACAGAAAATGGGGTAGCGTGAAAACGACCTGCATAGGCTTTTTTACGCGCTGAAAGCGCATCTCGTTAAACAGAAGCGCCAGTACGACCGGAAAAGGGAAGGTGATGATGAGCCGAAGAACGTTGATTAGCAGCGTTTGACGGATGGCATTCCAGAAATTCATGTCGTTAAACACGCGGTCGAAGTTCTTGAGGCCCGTCCAGGGGCTGCCCAGAATGCCGAGATTCGCGCGGTAGGTCTTGAAGGCCAGCATCAACCCACCCAGCGGCGCGATGGCGAACAGAATGTACCAGACGAGCCCGGGCAGAAGCAGCAAGTAGACCGCCTTATAGCGCGAGAGCGTCTGAAAGGCTGTGCGCAAAGTACCTCGCCTGTTATCGGGCGCGATTTGCCGCGCTTGCATGTTATGCACTTGATTTCCTCCTCGCTCGGTGAGATCACACAGCCTAAGCATAGCTGGCGCTACGCCTCTGGATGGATATGTTCGCGAACCATTTCTACCCTAAGCCTGTGTTTTGGTCAGTATAACATAAGAAACAAAGAGTAAATAGGGCGATGTCGATGTTTTGATGGGATTATCTTAGGTTGTTGCGACGTGCGACCACGGCATAAGATAAACTTATAGAATGACGAAAGGTTTGTATGAGTATTTTTATATATTAGACGCACGGCTAAAAGCCACAGCGCAGCCGAGGGGCGGTTTGTCCGTCCCTCAGCTGCGCCGTTTTCATGCATTCAATTGGGGCGACCGGGGTCGCGCGCTTACTTGGCGGTCAACGCGTTATAGGTTTCGAGGTAACGCGCATAGGCGGTGTTGATGGTGGCCAGCATGGTCTGCAGGCCCGCGTCGTTCAGGGACTTTTCAAAGGCGGCCCAGTTTTCGTCGATCCCGCCATCCAAGATGGAGCTGACCATGAAGGCCTTGACGATGTTTTCGATCTGCGGCTTGATCTGAGAGTACTGCGCCTGCTCCTCAGTGGTCATGAGCACCGGCGGCAGGTAGCGCACCTCGCTGAGCACCTCTTCCTTGCCGTTCGCGCGCTGCGCATCCAGCAGGGCGACGGCGTCGTAGGTGTAATCGGCGACCGCGCCGTAATACTCGTTGAGCACCGCGACGCCGCCCTGCACGGGCGAGCTGTTCTGGCGCATGTCGTTCCAGGATTCAAAGCCCTCCGGCACGTTGAAAACGCCGTTTTCATCCAGATCAAACGTGAGGATGCCCGTCTTCTCGTCGCGGATGTAGGAATAGCCGACCGTGCCCCAGTTCGTCGTAACGGCCATCTCCGGCTCGTTGAGGTAATTCATGAGCGCGGTCATCACCTCGGGGTACTTGCATTCGGTGGTCAGAATGGACTGACTAGTGCCCCATAGCTCGGAGCGGTTGCAGCGGATGCCCATCTTGCCCTTTTCGCCGGTCAGGCGGGGCAGCGGCGCGTATTGGTTGCGCACGGAGACGATCGGGATGGAGCCCTCGGGCGACCAGATGCCGAACGCGCCGACCACGGCGACGTCCTCGCGCAGCTTGTAGGTGTAATCGCCGGTGCCGGAGAATCCGTCCAGATCCAGAAGACCTTCCCGGTTCAGCTCGTTAAAGAACTTCAGTACGTCCTTGAACGCATCGCTCAGGACGCCGAAGACCACGTCGCCGTTCTCGTTAAGCGTGCAATAAGGATAGGAATCGCCGTAAGAGACGCTTTGTCCGAAGCAGCCCATCAGCGCAAACAGCGTGTTTTGCGTGGAGAAGGTGTCGGAAATGACGAAGTTGCAGGCATAGGGAATCTCGTCGTCGATCCCGTTGCCGTTCAGGTCGCCGCCGTCGCGGAAGGCGATGAGCACCTCCTTGAACTCGTCGAGCGTGGTGGGCATGGCAAGGCCCAGCTTATCGAGCCATTCCTGGTTGATGAGGAACGGGCCGTTGGTCAGCGTCAGGCCGTACATCTCCTCGATGTAGGGGAAGCCGTACATATGACCGTCCGGATAGGTGGCCAGCGCCTTGTATTCCGGGTGCTCGTCGAGGATCTTCTGTACGTTGGGCGCGTACTGCGCGATCAACTCCTCCGTGGGCAGGAAGATATCCTGGCCCATGTACTGGCTGACGACGGAGGCGTCGATGCCCTTCCAGAACATGTCCGGCAGATCGCCGCTGGCGAGCATGAGGTTCACCTTTTCGGTATAACCGGCCTCTGGAATCCCGACCCATTCGAGCTCGACGCCCGTGTTCTTTTCCATGATGAGGGCTTGATCCAGCTCGTTGGCGTCGATGACGCGGTTTTCCGGCGTGGTGTTGATGATGGTCATGGGCTCCAGGCCCGCGCCCTCCTCGACGATGGGCATGCCGTCCAGATGGACGGCGGCGGGGTAGTCCGCGGCGAGCGCGGCGGAGCTTAGGCCGAGCAGGAGGCTCAGCGCAAGGGCAAGTGCTTTCTTCATGGTTCAATCCCCCTTCGGTATTTGATAAACGCTGCCCGCGCAGGAGGGCGTTCCCGCGACATGGCCGGCCGAACCATGCGCAGGAGGGCGGCCGCCTGCAAAGGTTACGTTGTATCCGTTTGCGGCACCTATCCTTTTACGGCCCCGATCATGACGCCCTTGGCAAAATATTTTTGCAAAAAGGGGTAGATGACCATCAGCGGGGCGGCGGAGACCACGATCACGCAGAACTTGAGCTGATCGGCCATGTTCTTGCGCTCCGCCAGCGCTTTGGCGTCGCCGGTGACCATCTCCGTCGTCTGCCCGATGAGCAGGAGGTTTCGCAGCACGATTTGCAGTGGCATCTTCCTGTCGTCCATCAGGTAGATCAGCGCGTCGAAGTAAGAATTCCATTTCGCAGAGGCGTAAAACAGCGCCAAGACGGCGGCGATCGTGCCGGAAAGCGGCAGGGCGATGCGGAAAAAGAAGCCGAAGTCGCTGCAACCGTCTATATTCGCGGCTTCGAGCAATTCTCGGGGTAGCGTGCTTTCAAAAAAGGTGCGGCATACGATGAGGTTGTAGACGGAGATCGCGCCGGGGAGTACCATGACCCACAGCGTATCGTAGATGTTCAGGTTTCGCATGAGTAAATAGGAGGGGATCATGCCGCCGCTGAAGAACATTGTAAAGGAAAAGAGCAGCATGAGCTTGCGCCGGCCGAACATGTCGGCGCGCGAGAGCGCGTAACCGCCCGATAGCGTGACCGCGATGGAAATCACGGTGCCCAGCCCCGTATAGAGAAACGAATTGAGATAGCCATTCCATAGCGGCGGGTATTTGAACGTCTTGGCATAACCGCCCGCAAAAAACTCCACCGGATACAGCAGAAAGTCGCCGCGGTTGACCACGCGCGGGGTTGTAAAGGATGCGATGAGGACGAAATACAGCGGATAGAAGATGACGACGGCGATGATCGCCATGACCAGGACGTTGATGCAGTCGAATATACGGTCGCCGCGCGTGTTCGTTTGCAAAGAAGCCTTTCTTTTCGGCATTGCCACCCTCTCCTTCTAAAATAGGCTGATGTCTGAAAGCCTGCGGGCGACGGCGTTGACGCTCATCAGCAGGGCGAAGTTGACCACGGAATTGAACAGACCGACCGCCGCGGAGAACGAATACTGCGCGTTTTGCAGGCCGACCTTGTACACATAGGTCGAGATGATCTCGCTGACCTCTGTGTTGAGCGAGCCTTGCATCAGGTAGGCCTTCTCGTAGCCGACGGAAAAGAGGTTGCCGACCGACAGGATGAACATGATCGTGATGGTGGGCATGATGGAGGGCAGATCGATATGGAGCAGGCGCTTCATCTTGCTCGCGCCGTCGACGATGGCGGCCTCGTGCAGCTCAGGGCTCACCCCCGCCAGCGCGGCGATGAACACGATCGCGCTGAAGCCCATGTCCTGCCAGATGCCGGAGACGACGTACATGATGCGGAAATACTCCGGACGCGTCATAAACAGGATTTCCTTGCCGCCCGTGGAGGTGATGAGCTTGTTCACCCAGCCGTTGGAGGGGGCGAACATGATGTTCATCATCGATACGACGACCACCACGGAGATGAAGTGCGGCGCGAAGGACAGCGTCTGAACGAACTTTTTGTACTTCGCGCTGCGCAGCAGGTTGAGCATCAGCGCGAAGAGGATGGGAGCGGGGAAGCCGAAGATCAGGGAATAAAGGCTCAGCAGCAGCGTGTTGCGGATGCTCTTCATCGCCACGCTGGTGCTGAAAAACTGCTCGAAATACTTCATGCCGGCCCAGGGGCTGCCGGTAATGCCCAGCTTGACCCGGTAATCCTTGAACGCGATGGTGACGCCGTACATGGGCGTATAACAGAACACGACGACCCAGACGAGCGCGGGCAGCAGCAGGATGTAGAGCTGCCAATTGTGTACAATCAACTGCCGGATTCGTTCCCGGCGCGTGGCAGGCAGCCGTATCGGGCTTAGCGCTTGCTTCACAACTTGACCTCCGTTCATACATGATCCTATAAGATATATACCATAGATCGGGCCCCGGAGGAATTGAACAATCTGTGAATATGCTTCACAAATCCATCGTGTTTTCGGTGATGTAGGGTATTTTGATCTCAAGCTTGGTTCCAACTTGCGCGTTGAGCACGGTGATGCCGTAGGATTCGCCGAAGAGCAGCTGGATGCGTTTGTGGACGTTGGCGCAGCCGATATGCCGCCCGGTACCGCTGAGCAGAGAATCTCGTTTTTCAGCGGCGATGCCCACGCCGTTGTCGGTGACGGTATAGATCACGTCGCCGCCCTCAAGCGCCCCCTCGATGTGAATCAGGCAGCCGTAGGCGGCGTCCTTGAAGCCGTGCAGGATTGAATTTTCCACGAAGGGTTGCAGCAGCATTTTGGGCACGATGGAGTGGTACAGCGGCTCTTCGATATCGTAATACACGGCGAATTTGTGATCGTGCTCGCTCTGCATGGCGGCGAGGTACAGGCCCAGCTGCTCCAGATCCTTGTAAAGGTAGACGACGTGCGAGCGGCTATCCACGCTGTAACGAAGCGCACGCGCGAGGGCGATGACCCGGTCGGCCACCTCCTGCTGGCCTGCGCTGAGCAGTCGCATGTGCAGCTTGTTGAGCGAGTTGAGCAAGAAGTGCGGATTGATCTGCATCTCGAGCATGAGGATGTTTGCGTCCTTTTCGCGCTGCGCCAACTCGATGTTATTCTCCGACAAGCGCTCGATTTGTTCGTTCATGCTTTGGATGACGGTCATAATACAGTCGGTCTCATTGCGGCTGTCGGTAAGCAGCACGCCCGTCTGCGCCTTGGCGATATGCTCGGCGGTTTGCGCCAGATCGCGCACAGGACGCAGCGTATTGCGCACAAAAAACACCATGAACAGCGCGGACAGGCAGCCGACGATGAGCAGCAGCTGCAGGTAGATCGAGAGCGTCTCCAGCGCCGAGTGGCGGATGTCGCTCGTGGGGATGACGTATACGTGCCGCCAGGTATCGACGGACGCGGGGTAGACGCCGACCAGAAGCTCCGCGTCGCCCAGATGCAGCACGGCGGAGCGATAGGTCTTAGCCTCTCGCAGCAGGCCGAGCATGGGCTCGGACGCGAGGAGCGCGCCGCTTACGCCCGCGCTGTCGCAGGAAATGATCTGCCCGTCCTCGGTCACGGTCATGTAACGGCTGTTGGGGGTCAGGCGGCTTTGTGAAAAGGCGCTTTGAAAGAGCTGCGGGTCGATGCTCACGACGATATAGGGCCTGGGAATACCGCCCGGCAGCACCAGGATACTATTGTTGTTTACGGTGGCGATGTTCATGCGCTTGACCAGGCGGACGACCTGCGTATCGACACGGCGGCCTGTGCCACTCAGGTAGCGCCGCATGCGCGGGCTCAGCAGGTCTGCCGCATCGCGCGTAGGCGCCCAGCCGTAATATGGGCGTCTCTCCAGGGGGATGGACGCGTACAGCTCCGAGCGCAGGAAGGAGGTGTAATCATATGTGAAATAATTTTGGTCGGAATAGGAGAAGTCCGGAGAAAAGATGTTGACGTCGTATACGTAGGCAAACGATTGGGTGGCGGAGGAATCGAGGTAGTTGAAGACGATTTTGCGCATGTCGTCCTGCCAGCTGATTTGCTGGCTCGCATTTCGCTCATGCAGCGATTGAAGAATATTGCGCAGCTGGACGTCCACGCACATGTGCTCGACCTGGTTGACGACGTCCTCCGTCATCATGCCGACGATGCGCGCGTTGGATGCGAGCAGCTCGCGCATGCCCGACTCGGTTCGCTTTCTGACCTGTTCGTTGGTGTCGAGCATGAAAAAGACGGTGATGACGGCGGCGACGAACAGGAGCGTGAGCATGATCCCCAGAAGCATCGTCTTGCGGATGGACATTTTCGTCATGATTCAATTCTCCTGGCGGCGTATAACGTGCGGTATCGGTTGGGCGACATCTGCACTTGCCGGTTGAAGACGCGGATGAAGTAGTTCACATTGACAAAGCCCGTCTGGCGGGCGATCTCGTAGACCTTTAGATCGGTGCTTTCCAGCAATTCGCGCGCCTTGAGGATGCGCAGGCGGTTCAGATAACGCACAAAGGATTCGCCGGTGACCGCCTTAAACATGTTGCCGAAGTATCCGACCGAGAAATGAAACTTGCGCGCCATCTTGTCCTGCGTCAGGTCCGCAATGCCGTAATGCTCGCTGAGATATTCCAGACACAGCTTGATGGTGGCGTTGTTGCGGTTGGCGCTCAAGTCCTGAACGTAAGCGGCCAGCTGCGCGGCGAGCAGGCGGTAACCTTCAAAAAACTCGTCGGCGCGGCAGTCGGATTGGGCGAGGACGCGCATCTTTTCGTCCAGTTCCATGCGCCTTTCCTCCGTCAGATTGGGGCCGGCGCTCGTAAGCAACGTGATGAACTCGATATGCAACGTGTATAGGAGGCGTTGCACCGGCATATAGGGCGGGGTCAAAAGCTCGCCCTCCATGCGCAGGAGGCATGCGTGCGCGCCCTGGGCATCGCCCTTGAGGATATGGGTTTTCGCCTCTTGAAGCAGGATGCGGTCGACCTCCTTTTTGGGGTCCATCTGGACCAGGCCCTCGGTGACGACGCTGCCTGCCGGTAGGTAGAATGCCTGATCGAGCAGGGCCTTACAGCGCGTATAGGATAGGCGGATGCTGCGCAGGATGTCGCTTTGAACCGCGCCGGCCGCGCAGCTGATCTCGAACCCATAGCATGAGCAAACGCTTTCAAAAAGCGCCTTGAGCAGCGCTTCGTCCAACTCACAGGCGTCGACACCCAGCAGGACCATAGGGAAAAGACCGTCCACCTCGAGCAGCAGCACATGGGCGCCCGGCGCAAGCGACGCCTTGACCTGACGAATGAGCGCCTCCATCGCACTGCGCCGCGCGCGGTCAAGGGCGGTCGGTTCCTCAGCGGCGGCGCGGCAGCGCGCCTTGAGCAAATACAGCCTGCCGGGGCAGGGCAGCGAAGGGTCCAGGCGGAGGCGGTTTGCGATCAGGTCCGCGTAAAGCTCGGGATTCAGGATCCAATTGGATAGATCGGGCAACAAGAAGGCGTCGCCGCCCTCTCGGACGCGGCCTAAAACTTGCCGAATGCTCTGTTCAGTGTAGGGCTTGACGATGTAGTCCAGCACCCCCAGGCGGATCGCTTGCTGGGCGCAGGAGAACTGGTCGTAGGCGCTTAAGATGGCGACGGGCACGTCGGGATCGCGCGCGCGGATTTTGCCAAGCAGCGTCAGCCCATCCATGCCGGGCATTCGAATATCCAGAAAGATTAAGTCCATCCGGTTTTGATCGAGTATGCGCAGGGCGGCTTCCGCGTTCGCGGCCATGAGCGGATCACTGCCCGCATGGATCTTTAGCAGCATGGCGCGCAGGCCCTCGCGGCTTTCCGCCTCGTCCTCGACGATCAATATTCGCATTTCATCACATCCTTTGCGGTACATTTTATCTAAACTGCAATATTTGATCAACGGGGACGCCCGGAACTCAGCCATATTGTTCTATTATCGGTGAAAAATGCAATGCCATAGGATCGCCATTTCTGCTATGATGGATGCGAACAAACCATTTCGCACGCGTTGGCAGACGTGGCGGGGAAGGATGAAATTTGGATGAAGCAGGCGTTTTATAAGCCGGAGGACGGATGGTCGGGCGACTACATCCCGTTTTATTGGGAAGGGAAATTTCGGCTGTTTTATCTGCTGGACAGGCATGCGCCGCGGGGGCACCTGGACGGCATCGCGTGGCACCTCGTAGAGACACGCGACTTCGTGCACTTTGATCCCAAGGGCGTCGTCGTCCCGTTTGGAACGGAGGACGAGCAGGACCGTTGCGTCTACACAGGCAGCGTTTTGCGCGCGCAAAACCGATTCCATCTCTTCTACACGGGGCACAATCCGCTGTTGCGGCAAAAGGGCCTGCCTGAGCAGAAGGTTATGCATGCGCTCAGCGACGATCTGCTGCACTGGGAGAAGACGCCGGCGCATACGTTTGAGGCGGCGGAAGGCTATGAAAAGCACGACTGGCGCGACCCGTTTGTCTTTTATGACGCGTCGGACCGGCTATACCACATGCTGCTGGCCGCGCGCCTGAACCGTGGCGCCGGTCCGCGGCGAGGCTGTACCGCGCATTTGACGAGCCCGGACCTGATCGCTTGGACGGCGCAGGCGCCGCTTTGGGCGCCGGAGAGCTATTACACGCACGAATGCCCCGATCTGTTTCGCATGGGCGAGTGGTATTACCTGATCTTTTCGGAGTTCAGCGACGTCAACCGCACGCGCTATGTCATGAGCCGCAGCCTTTACGGCCCCTGGGTCGCCCCGCAGCACGACGTCTTCGATACGCGCCCCTTTTATGCCGCCAAATCGTGTACGGACGGACAAAAGCGCTATCTGTTCGGATGGGTTTCTACCCGCGAGGACGAGACGGACTTCAGCGGCTTCCGCTGGGCGGGCAGTCTCGCGGTGCACGAGCTATACCAGCTGCCGGGCGGCGAGCTCGCCTGCCGCGAGCCGGAGACGGTCGCCGCGGCGTGGCGTAAAAACGCTAGCGCGCTTGCGTTTGAGGGGGCCCCGGCGGCGGGAGCGGCCGCCGCGCGGCGCGAGGACGGCATGGCCGTATGCTACAGCGCGCAGGATTTGCCCGGGAGTTTTCGACTTGAAGCGGATATGCTATTTGATGCGGGCACGCATAGCTTCGGTCTACTGCTGCGCGCCGATCCCCAGGCGGATACGGCCTATGCGCTTGAATTCGAGCCCGCGGCGCATCGCGTGGAGTTTAAGATGAAGCCGCGCCTGAACTACAGGCAGTTCAACGACGAGGGGCTTAGCCGCGTATTGGATATGGAAGCGGGCAAACCGATGCACCTGAGCGTAACCGTGGACGGCTCGATTCTCGTCGCCTATATCGACGGGCGCGTCGCCTTCTCCGCCCGGATGTACGCGCTACGGGGCGGCAAGCTGGGCCTATACAGCCTGCACGGCGGCGTCAGCGCGCAAAGCGTGACCGTTAGCACGACGATGGATGATGAATGAAAGCATGAGGTAGATTAAGATGAGCACGAAGAGCGACCGCGATTTCCGCCCCCTTAAGCACTATACGCCGCCGAAGGGATGGATCAACGACCCCAACGGACTCGTGTACGAGGACGGCGTATGGCACCTGTTCGCCCAGCACTATCCCTACGGGTGTACATGGGGGCCGATGCACTGGATTCACGCCAAGAGCGCCGACCTGCTAGACTGGGAGCAACTGGGCATCGCTTTGGCGCCGGACGAAAAGCTGGGGCAGATCTTCTCGGGCAGCGCGATCATCGACGAGGGGAATACATCCGGCTTGGGCGAGGGCGGGGCCCCGATGATCCTGATGTACACGAGCCACGGCGAGCACGAGCAGCAGAGCATCGCCTTTTCCAACGACCGCGTGCACTTTACGCCATATGAAGGCAACCCCGTGATCGCCAACACGGAGCTGCCGGATTTTCGAGACCCGAAGGTCTTTCAAAACAGCGTGACGGGCGGTTGGTCGGCTGTGATCGCCGCGGGCGACCACGTCGCGTTTTACGCGTCAAACGACCTCATCCATTGGTCGAAGACGGGGGAATTCGGGCGGGAGGAGAACATGCTGGGCGGCGTGTTCGAATGCCCGGACGTATTCGAGCTGCCGACGCCGGACGGAGGCAGCTGCTGGGTGTTGATCGCCAGCATGGCGCTGCCGCGTGAATTCGGCGGCAGCCGCACGCAGTACTTCCTCGGCCGCTTCGACGGCCGCACGTTCACGCAATCGCAGCCGTTTGCCCATCCCCGGCTCATCGATTCGGGCTACGACAACTACGCGGCCGTGACGTTCTCCGGCGCGGCGGAGCGCTGCCTGTTGGGTTGGGGCACGAGCTGGAACTATGCGGCGGAGGAGCCCACCAACGAGTTTTGCGGCCTGATGACCTATGCGCGCAGGCTTTCGCTCGTGCAGACGCTAAACGGCCTTGCGCTTAGCAGCGCCCCGATCACCCCGGCGTTTGAGATGGGCGTGCCGCTGACAGGGGAGCGGAAAGGCCCGGGCGCACAGCCCGAGGCGCACGCACAATTGCCGGAGGGCATCTTTTGCCTCGACATCGCCGCGGCGGGCGCGTTTGTCGCGCAGATCTATAACGACGCGGGCGAAGCGTTTTGCTTTGGGCTGGACAACGAGCACCGCTTTTTTACCGATCGTACACGGGCCGGGCGCCTGCATTTCAGCCCCCTTTTTGACGCGGGGCTGACCGCCGTGACGTTCGCGCGGCGGCTTCAGGCGGGTCCCGTATCCCTTAAGCTTTACTTTGACCGGTGCATCGCCGAGCTCTTCGCGGACGAGGGGACGTACGCGAACACGACGCTCGTCTTTCCCCGCCAACCCTATTCGCACGTACGCCTGCAGGGAGAGGCTTGTCTTCGCGTAGGGTCCATGAAAGCATAACGGAGAACGGATCAGCGCCAAAGATGCGACGCGGAATGCGCCGGCCTTTGGCGCATTTTCTTTTGGCCCTGAATGTGATAAGATAGGATCGATGACGAAGGGAGAGTGGGCCATGTTTTATGAGGATTCGGATGTCAGGATTCGGGCGATGTGCGACGCGGACGCGGTCTATTTTTGCCGCGAGGAACAGCTACAGGGCTGGCATGTGACCGAGGAGAAGTACAGGGGCCATATGCGGGACGCGCAGGCGGGGCGGGCGCTGGCGATGACGGCGGAATTCGGCGGCGTACCCGCGGGCTATGTCAGCCTGTATTTTGCGGCTTCGGCAGGGCCGTTTGCAGGCAGCGGCCTGCCGGAGATCGTCGATTTCGGCGTGTTGGAGAAGCTGCGGCGCCGGGGTATCGGAACGCGCCTGATGGATACGGCGGAGGCCCTCGCGGCGCAGCGATCGGACGTCGTGACCATCGGCGTGGGGTTGCACAGCGGCTACGGCAGCGCCCAACGGATGTACGTCAAGCGGGGCTTTGTGCCCGACGGCAGCGGGGTATGGTTCCGGGATAAGCCCGCGCAGCCCTACGGTCAGGTGGAGAACGGGGACGACCTGGTGCTCTATTTCTCAAAGCGGGTGCGGTAACTGCGCGATAAGTGCGCAAGCAAGGTCGAGAAAAGACGCCCCCTGCGGTGTTAAGATAGGGTTCGGAAGGGAGCGAGGGGATGGACGAACAGACGCGCGCGCAGATAGAGGCCGTCCGGCGGATGCAGGATTACATTGAGGCGCATTTAAGCGAGGAGATCACGCTGCAAAATCTGGCGGACGCGTCGGCGTACTCGCCGTTCTACGCACACCGGCTCTTCGTACGCTGGCTCACACGCACACCCGCGGAGTATATAAGGCGGCTGAGGCTATCACGCTCGGCGCTGCGCCTGCGCGACGAGCGGGTGAAAGTGCTGGACGTCGCCCTGGAGAGCGGGTTTCACAGCGTGGATGGCTATCAGCGGGCGTTTCAAAGCGCTTTCGGCGTAAACCCGCGCGCGTACGCGCGGCAGCCCATCCCTATCTGGCTCTTCCGGCCCTATGGGATCGAATACGAGACGCAGGAGGAAAAGACGGTGGAAAATGTCAAGAGCATCTTCATTCAGGCGGTGGACAAGCCGGCGCGCAAGGCGATCATCAAGCGCGGGGTAAAGGCGGAGGAGTACTTCGATTACTGCGCCGAGGTAGGCTGCGACGTATGGGGGCTGCTGATGAGCATCCCCTCGCTCGGCGGTGAGCCGGTTTGCCTCTGGCTGCCGGACGCGATGATCGCGCCGGGCACGTCGCGCTACGTACAGGGCGCGGAGGTCGCCGCGGATTACGCGGGGGAGGTACCCGAAGGGTTTGACCTGATCGACCTGCCCGCGGCAAAATACCTGATGTTTCAGGGCGAGCCGTTTGCGGAGGAGCAATACGGCGAGGCGATCGCGCAGGTGCAGCAGGCGATGTGCCGCTACGACCCGACCCCTGCGGGCTACGCTTGGGACGACGAAAACCCCCGCATTCAATTGGAGCCGGTAGGCGCGCGCGGCTATATCGAGCTGCGCGCGGTCAAGTCAAAGGAATAATATGCAAGCCCCTGCCAAACTCGGCAGGGGCTTAGCAACGCGTCAACGCGCGAACACCTTTGCGCGGGAAGGGAATAGAAAGCGAAAAAGGGTTCCGGCCTCTGTGCTGCTTTGGCATGTGATCTGCACGTCATGCCGGGCCGCGATCTCCTTGGCGATGGGCAGCCCCAGCCCGCTTCCGGCCTTGTTGCGCTCGGTACGCGCCTTGTAGAAGCGATCGAACAGGTGGGGCATATCCTCCGGGGAAATCCCTTCGCCGTGATCCACAATGGAGACGGCGCAGCCTTCTCCATGGGACCGCATGACGAGCTCGACCCTTCCGCCACAGGGGGAGAATTTGACCGCATTGTCCAGGACGACCAGGAACATCTGCTTTAGGCGTCCATAATCGCCCCAGACGGGGAAAGCGCCGGCTTCGTTTATCCAGCAGATCGTAATCTGTCTTTGCTCGGCGGTCCGGCGCATGGAGCGAACCGCCTCATCGAGCACATCGGCGAGGTTTAGCTCGCTCTTCTCTATTTTAAAATGGCTGTTTTGTAGGCGGGAAAGCTCCAACAGGTCGTTGACCAGGCGCTGGAGCATATTGACATCCGCCAACATTTGACGGACGTAATCCCGCATTTCTTGCGGATCCGTGATCAGCCCCTCGTCCAGCACCTCCAGCGATCCCTTGATGACCGTGACGGGCGTGCGCAATTCGTGCGATATATTGGAGATGAAGTCCTGGCGCATCGCATCCAGATCCATGCGCTCCTTTCTGGCGGCTGAGAGCCTGACGGATAGCTCGTCGATATCGTGCGCCAATGCGCCGATTTCATCGCGCTGCGTTACCCCAGTGAGCGCCTCGTAATCCCCCGACATCATGCGCTGTGTTGCGCAGACCATTTTTTTGAGCGGGGTGATAAAGTGCCTGGCCAGCAAGGTCGAGAGCACGATCGCCAGCGCTAACGCCGCGGACAGCGAGAAAAGCAGGATGATCATGCCGTCCATCAGCGCTCGGTCGACGCCGTTCACCGGATTGTGCAACAAAAGCACGTAGAGCACATCGCCTTGCGGACCAAAGACAGGCGCGCCTACGACGACGTAAGCGGTGCGCAGACCGTCGCCAGAGGAAAGGCTTTCAGGGGCTTTGAATTCAAAGACCCGTTGCGCCAGCCCCTTTGCGCCTTCGGGCAGCTCCTTGCGTGAAAAGGAGCCGCCCAGGTTCGTCATGTATACGCGCCGAAGCTGGGCGTCGACAAGCCATACGTCGTTTACCACGATTTCGTCGATCAGACGCAGGAAAGCGCCATGGCCTCCATCCTTGCCGAAATCCTTATGCGTTCCCTGCAGGAGCCGCGTCAAATTCTCGGCGATAGAGACCGCATGCGCCTCCATATCCTGCGCGTGGATTTCTATGGTCCGCCTGTTGAAGAGCAAACAAAACAGCCCGCCGACGACGAGGGCAAAGGCGAGCAGGACGATCGAAAAGTAGCCGATCAGACGCCGGGTAATCTTGTGCTTCATGGCTGTATGCCCTCAAACTTATACCCCATCCCCCATATGGTCTTGATTTGCCAGCGGGGATGAGGGCGGGCGTCCAGCTTTGCGCGCAGCCTCTTGACGTGGCTATCCACCGTTCGGCTGTCGCCATAATAGTCGGGGCCCCAAAGGCTGCTCAACAGATGATCCCGCGAAAAAACTTTTTCGCGGTTTTCCATGAGCGTCCAAAGGATTTCCAGTTCTTTTTTCGTCAATATAATCTGCCGGCCGTCCAAAGAGACAAAGGCGGTATCCAGACAGACGGAGAGGTTATCGTACGTGAGCAGGCGCTTCTTTGCATCGCTGCCGGCTTCGCGGTCGATGCGGCGCAGCACTGCGCGCACGCGCGCCATGACCTCATTGCCCGAAAAAGGCTTCACGACGTAATCGTCCGCGCCGATATCCAATCCCATGATGCGGTCGTAGTCCTCGCCGCGGGCGGTGATCAGGATGATCGGCACGTCGGACGTCTTTCGGATTTCCCGGCAGAGCGCAAACCCGTCGATCTTGGGCATCATGACGTCGAGCAGGAGGATCGCAAAATGGTCCTGTTGAAAGCAGGCCAGCGCCTCCTCGCCGTCATTGGCGACGATCGGGGCAAATCCCTCTCTGCGCGCGAATTCGCTGAGTATTTTTGTGATTTGTAAATTATCGTCGGCAATCAAAAGCTTTTCCATCGTTATAAACCCCACGTCGATTTACATCTCGGTACGGACCGGATGTTTTTTTATTTTACCATAAAATCAGACGGTAAAAAACACATTTTCGTCACAGATTGCCGCTATTCTTTATGATAGCCGATCCGGTTCGCGCTCTTTGTATCAATTTCTGGGAAGAAAATGCGAAAGTCGGGGTGCGAAAGGCCGGGGTACGCCTGTTTCTGTTAAAAACGTGGCGAATCGCTGCGTTTTATTATCCGGATGGATATCCGGCAAAATGGAGGGTTTACGTATGGATACTGAGAAGAAGGGTATGCTGCAAAACCGCCGCGAGTTCATGATGACGACGTTGAAAGCCGCGGCAGGCCTGGCCGCCATGGGGGCGATGAGCCCCATCGTGCGGGTCATCGCAGAGGATGCGGCCCCCGCGCAAAAGGACTACGAATGGATTCCGAGCGCGCCGCCTTGCAAGCTGATCGAAGAGATCACCACGGCCGACGCGAAGGAGGGCGTACGCTCGTTCAAGTTCACGACGGATGGGCGCACCTGCTCCAAGAGCGTGACCTTTGACCTCGAAGGGGAGGACATGATCCTCAAGAACGTCGTTTATGACGGCGGATGCGACGGCGGAACGCAGGGCATTGGCGCGATGGCCGAGGGACGCCCCGCGCAGGAAGTGTCTGAGCTGCTCAAAGGGATCATCTGCACGCTCAAAAAATCCGGCTCCTCCTGCCCGATGCAGCTCGCGTTCGGCATACAGCAGGCGATGCGGATCATCAAGGGCGTTGCATGCACGGGATGCGTGAACGCGCCGGGTGAAATCTGCAAGACGGTTGCGGGCAATTAAGCGGCTAGACGACTGAAATCAATAAGGAGAGAAATCACGATGAATGCGAAGATTATCTGCAAGACGCTGTGTGCGGCGCTCGTATTATGCCTGCTTTGTGGTTCGGGTATGGCCGCGGCCTTTGTGACCGGCACCTATACCGGCGCGGGCGAGGGCTTTGCGGGGGAGTTCAAGGTCGAGGTAACGCTAAACGACGAGGGAATCGAAAGCATCAAGGCGCTGGAAAACAGTGAAACGCCCGCGATCGGCGGCGCGGCGATCGAGACGCTTACAGCGCAGATCGTAGAGAAACAGTCGCTGGCGGTCGATGCGGTCTCAGGGGCGACGCTGACGAGCAACGGGCTGCTCATTGCGACGGCCGCGGCGCTGACCGAGGCGGGCGTGGACCCGACAGAGCTGGGCTATGCCGATCCGGCGGCGCCGGTGATCCTGCCCCCGTGTATGCTGCTCAAGGAAGTGGAAAAGCCTGCCGATGGCGAGGCGGTGGAGGGATACCGCTACTTCGATTACACCACGCAGGGCACGACCTGCTCCGATCAGATCACGTTTGCGATCAAGGAAGACGACATGACGGTGCACAACCTGCAGGTCTTCAACGGATGCAATGGCACGGCGCAAGGCTTTGGCGCGCTGTGTGAAAACCAGACGATCGACTATTGCGTAGAGCGCATGACCGGCATCCTATGCCACGGCTCCAAGGGCTCTTCCTGCCCGGATCAGTCGGCCAAGGCGCTGTCGCAGGCCAAGGTTTACCTTGCGGGCGCGGATTGCACGAATTGCGGCGCCATCTGATACCATCTAATACGTACGGGAGGGGAACGCTTACAGGCGTTCCTCTTATTTTATTTGGCCCGGGAAAAGAGATTACACCGTCGCTTGGGCGCTTGCAAATTCAGCGCTTGTATTGTATCATGAGATGCGGACAGGGGGCATGGAAATGGGCTTTGCGATCCGGCGGATGGCCCCGGAATATGCGTCGGGGCGCGGATATGTACACTATGCCGCGTGGGGGGAGACATATTGCGGCCTGATGGACGAACGTTTTTTGGCGGGGCATACGCTTGAAAAGTGTACGGATTATGCAAAGCGGAATCCGTACAGCGGATACGTCGCGCTCGTGCAGGGCGAGGTCGTCGGCTTTGCCAGCTGCCTGCAAAATGCGCGCGCATTCGTGTCCGTCCCGGGCGCTGCGGAGATCGTAGCGCTTTACGTGCTGCGGGCGTATCAAGGGCTGGGCATCGGCCGGGCGCTGATGGAGCGATGCCTGGAGGAACTCGCGGGCCGGGACGTCGTCCTGTTCGTATTGAAGGGCAATGATAACGCGATCGGTTTTTACCGAAAGATGGGCTTTGCATTTACCGGCAAGGAGCTGGCGGAGGAGCTGGACGGCGCGAAAATAGTGGAATTGGAAATGGCGAGGAATGCGTCGGCGCGCGGGGCGTGAGGCCAATGTGGATATGCCGCAAAAGCTGGCGGCGCTGCTGGACGCGTTTTATGCGCGTCTGTGATAGGCCGACGATCGTCCGGGAGCGTGGGAAACGCCGGTGTGAAGGGAGGGAAAACGCATGCGAATGCCCGACCGAGAAATCGAGACGGGACTGTTTGCCCCATGCGGCATGAACTGCATGGTATGCTATAAGCACTGCGCCCACAAGAAGCCCTGCGGCGGGTGCCTGAAGAGCGATCAGGGAAAGCCGGAGCACTGCCGTAAATGCAGGATCAAGGAATGCGTAAAGGAAAAGAGCGTTGCCTATTGCTATGCGTGCGCGGAATATCCCTGTAAATGGATTCGAAGCCTGGAGAAAAGCTATAGGGTACGCTACGGCGCGAGCTTGATAGAGAACAGCACGCTGGTAAAGCAGGCTGGCCTGGAGGTCTTTATGCGGCGGCAAAAGGAGCGATACACCTGCCCGGCGTGCGGCGGCGTCATCTCCTTGCACGACGCCGAGTGCAGCGAATGCAGGCGGAAGATTTAAAAAAATATAGCCCCCCGCGATCCACAGTCGTTGGATCGCGGGGGGCTTTGCGATCGCTTAAATTTTAAACAGCAGATCGCCGTAGGTCGGCACCGGCCATACCTCCTCGCTGACGAGCATCTCCAGCCGGTCGACCGGCGCGCGCAGGGCGGCCATGGCGGGAAAGACCAGATCGCGATAGGCCGCCGCCTGCACCCTGCCCTCGGGCATATCCCCGGCCTGGGCCGTAGCCGCTTCAAGCGCCTTGAGCGCGGCCTGCGCCTCGCTGAGCAGGGCGCTTATCTCGACGAGCAGCCCTTCCTGCACGCCTGTGCCCGCGGCGCCGCAGGCGGCTTTCACCGCGTTGATAGAACCGGCCAGGCCGGTCGCGTAGGAGATGACCGCCGGTATGAACTGCTTGGAGGCCATGTCGATCATCGTGTGCGCTTCGATGGCGATGGCCTTGCTGTACGTCTCATAGCTGATCTCCGCGCGGGCGCGTATTTCCGTCTCGGAGAGCACGCCGTACTTGGAGAAGAGGCGGATCGTCTTATCGGAAGCGAAAGCGGTGGTAGCGTCTACCATGTTTTTGATGTTAGGCAGCCCGCGGCGTTCGGCCTCGCGCACCCACTCGTCCGCGTATCCGTTGCCGTTGAAGATGATGCGCTTGTGCGCGGTGATCTCGCGGGTGATGAGCGCCTTGAGCGCGGCGCCGAAGTCTTCCGCCTGTTCGAGTTCGTCCGCGAAGCCGCACAGCGCGTCGGCGACGATGGTGGCCAGCACGCAGTTCGGACCGGCGATGGAGCCGCTGGAGGGCGCCATGCGGAATTCAAACTTATTACCTGTGAACGCGAAAGGCGAGGTACGGTTGCGATCGGTCGCGTCCTTTTTGATAAAGGGAAGCGACGCGACGCCGATCTTCATCTTTTCGCCCTTCTTGCTATGCGCCAGATGGCCCGCCTCGATCTGCTCCACCACGTCCTCCAGCTGCTCGCCGAGGAAGATGGAGATGATGGCCGGCGGGGCCTCGTTGGCGCCCAGGCGATGGTCGTTGCCCGGGTTTGCGGCGCTGTAGCGCAGGATATCCGCGTGCTCGTCCACCGCCTTCATGATGGCCGCGAGCATCAGCAGGAATTCGAGGTTTTCGTGCGGCGTTTTGCCCGGATCGAGCAGGTTCTTGCCCTCGTCTGTGGACAGGGACCAGTTGTTGTGCTTGCCCGAGCCGTTGACGCCCGCAAACGGCTTCTCGTGCAGCAGGCATACCAAGCCGTGGCGCAGGGCGACCTTCTTCATGGTGTCCATGACCAGCTGGTTGTGATCCGTAGCAATGTTCGTGGTGCCGTAGATCGGCGCCAGCTCGTGCTGGGCCGGGGCGACCTCGTTGTGTTGCGTCTTTGCGTTGACGCCCAGCTTCCATAGCTCGACGTTCAGGTCCTGCATGTACGAACCGACGCGCTCTTTGATCGGGCCGAAGTAGTGATCCTCCAATTCCTGCCCCTTGGGCGGCATCGCGCCGAACAGCGTACGGCCGGTAAAGATTAAATCCTTGCGGCGCATATACAGGTCCTTATCGATCAGGAAGTATTCCTGTTCCGGCCCGGCGGAGGCGATGACGCGCTTGGCCGTCTTGTTGCCGAAAAGGCGCTCGATGCGCAGCGCTTCTCGGCTCAAGACCTCCATAGATCGCAGCAGCGGGGTTTTTTTGTCGAGCGCCTCGCCTGTATAAGAACAGAAGGCCGTGGGAATGCAAAGGGTTATGCCTGCCGCATCCTCGCGCAGGAAGGCTGGCGAGGTGCAATCCCATACTGAATACCCGCGCGCCTCGAAGGTCGCGCGCAGGCCGCCGGAGGGGAAGGAGGAGGCGTCCGGCTCGCCCTTAATGAGCTCCCTGCCCGAAAACTCCATGATGGCCTTGCCGTTTGGCTGGGGATGGATGAACGAATCGTGCTTTTCTGCGGTAATGCCGGTCATCGGCTGAAACCAATGCGTATAATGCGTGGCCCCGCGCTCGATCGCCCAATCCTTCATCGCGCCGGCGACCACCTCCGCTACGGTCGGATTGAGCTCTTCGCCGTTGTTGATCGTCTTTTTCAGTTCGGCATAGATCTTCTTGGGCAGGCGCTCCGACATGACGGCGTCGCTGAATACGTTTTGGCCGAACAGGTCGGCCGCTCGGACGGCTTCTTTCATCGTGCATTTTCCCCCTAAACATCGTTTTCAAACAAAAAAGGCGTACCCAATAGAGGGTGAACGCCTTTGTCCGTCGGGCCGTCTCTCTTCGGCCCTCTATACAATACACCTATCCGATCCCAAAAGCAATCCTAGAAATGCATTATATAAAGAACATTTTTCATATTTCTCAAATTTTTATGCATCAAATGGTCTACTTTCCAGAAAAAATGAAGGAAATGCAGGAAAATCCGGGAGAGTCGCAGGCACGTGCATTTTTGAACGCATGGGCGCATAGAATGTTAAGGCTTGTCAAAAAACGCCGTGGAAGCCGGACAGACGCGCGATGAAAAAATAGCCCAATCGGTTCCTTCGCGCGCCTCGCTTTTTTCGCAATTCCCTGCCAACGAAAGCAGAGAAAGCGAGGAAAATCGCGGGTTTTGCGCTTGCGCTCCGCCGAATAAACCTGTCTTCGCCGGGCACAATGATGCCGTGGACGAAGGGAGGCATGACGATGCGGCGCAAGGCAATCATCGCCATTTGCATAACGGTCGCGGCGGCGTTTCTCGGGCTGTATCTCGATTATCGCGTGACCGATACCCGCAGCCTGATGGCGGCGGCGAAGGCGCAGAACGTAGAGCCGTACGCGTTTTACGTTCGGATGGAAAAGAGCGTGGATGCGCGATTGGCGGTGCCGACGCTGACGGCGGCCCGGCGGGCGGAGGCATCCTTGCCCGACGGATCTGTGACGGTGTTGGAGAACGCACAGGCGACGCGCGTCGCGCTGACCAGCGCGTGCGCGCCGAAGCTTACGACGTTGCAGACGGTCATCTACCGCATGCGCAACGCTTTGGGCAATCAAACGGCACTGGTGTGCTTGACGGGGCGTACGCAGCGCGAGGATCTGGAACAGGCGGCGCGGGATATCATGACAGCGCTGGGCGACGAGCCGGAAGAAGCGCTCATTCAGGATGCCCTCGTCTCCCTGACGGGGAAACGCACACAGGTTGCACTGCGAAGGGATGAGCATGGCGCCAAGGTCTACATCGGTCGTCCACACATCCCCATTGAGTATTAGGGAAGGAACGGAGGGGGTTTGTTTGGCATGTTTTACGGTGCGCGAGAGCCCGCCGCTGCACGGCGAGGTGCGCATCGGGACCTCAAAAAACGCTGTGCTCCCCATCATGGCGGCGGCGCTACTCACGCAGGGCGAGGTGCGCATCAAGAGCCCGCCGCGGCTGAGCGACGTAGAGACGCTGCTGGAGGTGCTTCGGGATTGCGGCTGCGAAACGCAGGCGTACAACGATACGCTCTGCCTTCGCGCGGGGGAGATACACAGCCCGGACGTATACGAATGCATGCGACGCATGCGCGCATCCGTGCTGGTCATGGGGCCGCTGCTGGCGCGGGAAGGCTATGCGCGGGTGACGCTCCCCGGAGGATGCGCGATCGGGCAGAGGCCCATCGACCAGCACCTGAAGGGAATGGCCGCCTTGGGCGCGGAAATCTCTATGGACCACGGCGGCGTGGTGCTCACCGGCAAGCTGCGCGGGACGACGATCTACCTGGATATGCCCAGCGTAGGCGCGACGGAGAATCTAATGATGGCCGCATGCCTGGCGGAGGGGACGACGCGCATCGAGAATGCCGCCAAGGAGCCGGAAATCGTCGATCTCGCCATGTGCCTTTGCGCGATGGGCGGGCGCGTGGCGGGCGCAGGAACGTCGACGCTGACCATTGAGGGCGTGCGAACGCTCAAAGGCGCGGAGTATACGCCGATCACCGACCGCGTCGAGGCGGGCACTATGGCCTGTGCGGCGGCGCTGACAGGCGGCGACCTATTGCTGGTCGGCGCGCGCAGCGACCACCTGAGGTCTCTGCTCTTCAAGCTCACAGAGGCGGGCGTTCAGGCGACCGACACGCCGGAAGGCCTGCGCGTCAAAGGCAGGGCGGAGCACCCGATGGAGATCCGCACGATGGCCTATCCGGGGTTCCCGACGGATTTGCAGGCGCCGATGATGGTTCTTTGCTGTCAGACGCCAGGCACGTCGGTCTTTCTGGAGACGGTGTTTGAAAACCGCTACATGCATGCGGCGGAGCTCACCCGCATGGGCGCGCGCATCCGCGTAGAGGACCGTGTGGCTATCGTCGAGGGGGTCAAGAACCTGACGGGCGCCCAGGTACGCAGCACGGATTTGCGCGCAGGCGCTGCGCTGCTGCTGGCAGGCCTTTGCGCAAAGGGCGAAACGCAGGTGGACGACGACGGCGGGCACATCGACCGCGGCTATGAGTGCATCGAGGAGAAGCTGCGTGCGGTCGGTGCCGACATACACAGAGTGTGCGAAAAGGCTTGAAGTTATTCGGAATTTTGAAACGGTGAAACATGTAAATGAAGGGAGCGCCGGGTGCGCCCCCTTCATATCATTTTTAATGAAACCTTGCATAAAGCGCGATGCGCTACAATTCTGCTGTGGAAATAAAAAAGGGTGCAATTTTGCCGCCGGATATGCTATAATACTACATGGATTCTGAGGACGTTCGATAAGGCGTGAAAAGGGAGGTGCCCGGATGGCACGGCAGAAGGGCATCAAGCCCGTCGCGCAAAACCGCAAGGCGCGCCACGATTATTTCGTGGAGGAGGCCTTTGAATGCGGCATCGCGCTGCATGGCACGGAGGTCAAGTCCATGCGCCAGGGCAGGGTGAACCTCAAGGAGAGCTTTGCCACCGTTCACGACGGCGAGATGATCGTCAGCGGCATGCATATCAGCCCGTATGAGCAGGGAAACATCTTTAATACCGATCCGCTGCGCCCGAAGAAGCTGCTGATGCACAAGGCGGAGATCCGCCGCCTGGCGGGCATCGTGCAGCGCCAGGGATACACGCTGGTGCCGCTATCGGTCTACCTGAAGGACGGGCGCATGAAGCTGGAGCTCGGGCTTTGCCGCGGTAAAAAGCTGCACGACAAGCGCGACGACATGGCCGCGCGCGACGCGAAGCGCGATATGGATCGCGCGATGAAATCCGGCGGGCGGGACGAATAGAATCCGCAAGGGCGATAGCGGGCGCGTAGCGCCTGGCATACGCTATGACATGGGGGTGTACTGGTTTCGACGGGGATCTGGAGATGAGGTAAGCGAGCCGTGGACCCTGGCCACGTTAAAACGGGGAATTAAACATTAACTGACAATAGCGATTACGCTTTCGCGGCTTAATGCCGCGCGTCGGCCCGAGGGCCCCGTCCCTTCGGAATCCGGCGTCAATTGACGGGCAATGAATCCGCCTAAGCTTTGCAGCGTGATTCACATGATGAAGCTACCGAGGCCGCAAGCCCGCCTATGGGCGTGCGGCGGGGGGAATCCCAAACCGTAGGCTGCGCTCGGAGAAAACCTCTTTGAAGGGTTTTCGGACAGGAGTTCGATTCTCCTCACCTCCACCATATGGACATTACACGAACACCTACTTTTTCAAAGGCGGCTTTGCCGTAACGGTGTGGTTGTAATGCCAAGAGCGGTCAAGGATTTGACGCCTTGGCCGCTCTTTTCTGTTGCAAATAGTTATCGGTATAGTATAATAGACTTAAAAACATTAGGGGGCAAACGGCATGGATTGGGTATCCTTTCAAAAAGCAATTGAAATATTGCTTCCTCGTTCTTCTAATTTAAATTTTGTATTTGAAGCCGACAAGATAAGATATTCTATTGAAGAAGCTACATATACGTATTCACTACAAGAATTTAATGACACCATATCAAACCTTCCTTCTTACTGTCAAACTCCTACATATATTTACAAAGCTAATGAGTTGGAAATTTTAATTGACCCTTTAGAGCCCAGAGCTGGGGCAAGGTTTCAAGATGAAAACCTAAATTTAGCTGACGATACTATTGCTTATAAAATTGCACCGCCATCACCTGAACTTATTTTAACAATATTATCGTCTGTTCCAGAAGAGGAAATAAAAAATTTTAGACGGATGTTGCCGTCGAGATTTTTTTTGCAGCGTTATAGTGGAAATGAGGTCAGTAATGTTAATTTATTTGACCTAATCCTACGTGCTATGCGTGTATCGCTTTCTCTTAAATTATCTTCGACTATACCTATGCCTTTTGAAAGATTTCAGAAATATGTAAACTCTTTTCTATTCAATCTTTCATATAACACTAGCATAGTCTTTAAACATGTTCACGATATTTCCGAAATTTCGTTTGAACGTGGGCGAGCATCTCCTCGGCGTTTTTTACGAGCAGAGGAAATGGAAACTCCCCAGTTGTTTTACACTAATGAACTGACCGAACAGTATAATCTTGCTCAATCATCAAATGACCCATTTATAAAGTTTATTTCATACTATCATATTATGGAATATTTTTTTGATGATGTATACAATGGGGCGTTAATTGCGAGCGTTAAAGAAGTTTTGTTGCATCCCGGTTTTTCTGCTAAAAAGCCGAAAGAAATTAATAAGATTATTGATATAGTGCGACGAAAAACTAAAATAGCAAAAGAAGAATTTCAGGGTACTGAACTTGAAGCGTTGGAACTTACTATAAAAACTTTTGTGACAATGGAACAACTTCGTATCAATTTAAATGAGTATGAGCCTAGTCTAATTACTTACTATAAAACGCATGAGGTTTCTTTTTCAAATGGTGATTCAATAGATTTGAACGATTTTGCAAACGAAAAACTGTCCAAGAAAATTGCTGCACGAATTTATAAGACAAGAAATTCACTGGTTCATAGCAAATCAAATAGTGCAAGAATAAAGGAACGGGGGATTTATCGTCCGTTTACGGATGATAAGGAACTTTCTAGAGAAATACCTCTTATGAAGTTAATTGCAGAGGAGATAATAATAAAATCAGCAGAGGAGATATAAGAGCGAATTGTTGATGGGTTTAAGAACCCATCAGGCGAAAGAGCAGACAAGAGCCTAAATCTTGTCTGCTCTTTTGTTATTCACTTTTATTCCCACTTTGCCGCTCTTGCCACTCGGCAAAATCCTTTTGCCCCTGTTCACTCTCGTAAAACTTGCGTATCTCTGGTACAAGGAACTTGGCAAAGGATTCTATAATGGACTGCGGTAAATCAATGTCATATGGATTTTTGCTGCTCCCTTGCTTCTTTTTTGTCATTCAGTATACTTTCATAAAAATCAATATTCGGTTATCAAGGTACACTGCGGCTACCGTAGCCGCCTCAGCGTGTCAAAAAAGTCTTCCATACCGGAGGGCTTTTTTGGTATAATAGTAGTGGGTGATAATGATGCTGAAAAAGGAACAGAAGCAGCGGCAAAGCGTTGAAATGTTGTGTACGGACATGGTGGTGCCGAAGAATCATTTGCTGAGGAAAATTGATGCAGCAGTCAATTTTGATAGGATATACGAAATGGTTGAGCCGTTGTATTGTAAAGACAACGGACGACCCAGCATCGATCCCGTTGTGCTGTTCAAGCTGGTGCTGATTGAGCATCTGTATGGGATACGTTCCTTGCGACAAACCGTCAAGGAAGCAGAGGTCAATGTTGCGTATCGGTGGTTCATCGGCTATACCATGGCGCAGCCTATTCCCCATTTCGCGACAATTAGCTATGCCTTTGCAACGCGCTTTTCTACCGAGGTGATAGAGCAGGTATTTGCGTGGATCCTGGATGAAGCCAATGAAGCCGGGTATCTTGACCTTGAGGATGTCTTTATGGACGGAACATATATCAAAGCGAACGCCAACCTAAAAAAGCATATCAAGAAGGTCATCCCGCAAACAGCTCGGCATTATGGAGAGCAACTCATGGAGGAGGTCAATCGAGATCGGGAAGAACACGGAAAAAA
>JAEYAR010000045.1 GCA_023404715.1 Bacillota bacterium | reverse complement strand
TGTAATCGTATCCGCCGGCTTTGCCGGCGGGGCGGGGATTTTTCCTCCGCAAAATGCCATTTTGCGGAGGAAAAAGTCACCCGTAAACTCGACAAAGTGGCAGACGCCACTTTGTCGACACGCAGAGGCAGGGCCTTGCCCTGCCGCAGACCGTCCATCATCCCAGCGTCTTTGCGAGCGCCAGAACAAACGCGTCGATCTGCTCCCTCGTGATGATCAGCGGCGGCAGCAGCCGCAGTACATTGCCCGCCGCCGTGCCCGTGACGAAGCCGCGCTCGAGCAGCGCCGTCACCACGTCCTTCGCCTCCACATCGGGCGAAAGCGCAATGCCGAGCATCAGGCCGCGCCCGCGCACCTCGCAAATCCGCCCGCTTTTGATCGCGCACAGCGCGCGCATGAGGTAAGCGCCCATTTCCTCCGCACGCGAGCCCATATCCTCCTCGAGCATCGTTTCAACGACCGCGGCGCCCGCCGCACAGGCGAGGGCGTTGCCGCCGAACGTGGATCCGTGGTCGCCCGGATGAAACGCGGATGCGACCCGTTCCCCGGCGAGCACCGCGCCGATGGGCACGCCGTTGCCGAGCGCCTTGGCGCAGGTGACGATGTCGGGCCGGATGCCGTAGTGCTCATAGGCAAAGAACGCGCCCGTTCGGCACAGGCCGGTCTGGATTTCGTCGATCACTAGCAGCAGCCCGCGCTCGTCGCAGAGCCTGCGCACGCCCCGGATATACGCATCCTCTCCGACGATGACGCCTCCCTCGCCCTGAATGACCTCGAGCATTACGGCCGCCGTATGCGCGCTCGCCGCTTCCTCCAGCGCCTCCAGGTCCCCGAAGGGCACCTGGCGCACGCCCCGCGGCAATATGCTGCGGTAGGGCTTTTGATACTTCTCCTGCCCCGTCGCCGCGACGGTCGCCAGCGTACGCCCGTGAAACGAGTTGTTCGCCGTGAGGATCTCGTAGCGGTCCTCCCCGCGCTCGTAGAAATACTTGACGCACAGCTTCATCGCGCCCTCGTTCGCTTCCGCCCCGGAATTGGCGAAGAACACGCGCTCAAAGCCTGTGGCGCGCGTCAGCAGCTCGCACAATCGCGCCTGCGGCCCCACATAATACAGGTTCGACGTATGCATCACGTTCGCGGCCTGTTCGCATACGGCCTTCGTCACGCGCGGGTGCGCATACCCGAGCGAGTTGACGGCGATGCCCGCGAACAGGTCGAGATACGCTCGCCCCGTCGTATCGTAGAGCATGCAGCCCTCCCCGCGCTCAAAAGAGACGCGCAGGCGCTTGCCGAATACGTTCATGAAGTGCTGTTCGTCGATCGCAATCATCTGCTCCAGCGTCATGCCTGTGCCTCCCCATCGGGCATGATCATCGTGCCGATGCCCTTGTCCGTAAAGATTTCCAGCAAAATCGGATGGGGGATCGTCCCGTTCAGGATATGCACCCGATGCACGCCCTGGCGCACGGCGCTTTGGCAGCCGCGCACCTTGGGGATCATGCCGCCGGTAATCTTCCCCGCGTCGATCAACGCATCCAATTGGTCCACGGTCGCCGCGGCGAGCAGGGAGCCCGCGTCGTGTTCGTCAAGGCGTACGCCGTCCACGTCCGTAAGAAAGATCAGCTTCTCCGCCTGGAGCGCGACGGCGATTTCGCTGGCCGCGGTGTCGGCGTTTACGTTGTAGCTGTGCCCGTCCTCCCCCACGCCGACCGGCGCGATGACGGGGATGTACTCGTCCGAAGAGAGCATGTTCAGCAGCTTGATGTTGACGCGCTTGATCTCGCCGACATAGCCCAGGTCTACGCCGTCCGCGCCCGGCTCCTTTTTGCTTACGCTAAGCAGCCCCGCATCCTTGCCGCAAAGGCCGATCGCCTTGCCGCCCAGACAGTTGATGCGCGCGGCGAGGTCCTTGTTTAGCTTGCCTGCCAGCACCATCTGCACCACGTCCATCGTCGGCGCGTCCGTGATGCGCAGCCCGCCGTGAAAGTGGGAGGGCACGTTCAGCTGCTCGAGCATCTTGTTGATCTCCGGCCCGCCGCCGTGCACGAGGATGGGGTTCACCCCAACGTACTTGAGCAGCGTCACATCCTGCAATATCTTGCGCGTCAGCTCGTCGTCCTTCATGGCGTTTCCCCCATATTTGACGACCACGGTCTTCCCCCACAGGCGCTGGATGTAGGGCAGCGCCTCGATGAGGATATTGGCCTTTTCCATGAATTGTGCATCCTTGTTATCCATGCGATATGCCTCCGATTCTCATAGATACATGCCGGCCAAGGGAAGCCCGGCGGTCTCCTCAAAGCCCAGCATCAGATTCATGTTCTGAATGGCCTGCCCGGCCGCGCCCTTGATCAGATTGTCGATGACCGAGACGACGACTACGCGCCCCACGCGCTCATCGACGACGAAGCCGATCATGCAACGGTTAGAGCCCACGACGTGCTTGATATGGGGCGTCTCGCCGGCCGCGAGCACGGTCACAAAGGGCTCCTCCGCGTAGGCGGCTGCGTACGCCGCCGCCACCTGCGCCGCGCCGCACCCGGGTTTGAGGCTCATGTAGAGCGTCGCAAGGATACCTCGCTTGATGGGCAGCAGGTGCGGCGTAAAAGAGAGGACTACCTCTTGGCCCGCGGCCTTGGTGAGCTCCTGCTCGATCTCAGAGGTGTGGCGATGGGTCGCAATGCCGTAGGCCTTCATCGACTCATCCACCTCGCAAAAATGCGTGTTTTGCGTTGCCTTCGCGCCCGCGCCCGTCGCGCCGGACTTGGCGTCCACGACGATGCCCTGCGCCTTCGCCACGCCCGCGCGCAGGAGCGGCGCGGCGGCGAGGATCGCGCAGGTGGTGTAGCAGCCCGGATTGCCGATCAGGCGCGCCGCCTTCACCTGCTCGCGGTAAATTTCCGGCAGGCCGAACACCGCCTTTTTCAGCAGGTCGGGGCGCTTATGCGTTGTTTGATACCAACGCTCATAGACGCCGACGTCGTCATAGCGAAAATCGCCCGACATATCTACGACGCAAGCGCCCTTATCGTAAAGCGAGGGGATCACCACATCCGATGCGCCATGCGGCAGCGATGTGAAAATGAGGTCGGAATCCTGCGCGAGCGCATCCTCGTCCAGCCCGCACAGCATATGGGACGCCGTGCCCTTGAGCGAGGGGTATAGATCCGCGATATCCTGCCCGACGTAGGATTGGCTGCACAGATGCGCAAACTCCACCCCCGGATGCGCCGACAAAAGGCGAACGAGCTCCAGCCCGACATATCCCGTGGCGCCGACGATGCTGATTTTCTTTTTCATGGGCTGCCTCCAACTGAAATGATGGCAATGATCATACCATACAATTAATAAAAATTCAATACCGTTCATTATAAATTCTTTATCGTCTTTGTTTATCGGCGTTTTTCCTTGATTATCGCCTGCCCTTCGAGTATAATAATGCATATTCTTTCATTCGAGGTGCCGATATGAGCATTACTTTTGACAAACAGGCCGCGGCGGCGTTTATGCATAGCGCCGTCCTCACCTACGCACAGGCGCTAAATGCGCTGAGCGACGCAATTTGGGAAACCCCCGAAACCGCCTTCGAAGAGTATCAAAGCGCGCAGGCGATCGCCGCGCTGCTGCGCGCGCAGGGGTTTGACGTAGAGACGGGCATCGCGGGCATCGAAACCGCCTTTCGCGGCGTATGGGGCGCAGGCGCCCCCGTAATCGGCCTTTTGGGCGAATACGACGCCTTGAGCAACATGAGCCAGCAAGCGGATATCGCAAGCGCGCAGGCCGCTCTGCCGGGCGCAAACGGGCATGGCTGCGGGCACAACCTGCTCGGCGCGGGTTCCCTGCTCGCGGCATTTTGCCTGCGCGATTACCTCCGCGCGCATGACATGCCCGGCACGGTGGTCTACTACGGCTGCCCCGGTGAAGAGGGCGGCAGCGGCAAAGCCTTTATGGCGCGCGAGGGCCTCTTTCGCGAGCTGGACGCCGCCCTCTCCTGGCATCCGGCGGACGTAAACGGCGTTTTTACAGGCTCGTCTCTGGCCAACTACAGGATCGACTTTCTCTTTACGGGCAAGAGCGCGCACGCAGCCGCCTGTCCGCACATGGGACGCAGCGCGCTAGACGCGGTCGAATTGATGAACGTCGGCGTCAACTACCTACGCGAGCACGTAGCCCCGGAAGTGCGGATGCATTACGCCCTGACGGACGGCGGCGGTTTATCGCCCAACGTCGTGCAGGCTCACGCCGCCTCGACCTATCTGCTGCGCGCGCCCAAGCTCCACCAAGTGCAGGAAATTTACGAACGCGTGTGCGACGTGGCGCGCGGCGCGGCGTTGATGACCGGCACGCAGGTAAAAATCCGTTTTGTCAAGGCCTGCGCCAATATTTTGCCCTCGAAGACGCTCGAAAGCCGTCTGCACGATAGCCTGGCGCGGCTTGGGGCTCCTGCGCCGGCCGAGCAGGACCTCGCCTTTGCTAGGGCGCTACGGGAGACGATGCCGGATACGGCGATGGGCAGCGAGCTGGTCGTCCACTGTGATGCGATGCGCGATTGGCTCGCGCCTTACGCGAGGGCGCCGCTATGCGATTTCATCTTGCCGCATATGGACGACGCGAGCGTCGCCCCCTGCTCCTACGACATCGGCGATGTCAGCCATATCTGCCCGACGGGGCAGGTCTGCGCCGCCGCCTGGGCGGGCGGCACGCCCGCGCACTCTTGGCAGGCCGTGGCGCAGGGCAAGAGCGCTTATGCGCATCGGGCGATGCACTACGCTGGGAAAGCGCTCGCGCTGACGGCAGCGGAGTTGGCCGCCTGCCCCGAAGCCCTCGCCGCAGCCAGGGAGGAGCATACCTGCAGGCTCGGCGGCTACGTCTATAAAAGCGCCATCCCGCCTGAAATTCAATGTGTAAATAGGCGTCACAAACCTCATGCCGGCGCGTCTAATAAATAGGAGGTGTATAAATGAACGGTCAAGATCAAAATCTAACCCTTGTAGACCGGGCGACGGCCGGGGACAAGGCGGCATTGGAGCAGCTACTCGCAAGCGTGCAGGACCTCGTCTTCAACCTCTCCCTTCGCATGCTGGGCACGTTGCCCGACGCGCAGGACGCCTCGCAGGAAATCCTGTTGAAGGTCATGACGCACCTATCCTCCTATCGCAAGGAAAGCGCGTTCACGACCTGGGTCTTTCGCATTGCCGTGAACCACCTGAAGGACTATCGCAAATCCATGTTCGCGGAGCACCCGCTCAGCTTTGAGGTCTACGGCAGCGATATCGCAAACGGTCGGGCGCAGGACGTTCCCGACATGACCCAGGGCGTGGACCGCGCGCTGCTAGAGCGCGAGCTCAAGCTCTCGTGCACCAACGTCATGCTGCAGTGTCTGGATGCGCAAAGCCGGTTGATCTTCATCCTGGGCACGATGTTTCGCCTGGATAGCCGCATCGCGGGCGAGGTGTTGGAGATGAGCCCGGAGGCATACCGGCAAAGGCTTTCGCGCACCCGCAAGAAAATGTCCGAATTCCTCGCTGCATACTGCGGGCTCTCCGGCACGGGCATGTGCGCGTGCGGCCGCCGGGTCAATTACGCCATCGCCAGCCACCGCATCCGTCCGGACGCGCCGGATTTCACGCGCCTTGCGGAGCGCGACCTACGCACGGAATCCTTTATCGTCGCTATGGAGGCGCTCGACGACGCCTCCAGCGTCTTCGACAGCCTCCCCTATTACCGCACCGCGCAGGGGACGCGCCAATGGATCGAAGCGCTGCTTCAATCCGACCGATTCGAAACCATCCTGCAAGCCTGACGTACAAGGAAAGGAAATGGAACATGAACGACAACCAAATCATGCCCTTTTTAACCGCGCTGAAAGAGAACAACGCGGACGGATGATTACTTTGAGGAGGACGGGCGCTGCGGCATCTGAAAACCGTCGAGCGCACGATTGATATAATCGTTAAAAGGGCGCATGCACAGGAACAGGCGTACCGCCTCCTGCTGAAAGGCTTCGACGTCCTAATAGGCCTGGGCCTGCCGTCATGCAGGCCCGGCTTTTTTTATCTGCATTTTCTCATGTTTTATTTCAAACCCCCTATCCTTTTTTGCAAAAATCAGTATAATAGGAGGCGTATTTAAGCGGCGGTCCATCGGCCGCCCCGGCAAACCTCGAACAGAAAGGAAGATGGAGGTAAAGAAAGGTGTACCAATGCAAATGGCTCTTTGGGATCATGGACAAGCGATACCACAAACGGCACATCCTGGCGCTGGCGATTTCAGCGGTGACGAGCATCATGCTGCTGATCAACCCCGCGCTGACCTCGACGTTGGTGGATCAGGTGATCGTAGCCCAGAATCCGGAGCCGCTGCTCGGGCTTCTCATGGCGATGCTGGGCTTCAAGGTGTTGCGAGAGTGCCTGCGCTACTACATGGTCATCTCGCTCGAGACCACGTCCCAAAACACCCTGTTCAACCTGCGCCAAAAGCTCTTTGAAAAGCTCCAATATCAGGACATGTCCTTCTACGGCCGCCACCGTACCGGCGACCTGATGACTCGGCTGACCGCCGACATGGACTGGTGCCGTCACTTTCTTTCCTATATGGACTATCAGGTGGTCGACTGCGTGTTCATGTTCGTCTCCACCCTGATCTACTTTTTCCTCGTGAGCTGGAAGCTGACGCTCGCGCTCTTTCTCGTGACGCCGCTGCTCATGCTCATCACCAAGCTCTATTCGGGCCGTGTGCGCCCCAAGTTTGCGGAGATGCGCGAGCGCCTGTCCGAGATGAACACCGCCGCGCAGGAGAACATCGCCGGCACGCGGGTCGTCAAGGCGTTCGCCCGCGAGGATTTTGAGCGGGGGCGCTTCGACGAAAAGAGCCGCGCCTTTCGCGACGCCAACCTCGACATCAACAAGATGTGGCTCTCCTTCTATCCGTTTATCGAATTGCTCGCCAATTTGATGACGCTCATCACCCTGTTCCTGGGCGGCTTCTTCATCATTCAGGGCGAGCTCACCCCCGGCCAGCTCACCATCTTTACCAGCCTCAGCTGGGCGCTGGCCAACCCCATGCGCAACCTGGGCAACCTCATCAACGACCTGCAGCGCTTTTCCACCAGCGCGGATAAGGTGATGGAGGTTTACTTCGGCAGGCCCGTCATTCAGGACAAGCCCGGCCTGGCCGACCGCCCCGCCGTGCGCGGCGAGGTGGAATTTAAAAACGTGAGCTTCTCGTTTGGCAAGAAGCAGATCCTGCGCGATATTTCCTTCACCCTGAAGGCCGGGCAGACCCTCGCCGTGATGGGGCCAACCGGTTCAGGCAAGACGACGCTCATCCAGCTCCTCAGCCGCTTTTACGACGTCGGCGAGGGGGAAATCCTCGTCGACGGGGTCAACGTGAAGGATTGGCGTCTGGACCAGCTGCGTAGGGGCATCGGCACGGCGACGCAGGACGTCTTCCTCTTCTCCGACACGGTCGAGGGCAACGTCGCCTTCGGTGATCAGGACCTGTCGCTGGCGGATGTAAAGGCTTTTGCCAGGCGGGCGGACGCGGACGGTTTCGTGCAAAAGATGCCGGAGGGGTACGATACGGTCATCGGCGAGCGCGGCGTCGGCCTCTCGGGCGGCCAGCGTCAGCGCATTGCCTTGGCGCGCGCGCTGGCCATGCGCCCCGCCATCCTCGTCATGGACGATACCACCTCGGCCGTAGATATGGAGACCGAGCGCTACATCCAGGAGCAGCTGCGCAATCTCCCTTACGAATGCACCAAGATCATCATCGCCCAGCGGATCTCCTCCGTTCGCGATGCGGACCTGATCCTCGTCTTACAGGACGGCAAGATCGCCCAGCGCGGCCGTCATGAGGAGCTCATCCGGCAGAGCGGCTACTACTACGAGACCTATGCGCTGCAAAACGACCTGCCCGCGACCCCCAACTGCCCAGGTGAGGCGGTAGCCACGCTAGGAGGTGATCGCTGATGGCGCGCAATAAGTTTGACGTCGACGAGAACTTGGAGTCCCCCTTTAGCTTTGCGCATCTGCGGCGCGCGATGAAGTATATCGGGCGCCATCGCACGTGGATGCTTCTCGCGCTGCTGCTCAGCGCATTGGCCAGCGTATCCAGCCTTTTCGTGCCGAAGCTCATGGAGTGGGTTCTCGACGATGCGGTGCCCAATGGAGACGTCGGGTTGCTCGTGAAGCTGGCGGGCGTGTTCGTCCTGATCATCATCGTCGTCATCGCCTTTACGACTGTGCGCTCGCGCATCATGGCGCACGTCAGCCAGGAGATCATCTACGACATCCGAAAGGACCTGTTTTCACACCTTCAAAAGCTCCCCTTCAGCTATTACGACAGCCGTCCGGCGGGCAAAATCCTGGTCCGCGTGATCAACTATGTGAACTCGGTGAGCGACATCCTCTCCAACGGCATCATCAACGTGGTGCTGGAGATCGTGAACATCGTCTTCATCATCTGCTTCATGTATGCGACAAACGCCTTGCTGGCGACGATCATCGTGGCGGGCCTGCCGTTCTTCATCGCGATCATCCTCTACCTGAAGCCAAGGCAACGACGGGCCTGGCAAAATCAATCCAACAAGAACTCCAACTACAACGCCTATTTGGCTGAAAGCATCGACGGCGTAAAGGTCTCGCAGCTCTTCGTACGCCAGCAGGAAAACATGTCCATCATGCGCCGTTTGGCAGAGGCCTGCCGCACCGCCTGGATGCGGACGGCCTATATCAGCAACGCCGTTTGGTTTTCCTCCGAGCTCATCACGCAGCTCGTCTTCACGGCGATGTATCTCGCGGGCGTGTATTGGATGGACGGCGAGATGGTCTCCTTCGGCGTCATCCTCGCCATGGGGCAATACGTCAGCCGCTTCTGGCAGCCCATCACGAACCTTGCGAACATCTACAATTCCTTTATCAACAACATCGCCTACCTGGAACGCATCTTCGAGACGATGGACGAGCCCGTCACGGTAGACGATGCGCCCGAAGCAAAGGATCTGCCGCCGATCACGGGCGACGTCGTCTTCAAGGACGTGACGTTCGGCTATGAGCCGGGCGTCGATGTGCTGCGGGATATCGGCTTTCACATCCGTCCAGGCGAATCCATCGCCCTGGTCGGCCCTACCGGCGCCGGCAAATCCACGGTCGTCAACCTGCTTTGCCGTTTTTACAACCTGAACGCCGGCGAAATTCTTCTCGCGGATCAGGCGGGCGGCGCGCACGACATCGCAAAGTGCACGCTTCACTCCCTGCGCACGCAGCTGGGCATCATGCTGCAGGATAGCTTCATCTTCAGCGGCACCATCATGGACAACATCCGTTACGGGCGGCTGGATGCGACGGATCAAGAGGTGGAAGCCGCTGCGAAGGTCGTTCGCGCGCACGCGTTTATCGTGCAGATGGAACGCGGATATCAGACGGTCGTGGGCGAACGCGGCGGCAGTCTGAGCCAGGGACAAAAGCAACTCATCGCCTTTGCGCGCACGCTGCTTTCCGACCCGCGCATCCTGATATTAGACGAGGCGACCTCCTCGATCGACACGAAGACGGAGCGTCTTTTGCAAGAGGGCATCCAAGCGCTGCTCAAGGGCCGTACGTCCTTCATCATCGCGCACCGCCTCTCGACGATCAAGAGCTGCGACAAGATCTTCTACATCGGCGATAAGAGCATCCTGGAGGCCGGCAGCCACGACGAGCTTATGGCGCGCGGCGGACTCTATCACGCCCTGTACACCGCGCAAATGCAGGAGCAAGGGGCGTAAGCAAACGGCCCGCGAAAGCGCAACAGTGCTTTTGCGGGCCGGTCTTCGTGTATTTAGAGCTTAAATCGCAGCCTCAGGCAGGCCTCGATCATGTCCACCCCGGTTTCGAAGGGCACCTTGCCCGTGTTGAGGCAAAGGTCGTAATGCTTGGCATCCTGCCAGTCCAGGCCGGTAAAGAAGCGATAGTATTCCGCGCGGCGCTTGTCTGTCCGGCGGATGAGGCGCTCCGCCTCCGTCGAGCCGACGCCGTTTACCTCCATGATCGAGGCGATGCGCTGATCGAGCGGCGCGTGGACGAACACCCCCAGCACGTTCGGCTGATCGCGCAGGATATAGTCCGCACAGCGCCCTACGATGACGCAGTTCTCGTCGCTGGCGATCTGGCGAATTACGCGCGCCTGATAGCGAAACAGGTTTTCATCGGAGATAGAGTCGTCCTGATCCGGCGGAGAGGGCACAAACTGGCCGTTGTTGGCCATGCGCACAGCGCGAAACAGGTTGAAACGGGTCATCTGTTCGTCGCTGCGGCTAAAAATCTCCTCGTTGATACCGCTATCGATGGCGGCGAGCCTTAAAATCTCGCGGTCGTAGAAACCGTAGCCGAGCCGCTGGGCCAGCATCCTGCCGATCCGGCTGCCTCCGCTTCCCAACTCGCGCGCAATAGTAATGACATACGTTTCCATAGATACCGCCCCCTATGACATTTCCTGTATACAGTATACTCTATCTTAGCACAGGATACAATAGAATGGCGCACATTTTGTCGGATGATGCAGTTTTACGTAACTTAACGTACTGGACAAGCGAACGTTTACCGCAAGCAAACAACAGCTTGTCCTTCGAGAACCCGCATGAAATAAGACTTTTTGGCTTTCGGAGCATTTCGATACAGATATAGGTACAGAAGAGCTGGCGCATCTGGAGATCGTCGGCAGCATCATCTATCAGTTGACGCGCGACCTCACCCCTGATGAAGTCGTCGCCAAAGGCTTTGACACCTACCTGGTCGATCACACCACCGGCGTTTACCCGCAATCGGCCTCCGGCGCGCCCTACACCGCAGCGTATATCCAGGTCAAGGGCGACCCGATCACCGATCTGCACGAAGACATGGCCGCGGAGATGAAGGCCAAAACCACCTATGACAATATCTTAAGAATTAGCGACGATCCGGACGTGAACGACGCCATCCGCTTCCTGCGACAGCGCGAGATCGTTCACTACCAGCGCTTTGGCGAGGTGCTGCGCCATGTACAGGAGCATCTCGATTCGCGCAACTTTTTTGCCACCAACCCCGCCTTTGACAAATAACCGTATGATCGCGGCGTAAAAACTAAGGGATGCGGTCTTGGGCATATAAGCGCCAAGGCCGCATCCAATCGTATTGATCTCTCTTGCCAGAACGGAAACTGCTGTTTTGTCATTGATATACAGGCCCGCTGACAGTATAATAAATACAGCCCTTTCTCTACTGAACACACCCGGACACGGGGAGAGGAGAATACCATGCACAGACGGATCATTTTCATCATGACCGATACCCAGCGTTGGGATATGGTAGGCTGCTATGGAAACCCAGCGATGCATACGCCCCATATCGACAGGCTTGCCGCGGATGGTATGCGGTTTGAGCGCGCTTATACGACGCAGCCCGTATGCGGTCCTGCGCGCTCTGCCATCTTTACGGGCCTGTATCCGCACACTAACGGAATGACGACCAACAGCGTAGCGCTGGGCGCCAACGTCAAGACCATAGGCCAACGTTTACAGGGGCAGGGCATACATACAGCCTATATCGGCAAATGGCATCTGGACGGCGGCGATTACTTCGGTCTGGGCCGCTGCCCGGACGGCTGGGACCCAGCCTATTGGTACGACATGCGCAATTATCTCGAAGAGTTGTCTTCCGAGGACCGGCTGCGTTCGCGTCGCGCCGGCGAGGATGTCGACAGCGCATTTTGTTTCGGCCATCGCGTCACCGACCGCGCCGAACGGTTTATCCGCGAAGCGTCCAAGGCCGATGAGGACTGCTTTCTGGCGGTCTCTTACGACGAACCGCATGATCCAGGGCTCTGTCCGGAGCCTTTTCGGTCTATGTTTTCAGACTATGCCTTTCCCAAGTCCGCAAATGTGCTGGAGAAATTAGAAGGAAAGCCTGATTATCAGCGCGTATGGGCTGGAGAGCGCCTCAATCTGGACGCCACGCAGGCACAGATCCGCGCCTCGTCCCTCTTGGGCGCGAACGCCTACATCGACGCGCAGATCGGCCGCGTGCTCGATGCGGTCGACGCATACATGCCGGACGCGATGGTGATCTACACCTCCGATCACGGCGATTTTCTGCTCAGCCATTCGCTATGCGGGAAAGGGCCCGCGGCATATGACGAGATCGCCCGCATCCCGCTCGTGGTGCGCTGGCCGGGCCACATACAGCATGGGGTGTACCCTTACCCCGTCTCTCATATTCAGCTGACACCGACGATCCTGGAAGCCTTTGGCCTGCCGCGCGCGCGATGGATCGAGGGCGAAAGCCTGATGCCCGCCTTTCAAACGCCGGACAGCCCGGTCGTGGACGACGTCTTCATCGAGTTCGGCCGCTACGAGGTGGATCACGACGGCTTCGGCGGCTTTCAGCCGTTGCGCGCCGTGTTCGACGGGCGGTATAAGCTGAGCGTCCATTTGCTCTCTACGGACGAGCTGTACGACCTCGAAGCGGACCCGAACGAGCTGACCAACCTCATCGCCAGCCCTTCGCACGCTGCCATACGCGACCGCCTGCACGATCGATTGCTGCGATGGATGAATGAAACGCGCGACCCACTGCGCGGTTATTATTGGGAGCGCCGCCCCTGGCGTTTGGATGCGCCCGCGCCCACCTGGGATTATACCTCTATGACGCGCCAACGGGAACACGAGGAATACGAGCCGCGCCAGCTGGACTATCAAACCGGGTTGGAGATGACGGAGGCGACGCGCCGGAAGGGATGATCGCGTGGGCAACCAAACAGTAACCTGGTATCTTGAGAGTAATAGGGCCGAGGGGGCTTCGATTGCGCATGGATAAGAGGGATATATCCGCCCGGTTTGCGGAAGAACTGAATAAGCTCGGTCAATTCGCTTCGCGCATCGTGCCTGCGCTGCGCCGCGTCTATATATTGGCCGCAGCGCAGAGCGGTGAAAAACCCGCTTATTTTGCGTACCCACAGGAAGAAGACTGGCCGCAGCAGGTGTGCGACGCGCTTTGCGCAGCCGCATACGACGCAGATACGGCCCTCCCCACCGAGTCCCCCTTTTTTGTCCAACAGCTCCAGCTTGCCGATGAGGTGTCAATCGGCGCGGTTGCATTTGAGCGCCGCGCGAGCGCATGGCCGTCCGCCGAGCGCGCTTTACTCGCAAGCATCTCGGCCCTTTTCGCTTATGCCCTGCACGCCAACCACGCCCGTCTGGATGCGGCGTTGCAAAATGGGGTTTGGAACCATATGATGGATAGCACGCACGCCTGCATCTATGTCACCGATACCAAGACCGATGAAATCCTGTTCATGAACCGTTCGATGAAGCAGACCTATGGTTTAAAATCTCCGGAAGGCCAAATCTGCTGGAAGGTGCTAAAGCGCGACCGACAGGAACGCTGCAATTTTTGCCCTGTACAGCAATTGTTGCGGGATCGCGATGTGCCCGCATACGTTTGGGAAGAAAAAAACACCGTCACCGGGCGCATCTATGAGAACTATGATAGCTTGATGCGCTGGAGCGACGGGCGGCTCGTGCACTTTCAACACGCTACCGATGTCACGGAGGCGCGACGCCTTTACAAGGCTGCGATGACGGACGAACTCACCGGCGCGTACAGCCGTCTGGCTGGAAAGCAGGAGCTCTCCCGCCTGCTGGATGAGTATGCCGCTGAGGATCAGCCCCTCAGCGTTAGCATGCTGGACGTAAACGGCCTCAAGACCGTCAACGACCTGTACGGGCACGCCGCGGGCGACGCATTGCTCCTGCAGGTCGCCGAATGTGTGTGCGCAACGCTGCAGGGGCGCGAATATCTGATGCGCCTGAGCGGCGACGAATTTGTCGCGGTACTTCCCGGCGTCAGGCAATCTGAGGCGTCCGCCCGCATGCAAGCGGCCCTCGCCGGCTTTGAGCAAAAGCGGCCTGGTTTTTTTAAAGAGGAGTCCGCGTTCTGCTATGGCGTCGTCGAAGTGCGCGGGCGCGCGCCGCTGCGCGACGTGCTCGCGCGTGCGGATGAACGCATGTACCAGCAAAAGCGCACGCTGCATATCCATCGGGCCGAGGCGTTGCTTCGCTCACCAACCTCCACGGACGTAGCGGCGCCCTTTGCCTACGATGCCAATCGCCTGTACGACGCGCTCATTCAAAGCACGGACAGCTATGTGTACGTGTGCAATATGAAGACGGGCGTCTTTCGCTACCCGCCCGCGATGGTCGCGGAATTTGGGCTTCCGGGGGAAATCGTACCCAATGCCGCGGCGATTTGGGGCGCTAAGGTGCACCCGCACGACCGGCGCATCTTTCTCGAATCGAATCAGGACATCGCAGACGGCCGGACCGACATCCATTGCATCGAATACCGCGCCCAAAACGTGCGCGGGGAATGGGTTTGGCTGCGCTGCCGGGGCCATCTGGAGCGGGATGAAAACGGCGAACCCATTCTGTTTGCGGGTTTCATCACGAACCTGGGGAAAAAGAACAAGATCGATCCCTTAACCGGTCTATTCAATAAGTTTGAGCTGGAGGAGGACGTGCAGCGCTTGCTATGCACCGAAGCGCCTTGGCCGCTCACGTTCATGATGCTGGGCATCGACGATCTCAAACGCGTCAACGCGCTCTACGACCGCGTCTTTGGCGACGAGGTCATACGCCTCACCGCACAGCGTCTGCAATCGCTGCTGCCGTCTAATGCGGCCGTTTATAGATTGGATGGGGATGAATTCGCCATCCTGATGCGCGGCGCTAGCCGTACCGCTGCAGAGCGGCTCTTCCATCACATTCGTGAGGCGTTTAGCAGCCAGCAGACGTTCGATGGAAAAAAGTTTCACTGCACGCTCTCTTGCGGCTGCGCCTTCGCGCCGGACGACGGCGACTCCTATGTCGTCCTCTCGCGCAGCGCCGCCTACGCGCTCGAATATGCCAAGCGCCGCGGTAAAAACCGCCTGGAACGATATACGGATGAAATCGTGGGCAGGCGCCGGCGTACGCTCGAACTGACAGAGCTGCTGCGCGAGAGCATCGAGCTGGGTTTTAAGGGCTTTGCGCTTTACTTTCAGCCGGTCTTTGATCAAGACCGTTCGCTGGTGGGCGCGGAGGCGCTCGCCCGGTGGCGCTGCGACCCATACGGCGAGGTCAGCCCGGGCGAGTTTATCCCCCTTTTGGAGAAAAGCGGGCTGATCCTGCCCGCCGGTCGTTGGATCTTTGAAGAGGCGCTTCGCACCTGCGCGCGTTGGAAAGAACGCATGCCCTCCTTTGAAATAAGCGTCAACCTCTCCTATCTTCAATTGGAAGACGACGGCTTCTATCGTTTCATGTTGGATACCGTTCGAAAAGCGGACGTCGAGCCCAGAAACATAATCTTAGAGCTGACGGAGAGCTATCTAGCCGAAAACATGTCGCATATCGCAGAATGGCTCGAGGGGCTTCGCAGCCATGGTCTGCGTATCGCAATGGACGACTTCGGAACCGGGTATTCATCGCTCGGCGTGCTCAAGCAGGCCCCCATCGATATCGCCAAAATTGACCGCTCGTTCGTCAAGGGCATTCGGTCCAGCACGTTCGACAGCGCCTTTCTGCGGCTCGTGGTCGAGCTGTGCAACGTGCTTGGCATCGATACCTGCCTGGAGGGCGTCGAGACGCCTGAAGAGCTTCAAGCGGTACGCGCCATGCCGCTCAGCTATCTTCAGGGCTTTCTATTGGGCCGTCCGCTCCCCGCCGATGCATTTGAGCTGGAATACATTCCGCCCATTCATGAATGACGCGCACGATGCCCTCCTGCCGCCGCTTTTGCGATTGCAGGAGGGCAATCATATGCGCTTTTTGCATGCGGACGGCCCTACGGTAAAACGATTTTTTCGATTGTATAGCGTCTTTTGTCGATCCGTAACACGGCCAGGGTCATGTCGGCCTTAAACCGCCGCCTACCGCAGCTTCCCGGGTTGAGCCAAAGTTGACCTCCCTGCGACTGTTGGGTATATTGATGGGAGTGCCCATAGACGACGACGTCAATCCCGTCCAGATCCTTGGGCGCGTCCCGCCGGTCATGCACCATGAAAAATCGAATGCCCTCGATCGTGAAATTCAGGTCATGCGCAATCTCTGCCGCCCATTCCTTGTCATTATTGCCACGAACGGCATAAGTCGGCGCGATGGATCGCAGAACATCCCATACTTCCGGCTTATCAATGTCGCCGCCATGCAGGATAAAATCGCAGGTGCGTAAAATCTCGAGCACCTGCGGCCGCAGTAAACCGTGCGTATCGGAAATCACGCCTACTTTGGCGGCCATTCTCACGCCTCCTCGCAGCCCGGATGATCCCTTTCGCTCCTATAAATGAGGTCGTAAAGGGTTTGGAATAGCTGTGTGGGATCGATCGGCTTGGCCAAATGGGCGTCCATTCCGGCCGCCTTGCTCTGGTCGATATCGCTGTCGAACGCATTGGCCGTCATCGCCACGATGGGAATCGTTGCCGCATCGGCATTGCTGAGATGGCGGATGCTGGTCGTCGCGACCAACCCATCCATCAAAGGCATCCGAATGTCCATCAGGATTGCGGCGTAGTATCCCGTGGGCGCCTTGCTGAACATTTCGAGCGCACGCAGGCCATTTTCAGCCGTATCCACCGTAAAACCTTTGCTCTCGAGCAGCATCGCCGCCACCTCGGTGTTGAGGGCGTTGTCCTCGGCCAGCAGAATCCGCTTTCCCGTAAAGTCATAATCGCACGGCTCCATCTGCTGTGCGCGCTCCTCCTTTTCGCCCAATGCTGCGGAAAACGCCGAGATCAGCGAGGACTTGAACATCGGTTTGCTCATCAACAGATTGACGCCTGCCAGCTTGGCCTCGTGTTCAATCGACGCCCAATCGTAGGCCGTGATGATGATGATCGTAACGGCAGGCCCGACGATGGCGCGGATACGCCGTGCGGTCTCAATGCCGTCCATCTCCGGCATCTTCCAGTCGATGAGGATCATGTCGAAATATCTGCCGCCTGCCCACAGCGCCTGAACCCGCTCAATCGCCTTCCGCCCATCGTTCACCCATTCCGCAACGACGCCCATCTCGCGCAGGGTCGCGACGGCGCTTTCACATACGGATACGTCGTCGTCTACAACCAGGGTTTTCAAGTGCGAAAAGTTATAATCGTGCTTCTTTCGCCGCGGACGCTGCTCCTCCTCATCCGATATACCCAGCCTCACATCCACGGTAAACTCCGTACCGATTCCCTTGATCGAACGAACAGATATCCTTCCGCCCATCAGATCCACAATATTCTTCGAGATCGCAAGCCCCAGGCCGGTGCCGCCGTAAAGCGCGGTGGTGCCGGTGGATTCCTGCGAGAACGGCTCAAAGATGTAGGGAAGGTAGTCCTCGCTGATCCCCATGCCGGTATCGTTGACGATGAACCTCAGCTCGGCGGCGTCCTTGCTTTTACGACGTTGCTCCACGGAGAACGTCACTTTTCCGCCCTCGCGCGTAAACTTGATCGCATTGCTCAGAATATTGATGAGCACCTGCTGCAGCTTCATGGCGTCACCGACATAATAATCGCCCAATACCGGATCTACGATGCATTCATAATCCACGCCCTTGGCATCCGCCTGGGTATAGCAGATGGCGTTGAGGCCGTTGATAAACTCCACCATCGGTATTTTTTCGTTTTTCAGCAGCATTTTCCCGCTCTCGATTCGGCTCATGTCGAGAATGTCGTTGATAAGCGACAGCAGGAAGCGAGACGATATGCCAATCTTCGCGATGCAATCCGCCACCTGCTCGTCGTTTCCGACGGACTGGGCGGCGATGGCGCTCATGCCGATGATCGCGTTCATGGGCGTGCGGATTTCATGGCTCATGCGCGAAAGAAAATCCGATTTCGCTGTGTTTGCCTGCTTTGCGGCCACCAGCGCTGCCGCGAGCTCTTCCCTGCGCAGCTGCTCTTGGCGAACCACGTCGGTCACGTCGCTGCGCGCAATACATACCCGGCCCAACGCTTTCTCAATATAAAAGACGTGCAGCCGGATCACCTTCATGCCGCCCTGCTCATTGCGCATATCGACGGTAAACGTATAGGCCGGCGCTTGTGCCAATTGCGCGCGCATGTAGGCGTAGTCCAGCTTTTCAAGGTATCCGCGCTTTATATCATCGTCCATAAAGTTTTCTGCAACCCGGCGGACCTCTTTTTGAAACTCATTTTTCGTTACGACGGCCGGCTCCGCCCCGCCGTCCAGGGATATCACCCGGTAAGTGTCCCCAAATATATCAATTTCGGTGAGCATCTCGTAATCCAGCTGCGCGACCTTGTGAAGCAGTTTTTCTTGCAGCTTCGATTCGGTTACGTCCGACGTATAGAAAAAGATCATGATGTCGCCGGTCTCGGGGTTCTGATACGAGCGCAGCTTCGTGCTGCCCCAGAAGAAGCTGCCGTCGTTGCGACGCCGCAGGAACGTAAAAAGATAGTCTACCTTTCCTGCAGCATAATCGGCCAGCACATTCTCCCGCGAGAGCGACCGGCGCAGCTCCTCGCCGATCGCCTTTTCTGCGGCGGCATTCGCCAGATTGTTTACGGTCTGCGTATAAGAATCCCCTTCGCTCGACAGCGCCGCAGCCGACGTGGCGAGATAGCTTTCCAGCCGGTCTTTCGTCACGTTGGCAGCGCCCTGAATGCATCCCTCTGCCGATGCGAGCTCTGTAAAGTAGGCCAATTCCTGCTCATACAGTTCACGGTTGCGCAGCTGCAGCAGCTTCTCCTCCGTTACATCGATGAATACGCAGTAGAATTGTGCCCCTTGCGCCTCCTGAAACAGCTGCGCTTTAATAGAGATCCACTTGACGCTCCCGTCCTTGCAAATCAAACGGTTCTCATTGTGGATTGTGTTCCCGCTTTGCAGCTGAGCATTGAGCTTATCGGTCATCACGGCCAGGTCGTCCGGGTGTATCACGCTGGACATCCGGTTGCCCATCGCCGCAAATTCCTCCCGGGTATAACCCAGAAAATCATACAAGCCGTCGTTGCTATCGATCACGGAGAAGTCCGCATCAAAGCGGCACCGGAATACGGCGCCGGGTATGTTGTTATAAAGGCGCAGCAGTTCATCGCTCAATCGCTTTTGCAGCGTGATGTCGATGCACACGGAGACGACCGCCGGACGCCCATCCTCCGTGATGACCTTGCGGCCCACGTCGTGTACCTGGATATAGGAGCCGTCTTGCTTGCGCATCCGATACTCCGTCTCGTATTGTCCCGATGTTTCAAGCGAACGCAGCACCTCGTCGCTCACCCGCTCGCGGTCATCGGGATGCATGCAATTGATGACCAGGCCGTCAATATCCGCCGTAAAAGCTTCCTCTTGGCGGTAGCCAAGGTAGTCGAGCATGTGTTTATTGATAAAATACAGCGGGAACCCGGGCTCGATATAGCCGCCCATCATGCCGCCCGGCACATTTTCATTGAGCAGCTCCTGACGCTGCCGGGCGAGGCTCTCTACCACCAGCGTCTGCGGATAATGCTCGCCGTCACGCTGGCTACGTCCGGGTTCTGCGAAATGAAAGCTTCGGATATTCCACGCCTCTCCGCCATCCAGCACCAACGTGAAGAACGCGCGCAGACGCCATATATACTGTTCGTTTTGCAGCGTCATATTCATCGCCAGGTTGCATACATGGCCTGCGATCCGCTGTTCGCGGATCGCCTCCAGCGTACAGCGAAAAGGCCGCGCCAGCTCTTCGATGTCTTTTCTCAGATAGGCGATCATCTCCGTCCGGTTACGCGCGATCTCATTTTCTCCAGTCCCGACAAAGTTGACATCATCGCATAAAAACGCTTCGCAAGCTTGCACGTCGAGCAGCTCAAACCAACAACGGCAAAATGCACGCACCGTATTTTGAGCCGTTTTATAGGTCTCCATCATTTCCATTCCTCCACAAGCGGCAGACGGAAGCCGGCCGGTTCTAAAGCCGATCCTCATGCTATCATGAATAGGGGGCTCGATCGAATCGAGCCCCTCGCGCTGGCGTCAATTTAAAAATCCGCGCTGCCCGTTGTACGGGGGAACGGGAGCACGTCGCGGATGTTGCCCATGCCCGTGAGGTACATGATCAGCCGCTCAAAACCGAGCCCGTAGCCCGCGTGCGGCACGCCGCCGTACTTACGCATCTCCAAATACCACCAGTAAGCTTCCTTTTCAAGGTTAAGCTCCGCCATGCGCGCCTCCAGCACGTCCAGGCGCTCTTCACGCTGGCTGCCGCCGATCAGCTCGCCAATGCCCGGCACCAGCAAATCCGCCGCCGCGACGGTCTTTCCGTCGTCGTTTTGGCGCATATAGAAGGCTTTGATCTCCCTCGGATAATCGTAAACGAACACGGGGCGGCGGAAATGCTTTTCGGTGAGATAGCGTTCATGCTCGGTTTGCAGGTCGCATCCCCAGGATACGGGGTATTCAAAATCAGCCCCGCTCTTTTGCAGGATGTCGATCGCCTCCGTATACGATACGCGCGCAAATTCGCTGGTAGATACGAGCGTCAGACGCTCGATGAGCCCCTTGTCCACAAACTGGCCGAGGAACGCCATTTCCTCCGGCGCCTCTTCCATCACCCGAGAGACGATGTAGCGCACCATCTCCTCGGCCAGATCCATATAATCAAACAGGTCGGCAAAGGCGATCTCCGGCTCGATCATCCAAAACTCTGCGGCGTGGCGCGGCGTAAAGCTGCGCTCCGCGCGGAAGGTCGGTCCGAACGTGTAGACGTTGCGGAAGGCGAGCGCGAACGTCTCGACGTTGAGTTGGCCGGATACCGTAAGGTTTGCGGCCTTCCCAAAGAAATCCTTGCTGTAGTCGACTTGGCCCTGCGCATCGCGCGGCGGGTTCTCGGGGTCCAGTGTCGTGATGCGGAACATCTCGCCTGCGCCCTCGCAGTCGCTGCCCGTCACGATCGGGGTGTGGACGTAGACAAAGTTGCGCTCATGAAAGAACGCATGGATCGCCTGCGCGGCCAAGGAACGAATGCGGAAGACGGCGCTGAATGCGTTTGTGCGCGGGCGCAAATGCGCAATGGTGCGCAGGTATTCAAACGAATGGCGTTTCTTTTGCAGCGGATAGTCCGGCGAGCATGCGCCCACCAGCTCGATTGCCGCGGCCTTGATCTCAAAGGGCTGCTTGGCCCCCGGCGTCAGCACCAGCGTGCCGCTTACGCGGATCGCAGAGCCCACGCCAAAGCGCACGACGTCGGCGTAGTTTGCGAGCGTCTCCGCCTCCGCCACGATTTGCAGGTTTTTGAAAAATGTGCCGTCATTGAGCTCGATGAACGCGAACGCCTTGGAGTCGCGCAGCGTGCGCACCCAGCCCGATACGCATACGTCCTGCGCATCCTCTGCGGGCGTATTGCGGAAAATCTCCCGGACGGTCAGGTTTTGCATGTACTTTCCTCCATCTACAGGTAATGCTTACGGATATTATACCATTGCAGTCGTGAAAAGCAACGCCCTTTTCACGCAGTAAAGCCCTTTTTCTCAAAAAAATCGAAAAAAGTGAAAAAAAGGGCTTGCGCCGGACGTGATTTTGTGATATTATATTTTGCGTACCGAGCGAGCGCGATCCGCGCGGCGTTCAAAAGTAAATAGGCATATGGGGCATTAGCACAGTTGGTAGCGCGCTACATTCGCATTGTAGAGGTCAGCGGTTCGAATCCGCTATGCTCCACCACTCAGCCGGTCGGTGTTGATCGGCTTTTCTTATGCAAAATATTCGAATAGTAAATAGAATCCTATGCCTTAGTCATTACACCGGCATGGGATTCTGTTATAATTCATTTTAGCTACATAATGGATTTTACTATATATTACGAAACTTTTTTAATTGTGGCCTGAACGTAGGACTAATGAATATCTGATGTCTGGGCATTGACGAATCGCGGCGAAAGAAGTATAATTATTTCAGGTTTTTGTGGGCATAAATAGATTTTGCGCTATAATTCAGCATAGAATTATTATGTAGTATCTGTGACAGAGGTGCAAGAAATGCGTATTTTAAAGCAATTTGAGAATACCAACGACGTTACTCTATATAGTGGAG
>JAEYAR010000025.1 GCA_023404715.1 Bacillota bacterium | reverse complement strand
CCCGCCGCCTCCGCAAAGCCGACCTTGTTTTTACTTCGAGGAAGACGCCGTCTCCATCGCATCGACGAATTCCTGCGCCGTCATCTGCCCGCCGAAGAGCTTTTGCACGTTGGCCTTGATGATCGGGGTCATGTCGACGTTGTCCTCAATGCCCGCGCCCCAAGAATAGCGGGTCGTCAGGCTGTTCATCACGGGCTGCACGCCCGCCAGCATCTCGGGCCATTCGGTATTGGCAGTGTCCGCCGGGATGCCGATAGACTCCTGCGAGAGCTTCTGGTCGTATTCTCCCTTGGTGATGTACTCGATGAGTTCGAACGCGGCCTCCGCCACCTTCGAATCCTTGTTGATCGCAAACACCTGCGCGCCGTAATTCGCAGCCTCGGGGCCATTTACGCCGCCCTCGACCGCCGGGTATCCGAAGCATCCCCACACAAAATCCGGGCCTGTCATCGCCTTGACTTCATTGGGTAGCCAGGAGCCGTTCAGATACATCGCGGCCTCGCCCAGTGCGAGCTCGCCGTTCTGGTTCGTCGGCCAGACGGAAGAGGCGATCGTCGAAGAGAAAAAGCCCTTCTTCGCCATATCCTCAAAGTCCTGCGCGGCCTTGAGCACCGCCGGTTCCTCTGCCCACTTGCCATTCATTACGACGTCATGCGTGCCGGCCTCGCCGATCAGATGGGACAGGTGATAGCCAAAGGTCTCGATGATGTAAGCGTCATCGCTTGTTACCGGGATATACCCCGCATCCTTCACCTTCTGGCAGACATCCAGGAACTCCGCCCACGTCGCGGGCACCTGCGTCACGCCCGCTTCATCGAAGATCTCCTGATTGTAAAAATAAGCGAACACATTCGGCTGATACGGGATGGACTTGAGCGTTCCGCCCGCGACTTCACGGCAAGCGCCCATGAGGCCGGCGATCGCGGTCGCCTCGTAATCGTTCGCCTTGGCGAGCTCCTCCAAGTCCATGATATATGCGCCCCAGGTCTTGTTCACGCGGTCGATGTCCTCGTCGAACAGGTCGATCTCCGTGCCGGCATCGAGCGCGGGCTGCAGGCCCTCTCGGATGCCTGTGCGCCCCTTAAACTGCACATCGACCGTGTTGCCCGTCGCCGCCACATAGGCGTCGATAGCCGCCTGAATCGCGATACCCTGCGGCTCAGTGGATTCCCACATCGACCAATACACGACGTTCTCCGCCACAGCGGCAGCCGAAACGGCCACGAGCAACATCGTTGCGAGCAGAATGGAAAGCATCTTTTTCATGATCATAACCTCCTTGTTTCTTTTATTTTTATTGTAATGTTTTTATATTCCGAAGAATAGGAAATAATTTTCGAAAATTAGAAAATTCTTTCATCTTTGAAAAATAAATGCTATAATAAGGACGATCCGGCTAAAACCCCGAAAAAAAGATAGGAGAAACCGACGATGTTTCACGACGAAAAGCTAAAAAACCTCGCCGCTTTGCTGGGCAATATGCATCGGATCACCGGGCTTAAATTTGCGCTGTTGGACGAGCAGGCGCGCGAAGTATACACCGCGAGCTATCAAACCGCATTTTGTTCCCAACTTAAGCGTGCCCCCGGCGGCTTTCAACGTTGCACAAGCTGCGACCGCGAGATGCTCTGCCGCGCGACGCACAGCGACGGCATGTATCAATATCGCTGCCATGCCGGGCTGGTCGAGGTCGCCGTGCCGGTAACCGAAGGCGGACGCACGGTCGCCACCATCCTTTTCGGCCAGCTGCTGGACAATACGCCGCTGGAGCTGCAATGGCAGCGTACGCGCGACCTGTGCGCCTGGCATCCGGCGGTGGATACGCTTCGCTCTGCGTTTTACACGCTGCGCACGCTTTCAACCGAAGAGATCCGCGCGTGCGCAGAGGTCGTGCACGCTTGCGTCAGCGAGGTGCGCCTGCAGGGGCTGCTCGAGCAGGTCGTCCAGACGGACGGCGACCGCCTGCTCAGCTACATCGATCGTTATTACGCGACCGATCTTTCTCTCGATACGCTCTCCCACGCCCTCTCCATCGGCAAGACAAAGCTATGCGCGATCGCCGTGCAGGAGGGCGGCATGACAGTCTCGCGCCTCATCGCATCGCGCCGCGTCGCAGTCGCCCGGCGCATGCTGGAGCATTCGGACGAATCCATCCAGCAGATCGCTGAAGCCGTCGGCATCCCGGATTACAACTACTTTTCCAAGGTATTCAAGTCGATCGAGGGCATCACGCCCAGCGCATATCGCAAACAGGCGCGAAAGTCGATCTAGTCTTGCGCTACAAATATGCTCACTTTCTCCGTACCGGCAGCGTCGCGAAGTAGATCGCGGCCGCGATAAGCACCACCGCCGCGCCGGCGGATGTATTCAGATAGTAAGAGGCGATCAGGCCCGACACGCCTGCAATAAGCGAAAAGAGCACCGAAAGGCGAATATACCAGGCCGCGTTCTTCGCCACATTGCGCGAGGCGGCCGCCGGCAGGATGAGCAGCGAATTGATCAGCAGCATGCCCACCCAGCGAATGGAGAGCATCACCGTCACCGCGACGAGCACGACGAACGCGTATTCCACCGCCTTGGCCTTCACGCCACGGCTGCCAGCGAGCGAAGCGTTTACGCTTGTGAGCAGCAGCGGGTTGAAGACGTAAGCCCATACCGCGAGCGTGCCCGCGAGCGCGAGCAGCAGGAGCAGCAGGTCCTGGGGCGTCACCGCGAGGATGTCGCCCACCAGATACCCGGAGTACTTCGCGAACGCCCCGCCACGTGCGAGGATGACGAGCCCTAGTGCGATAGAGGTCGATGAAAATACGCTGATGATCGTATCCGCCGAGGCGGTGCTGCGCTGCTTGATGCGCGTGATGAGCAGCGCCCAAAGGATGCCGAATACGAGCATGGACATCTGCTGGCTGGTAGCGCCCAGCACCACGCCCAGCGCGATACCCGTGAGCGCGCTGTGCCCCAGGGCGTCCGAAAAGAAGGCCATTTTATTATCCACCGCCATCGTGCCCAGCACGCCGAAGAGCGGCGTGATGAGCAGCATCGCCAGCAACGCGTTCTTCATGAACGTATAGCCAAGCCACTCAAAGGGCAGCACCGTATCCAAAAAGGCGTACACCGCGCTCACGCCTCATTCCCCCTCGCATAAAATACCCGGGCGAACTCGGGCGAGTCGAAGACCTCCTGCGGCCTGCCTTGGCGCAGCACCGTGCCCTGCATCAGTACCACGTGGTCCGCATAGCGCCTCACCACGTCCAAATCGTGCGAGACCAGCAGCACGGCCATGTGGTTGTGCGCCCTCAGCGCCGCCACCGTCTGATAAAAGGCCTCCAGTCCGTTCGAGTCAACGCCCGATACGGGCTCGTCCAGAATGAGCAGATCCGGCTGCGGGCAGAGCGCCAGCGCCAGCAGCACGCGCTGCAGCTCGCCGCCGGAGAGCGCGCCCAGCCGCCTGTCCGCCAGTCTCGCGCAGTCCGTGCGCGAAAGTGCCTCCGCCACGGTCTTGCGCGTGCGCTTGGATACGCCGAGCCACACCGCACGGCGTGAGAGGGCCGCTGCCATAAAATCCATCACCGTGATGGGCGAGCTGCGGTCGAATTCCAGCTGCTGGGGCACGTAGCCCGTGCGCACCGCCGCCGCAGGCTTGCCGTCCTGCGTCAGATGGCGCACGACGCCTGTAAAGGGGATCTCTCCCAGCAGCGCGCGGATCAACGT
>JAEYAR010000014.1 GCA_023404715.1 Bacillota bacterium | reverse complement strand
AATTTAGACGGACCGGATGGGAACAAAGAAGCGCTCTCGCGCGTTTAATGGATACAAAGAGACGCTGAAAGAGGCCTGCAGAGGCGGCGTTTTTGTTGGAGAGACAATGGGGGAAGAACAATGCGTAAATGGAAATATAAGGCCGCGGCGGCTGCCGCGCTCCTGCTGTGCCTGCTGCCGGTCGCGAGCCTTTGTGAGGCGTACGGCGTCATACGGGGCGGGCGCCTGAACCTGCGCGCGGAACCGCACGCGGGCTCGGATAGGCTGGGGCAGTATCCGCCCGGCACGTGGGTAGAGCTCATCTCCAAGACGGGCTCATGGTATTTCGTCGAGGTCGAGGACGGCGCGACGGGCTATATGAGCGAGACCTACATCGAGGCGGACAGCACGCCGGGCGGAAGCTACGGCACGATCGTAAACCCGAACGGCCACGTCAACCTGCGCCAGACGCCGTCGCTCAGCGCCGCGGTACTCGCCCGGTTTGACAGCGGCACGCGGGTGGATATCCTCTCACAGAACACGGGCTGGTATCAGGTGCGCGTAGACGGCCTGACGGGCTTCATGGTGTCGGATTTAATTCAGCTGGGCGATATTTCTCCGGTGAGCTATGCGACGATCTCCACGCCGAACGGCAACAGCGTCAACCTGCGCGGCGGGCCGGGGACGGGCGCGCCCTGGCTCTCCTCTTGGCAGCCGGGCACGACGGTGGAGATTCTCGTCAAGGGGAAGAACTGGCATAAGGTGCGCATCGGCGGGACGATCGGCTTCATGGCGGTGCAGTATCTGACGGCGCCCTCGAATTACGACAGCACACAGAACGTCAGGGTTTACTACGGCGTGGTCAACAACCCCAAGTCCACCCAGGTGCTCAACCTGCGCCAGCAGCCATCGCTCGACGCGAAAGTGCTGGGCTATTACGGCAACGGCACGCTGGTCAAGGTGCTGGCCAAGGGGCCGACTTGGCATGAGGTGCTCGTCGGTTCGCAGCGCGGCTACATGATGGCCAAGTACATCCGCCTGACGGGGAATTCGGGCGTGGAGGCGATTCGCCGCACGGCGACGCTGGTCAACCCCAACGGCGGGTCGATCGTTAACTTCCGCTCTGCGCCGAGCCTGTACGCCAAGGTGCTCGGCATGTACAGCGTGGGCACGCAGGTGACGGTGGTCGAATCCGGCGTAGACTGGACGCGCGTGAACATCGGCGGCTCCACGGGCTACGTGAGCTCGCACTTCCTGCACTATTGAGGAGAATCGGTTTATGTGGGGAATGATGCTTATGCATCAGCTTCTGAATCTCGCGCTGCTCGCTCTGTTCGGCGCTGTGGCCGTGCGTTTGTTTCGGGCGCTCTGGTATAGGCGGTGAGGCAGATGGTTGAAAAGATGGGCGATGAACTGCCGAGGTCGACCAACTGATATCGTCTGAGCAGGCGTGCATCTGCGCGAAAAGCACCTCGGATAAGCCGGGGGGAATGAGCGATTTGGAACGCCTGCTCAAAAGGGAACGGAAAGAAACATAGCCTGAGCATAGACGGCGAGGCCGCCGCTTCCGCATCCGGGAGCGACGGCCTCTATCGTTTACGATTTGCGTATTGTCATCCGTTTCAGGCGGGGCCATCCCCCTCTGCGCGTTCGAGCGCCCAGATATGCCGGTCATGCCGGAAGAGCAGGCAGGGCGCTACGCCCAACAGGGCGAGCAGCAGAAAGGTGAGCGCCGCGCCGGATCCCTTGCCCGTCCCGAGCAGCAACGAGAGCGGGTGCGCGGGGGAAAGGGAAGCCATCAGCGGCTCCGCCACGGCGTCGACCACCCATCCGCCTGCGAGGTAGCCCAGCGGGATGGTGAAAAATTGCAGGGTGTTGCGCGCGGAGTACACGCGCCCTTGCATCTCGACGGGGATGATCGTGCGAAACAGCGCGTTCATGTTCGCGTTCATCGCGGGGATCGCGACCCAGCCGAGCGCCGCGCCTATGCACCAAAGCCAGGGCGTTCCGCCCAGCGCGAGCAGTAGGTTTTCCGTGCTCATCGCGAGCAGCAGCGCGTTCAAGATCACGCGTACGCGGCTCTTGGGCGCGGGCATCAGCGTGATCAGCGCGCTGCCCAATAGCATGGCCAGCCCGGCGACCGTGTTGACGAGGCCCAGCTGGGCTTCGCCGTTTGCGCGCGGCAGGATCAAGGCCGGCAGCGCCGCGTTATACATGGACGCGACGAAGTTGATACAGGCCAGCAGCAGGATCAGGTCGAGAATACCTCGGCGCCTTCGCAGATAGCCAAGGCCGCTGCGGGCCGCCGCGAGCACGGATTCCTTCGCCTCCTCCGCCCGCTGCACGCGGGGGATGGGGATGAGGAAGGCGAGCGAGAGCACGGCGACCGCGCAGGTGCCAAGGTCGAAGGCGATGACCGCGTCCAACCCGAGCAGGGTGTAAAGCGCCGTGGCGATCATCGGCGTCGCTACCGAGACGAGCGAGCTGGAGAGCGCCTGCAAGGAGCTCGCGCGCTGCACGTGCCGTCTGGGCGTCAGCAGGGTGACCGTCACCTCGGAGGCGGGCTGCTGCACCGTGTTCATCAGGCCGCTGAGCGCGTTGAGCACGTACAGATGCCAGATGCGCAGTTGACCGGTCTTCAAGAGCGCGAGGACGCCGAGCGTGGTCAGCGCCGCGAAGAGGTCGCAAAAGAGCATCGTGCGCTTCTTGTCCAGGCGGTCGGTGAGCGTGCCGGCGAAGATGCTGACGAGCACATAGGGCGTGTAGGTACAGATGGAGAGCAGCGCTGTTTGCAGCGCCGAGCCCGCCTGCTGATAGGACCAGATCACCAGCGCAAAGCCGGTCATCGAGCTGCCGAGCGCCGAGAGCGCTTGGGTCGACCATAGCGTCAGAAACGGACGCAATTCGGATCGGTTGTTTTTCGTTTTCATGGGACTTTGCTCCTTACTTGCTCAATGGGGTATCCGCAAGGATGCAAAGCCTGCCGGACGAAGAAAGAATGTTATAGCTCCATGCATGATTCGTCCAAAATCAGGCCCTGCATGGAGCAAAGACGATGCATAGGATCATGAAAGCGCGCCTCCCTTCGTGTGTTTAGGCATAGGATAACACGTAGAAAGGCGCTTGTAAAGCCCCGGCGCGTCGCTTCACAGATCCTGCGCGATAAAGTTGCGCACATCCGCGCGGTAGCGCAGGGCCGTGAGGCCCGCGAAGACGAGCAGGGATGCGGCGAGGAGGGGCAGCTGGCGCAGCTGATCGGAGGCGCGCATGGCATCCCAAAAGCAGGCGCCCTGCACGGCGCGCGAGACGTGCACGCTCGCCTCGCCCATCAGGATGACGACGAACGCGGCGGCCGCCGCCTTGAGAAACGCCACGCCCACTTTCTGCACGTCGCGAAAATAGCTGCCGAGGAATACCGCGTTGAACGCGGCGAAGAGAAGGAAAGCCAGCGCGAAAAACGCGATATTGGGCTCGATACCCAGGGGGTTTTCGTACGTCAGCACCGTGCCGCGCACGATGGCCACCGGCACGCACAGCAGAATCTGCGAGAGCTCGACGGTGAGCACGAACAGATAGCGGGCCTTTACGATGTCCTTTTTGGCGATGGGCAGCATGACCATGTACAGCACATCCCGGTTTTCGCGCGCCGTCTGAATGGACATGAAGAGGGCAAGGCACGTGTAAAAGAAGTTGATTGTGTAGGGGTAGCCGGGGATGAGGAGCATCAGGCAAAACGACATAAATACGTAGACGACGGGCAACGCGACCAGCTTCCATTCCTGATACAGCAGATTTTTGATCATTGCGCATCTTCCCTTTCCATGTGCACCATGATGTCCTCGAGCGTCGCGGAGGCCGTCTCCAGGCCCGCAGGGAGGGCGGAAAAACCTTCGTCCGTTCGGGGCAGCAGGGCCTGAAACCGCCCGGCGTGCGCACGGCAGCCGATGAGCCGCGCCGAAAAGGCCGGCGTCAGCGCCGCGGCGGGCCCCTGCACGCGGCTGAACCGCCCCGTAAAGGAGGGCAGTTCCTCGCAGGCGGCGATGGCGCCGGCGCGGATATAGAGGATGTGATCCGCGCACTTGTCCAGATCGGACGTGATATGCGTGGAAAAGAGAATCGTAACGCCCTCCTCTTCGGCTAGGCGGAGGAATAGCCCTAGCAGCTCGTCGCGAGATACGGGGTCGAGGCCGCTGGTCGGCTCGTCGAGCAGGAGCAGGCGCGCATGGTGCGATAGCGCGAGCGCAAGCATGTACTTGACCTTCATGCCCTCCGACAGCTCGTCCGCGCGCTTGCGCTCGTCCAGATGAAAGCGCTCCATCAGGCGTGCGCAGGTTTCATCGTCCCAGTCGTCGTAGAAGCGCCGCGTCACACGGGTGAGCGTCTTGAGCGGCGTGCGGGGATAAAAGCGAATGCCGCCGGAGACGAACGCGATGCGCCGCTTGATCGATAGCTCGTTTGGGGCGAAGTCCTCGCCGAAAAAGCGGACCCTGCCGCCGCTGGGGTGCACCTGCCCGAGCAGGCACTTGAGCGTCGTGGTCTTCCCTGCGCCGTTTCGGCCGATGAAGCCCATGATCTGGCCCTCCGACACCTGAAACGAGACGTCCTTCAGGGCGAAACGCGCATAGCGCTTGCAAAGGCCCTCTACCTGTAATACGTCCATAGGTTTACATCCTTTCATGCGTTCCGTCGTCTTCCTGCGCCCGCAGCGCCGCCAGGCGTTCGTTGATCCGGCGGACGGCTTCGCGGCAGCGCTGATAGGCCGTCAGCCAGGTGACGATATAGGTGGCCGTAAAGCTGACCAGGATGGAGAAGAGCGCCTGCGGATAACGGCCCAGCCCCCACAGGAACGCGCAGATGGGCAGCCATACCGCCGTCGTGAGCAGAAAGTGCGCGACGCCCTGCTTTAGAAAGCTCCACCGCTCGATTTCAAACAGCACGGAGAAGCCCCCAAAGCCTGCGCCGATGAGCCCGACCAGCACGTGGTAAACCCCCAGCGCGATCGTAGGGGAGGAGAAGTGGGCGAGAAAATCGGGCAGCAGGGGCACGAAGCCCGCTTGCTGCGCGCAAAGCTCGACGGCGAGCAGCGTGACCAGGCTCAAAAGGCTCGTGATCCCCATCGAGCATACCGCGCGCCCCAGCGCCTTTTTCAGCATATACATTCCCTCTTGCTTCATGGTCGTAGCCCCCTTTCGTTATATCCCCAGCATCCGCTTGATACGGGTGACGTTTCGGCGCGATACGTAGGCCTGGGCGCCGCCCTCGAGGAGCACGCGGATCGTGCCGGTCAGGCTGGTATCCAGCTTGACGATCCGCCGCAGGTTGACGATTTCGAACCGAGAGATGCGCACGAAAAAGGCCGGATCCAGCCGCGTCTCCAACTCGTACAGCTTCTCGTGGAGCGTGTAGGTCCCCTGACCGCACTGCGCGTAGACCTTATCCCGCTCCGCATAAAAGCGCGCGACGTCCGCGCAGCGCAGCACCTGCGCTTCCCTTTCGGCGTAGCCGGTCACCGTGGCCGCCGTGGCGCCCTCCACCGTTTCCATCAATCGAAGAACGTCCGGCGTGCGCTCCGCCGCGCAGATGACGATTTCGGGCTCCTCGTAGCGCCTATCGATGTGCAGCCTGATCTTCATACGCGCCCCACCTTTCTGAGTCTTCCCATACAGTATACAAAACCGCCCGGCAAACGCAAGCGTTTATTGCCGAGCGGTCGATGGGGCGCGCCGAGCGGTCTGCCCGGCGCGTTATGCGCGTGGAATGGTGCTTGACACGCGCGCCGGACAATCCTACAATAGAATAGATATACCGTCTGTATGCCGACGGAGAATGGATGGATGCGCGAGCGATGGAAACGGATGCAAAGCTTTCTCTATTTGAAGAAATGCCGGTGCCCCGCGCGGTTTTTAAGCTGGCCGTGCCGACGGTGCTCAGTTCTCTGGTCATGGTGCTCTACAGCCTGGCCGATACGTATTTTGTCGGGGCGCTGGGCGATCCGGTGCAAAACGCGGCGGTGACGCTGGCGGCGCCGGTGTTGCTGGCGTTTAACGCGGTGAACAACCTGTTTGGCGTGGGCACGTCCAGCATGATGAGCAGAGGGCTGGGGAGGAAGGACTATCGGACGGTTCGCGAAAGCTCGGTGCTCGGCTTTTCCTGCGCGCTTTTTTGCGGCGTCGTGTTTTCGATGCTGTGCGCCGTGTTTCAGGGCCCGTTGCTGCGATTGCTGGGCGCGGGCGCGGCTACCGAGCAGGCGACGGCGGATTACTTGTTTTGGACGGTGCTCTGCGGCGCGACGCCGGCAATTTTGAACGTCGTATTAGCCTATATGGTGCGCTCAGAGGGCGCAGCCCTGCACGCGAGCATCGGCACGATGAGCGGATGCCTGCTCAATATTGTGCTGGACCCGATCTTTATCCTGCCCTGGGGGTTGAATATGGGGGTCGCGGGCGCGGGGCTGGCGACGTTTCTATCCAACTGCGCGGCTTGCGTATACTTTTTCGTCCTTCTCTATAGGCGCCGAGGCGACACCTTTGTATGCGTGAACCCCAGAATGCTTCGTTTCCGGCGGGGGATCGTGCTGGGCATATGCGCTGTCGGCGTGCCCGCGTCTATTCAAAACCTGCTCAACGTCACAGGCATGACGATTTTAAACAATCTTACCTCCGCTTATGGGGCGGACGCCGTCGCGGCCATGGGCATCGCGCAGAAGATCAACATGGTGCCCATGCAGATCGCGATGGGTTTTTCACAGGGCATCATGCCGCTGGTGAGCTATACGTATGCCGCCCGTCTCCACAGGCGCATGAAGGATTCCATCCTGTTTGCGGCCAAGGTCCTGTTGCCGTTCCTGGTCGCGATCGCGGCCTTCTACTACGTGGGGGCGGACGGCCTGACGCGGCTGTTCATGAAGAATGAGGCCATCGTAGCCTATGGATCGCGGTTCCTGCGGGGCTACTGCATCGGCCTGCCCTTCCTGTGTATGGATTTTCTCGCGGTCGGCGTTTTTCAGGCCCAGGGGAAGGGCAAATACGCCTTCGCCTTTGCCATCTTGCGCAAGATCGTATTGGAGATTCCGGCCTTAATCGTGCTGGGCCGGCTGTTCCCGCTTTACGGCCTATCGTATGCGCAGCCTGTGTCGGAGTTGATCCTGTCCCTGGTCGCCCTGCTGATGCTGAGGCGGATCTTTGCGCAGTGCAGTGACGATTTGCAGGCGAACCGTACGGCGCCTTGACGGGCCGGCAGAGAGGCGGAACCCGCAAGCTTCACATCATGGGCCTTTAGGGCTGACCTTGCCCAGTAGAGTCGGCTTTTACTGCGGACGGCGACACGCATAGGATTTGCGCAATCTCGTACATCCGATATCCCCGCAACGACAATTTGACCGCTGTCTGCAACGTTTCCGGCAGCGCGGTGACAGCCGTCCGCAGCTCGCCGATCTCTTCAGGCGCATTCGTCGATTCGATTTATATTGAGGGCGTCCGCCCCGATCAGGACGTATTTTTCGCTATGGCGCCCTTGGGATCCGACATCACGTTCTTTTCTATAAATTCTCGCTCCTCTTTCGGCCGTTCGTCGCCCTGTTCGGCCTTCATATGAGGGATCTGTTTGCCTACTCGGGGTGATGCTCCCGGTGATTCCGCCGTGCGGTGGACACACTTGCCTGGCTGGGAATTCCTACTTGCCAAGCCCTCGGTGGTCTTTCTTCACCTAGCCTTGCCAATGCTTGGCGCACAACAAAAATCCGAGCTAGCGGGTGAACTAGCTCGGATTTTTTGTCGGTCTTACTACGCCTATATCCTGCTGAGGTAATGATCAACCAGCTCCAAACTTGCCCGTGACCTTTACATATGCAGTTTCATCAGAATCTGTGCGCCCAACAAGCGTGACATCCGTACCTTTCGCCACCGTTCTGGTATAGTACATCCAACTACCGACAGTCGTTTTTAGATCGTATAACGTTTCTATACGCTACCCCCAGATAAGCGTTATATGCCGTATAGCGAGTCCACCTTTCGCCTAAAGTGTTGTAGTACGTGTTGATTTTTACACAGTCTGCATATCGAAACCGAATTGGTTTATAAAGCGATTTTTGAAAAATATTATTGACATACAGATAAAGCTAGTTTATACTGTATGCATCAAGAGATCACCGAACAAAAGGGAGTAGATTTCGATGCAAGATAAGCTGACCAAGAAAGAGCAAACAATCATGAAATTGCTCATGCATGCGGAAAAATCGCTGACCGCCTCACAGATCCTGGCCCAGGATTCCGAGCTCAACATCAACACCGTCCAAGGCGTTCTGCGTGCGCTGCTCAAAAAGGGCTTTGTCGAGGTGGCCG
>JAEYAR010000182.1 GCA_023404715.1 Bacillota bacterium | reverse complement strand
GTGACGTACTTGTCGCTGGCCACGAGCGTCACCTTCCCGACGGCGCGCATGCCCGCTTCGTCCACGCCCAGCGCCGCAAACAGATCCCGCAGGTAGATGCCGTCCGCCTTGTGATAATAGAAGGCCGGCTGGCCGTGATCTTCCGAGGAGGAGAAGTATACGTCCTCACGCCAGATATTCCGGCCCAGCGCCTGCGTCGTGTCGCGCTGCGCGAGCATCTGCGCGAGCTGTTCCTCGGTAAAATAGAACGTATGGCCCGTAAAGGTCGCCGTCCTCTCCGCCGGCACGTCGAGCGCGCCGCCCGTAACGAACAGCGCCGGCTCGGCAATCGCCGCCGGGCAAAGCGAAAATAAAATCAAAGCGGCCGCTAAAACCTTATAGAATGTACGCATCCTCGCTTCCTCCCAAAGCCCACAAGACCGGAGCTGCCCTCGCCGCTCCGGCATGTGGGTTTATAATCAGTACGTATGGCCGTCCTGAATGCTCACGATTACGGGCGCCTCGTAGGTCTCCGTCACGCGCTTGCCCTCCGGCGGATTGTTCGGGGTCGCCTTCGAGCACGTATGCTTGTAGGCCACAAAGGCGTCCTTCGCATCCAGCGCGGATAGATCCGCCCCGTTCAGCGTGAGCGCGCCCGAAAGACCGCTCGCCAGGATCACATCCTTAAGCGGCGCGCCGAAATAACGGGTGAGGATCAGGTTGCCGTAGCCGTAAGGGTCGGTGCCGCTGGCCACCTCGCGCCGGTCGATGTACAGGTTGCGGCCGGGCGCTTCTACGGAAAGCTCGCCCGTCTGCGCGTCGGCGATAGCATCGGTCACGACCAGCGCGCCGCCGCCTGCGACGAGCGCCTCGACCGCCTCTCTGCTTTCCGGGATTTGGCGGCCGCTGGAGAGCACGATGAGGTCGGACAGCGTCATTTCAAAGGATTTGTTGCCGTCTGAAAGCGTCAGATACGCCCCTTCCTCGTACGTAAAGCGCACGCGCTGGGCTTCATCCCCGACGGTGATGAGCTGCACTGCGTCGCCCGCCGCCGTAGCGCCCGCCACCTCGGGCGCGCGCACGGCGATCTTCATGCCCTTCAGCACGCCGCCGACCTCGCGCGCGGCGGCGAGCTCCACGCCCGGGTTCTTCTGGCTTTCCATCGTCATCACGTACGCGCCCCTGGTGTCCGCGTTGTACGCGTCGCCCTCCGGCGACACGACCGCGCCCATCACCATCTTGCACACGGCGGAGTTGGCCGCGCCCGTGTTGCGGTACATGCGCAAGTATTCCGGGTATGCGTCCGCCCAGCGGAAGTCCTCCCAGCTGCGGTTAAACTCGGTCTCGACCGCGTACGTCTCCTTGATCTCCCAGGCGAGGATCGGCAGTGTGGTCGTGCGCGCGTAGGCGATCGCGTCCACAAAAGAGGCGGCCTTGCCCGAGGAATTGGAGTGGAATCCGTCCTCCTCCACGATCTGGATCTTCATGTCCTCCGTCAGCTTGCCGCTGTCCCGCAGCAGCGCGCCGTCCGCGTCCGCCAGCGCATCCAGCAGGTCCACGAGGAAAACGCCGTTGCACTCCACCGTCTTGTCCACGGTGTGGTCGTCGTAGTTGAACGCGTAGCTTTGCTGCCCCATCGCCTTCAGCTCGTTCAGGGAATAATAGTAATAGAGCATGTCCGATCCGTCTGCAGGCGCGACGGCCAGGTAAAATGCCGATTCCAATATTTCTTCGTCCGTGGCGCCGGGCAGCTTGGGGGCAGCGGCCGTGCTCGGCTGTCCGCCCTGCCGGGGGGCGAGCGCCTCGCCCGCGGCGTCCCTGATCACGACGCCCGTAATGCAGCGCAGGTTCGCTTCGTTGGAGAGGGTGAATTCGTCGCCGCGCACGATGCGCACGAAGCTGTCGTCAAAGGTCTGGTCGCCGTCGAAGTTGCGCACAGGCTCGGGCGCGACCAGGTAGCGGTTCGCCGCATCCATCGCGGCCGCGAAGGCGAACGTCACGTCGTAGCCGTCCGCCGCCCGGGCGGTGACCTGCGCGTCCTGCGGGAAGGCGCCCAGCTTTTCCTGCGCGTCCGTCAGGATGTCCGCGAGCGATACGCCTGTCCAATCCTGGGTCGCGATCTCGCCGTCGATCTTCGCGCCGTAAGCGCCCGTCTGCGTCTGAAACAGGCCGCTTTCGCCCGTCAGGTCCGCCCAGGTGTATTCCGCCGCCGCGTCCCCCGCGCCCACGGTAAACACGGCCGCGTCCGCATCCGGCGCCTCGATGGCCTCGGAGCTGGTTTTGGCCATGGCTACCGCCGGCGCGAGCGCCAGCACGAGCAGCAGTACGAGCAGGATGGTCGATGTCTTGCGCATAGGTCTTCCTCCATCTCTTTGCGAACCGTCAGCTCCGCGCCGGATGACCGGGCGGCTCCGCCCCGCACATAAAAAGCAGGCCGTTCGCTCGGAACGCCTGCTCTTATCGCGCTTTACAGTCCGCCCTTCTTCTATGGAAAAAGGGGGGGTGCGGATGCAGGCTTCTTTCCTAGCGGGTGTCCTTCCCCGTATCTTGGGAGGCACAGGCATTTCTGCCCATACCCTCGAGCGCAATGCTCTGGCTTAGCGGCCGTGGCTTTCGCTTTAGGCCGCTAAGCTCGAAGCTGACGGATTCAGTTGTCGCGTTCTATTATACCATCCCCCGGCCCCGCCCACAAGGGAAAAGTACACATAAAGGATATACCGCCGCCCTGCAAGCTATACACAAAGCATTCCTCTTTGCACCCTGTCCGTCTCTTCCCGACGCTTCACAGACGGATATTCCGGCCCTCTTTGTGAAGAATTCGCTGGATCGCGAACTTGCCCGCCGTCGCCGCGCCCGGCACGCCGCCGGGCGGGTTCACCCACTGCCCCGCGAGCACCACGTTGGTGAGCCCCTCCAGCACGGCGGGCGGGTATGGGACCTTCGCGCTCCGCTTCGTGATCGTAAACGACTGGTAGTACCCTTTATAGGCGTTCATATAGCGCGCGTAGGTCATGGGCGTCCAGGCGTCGAGCAGGCGCAGCCTTCCCCGGCACTTGGCAAATCGCGCTTCGATGAGCGCCGCGAGCTGCATCGCCAGCTCGGTCTTTTTAGCACGGTATGCGCTCGGGTCCTTATGCAGCGCCGCCCAGTATGCATACAACGCTTCCGGTCCGCCCGTCAGCGCCTGCACAACCTGCTTGCCTTCGGGCGCAAAGCCGGGCTCGTAAGCGTAAGACTTCACGGTCACCCGGCCCGTCATGCCCGGCAGCAGCGTAAGCCCGGCGCCGTCCAGGATAAAATCTCCGCCGATCGGGTCCTCGGCGCAATCGACGGCAAAGGCCGCCTGAAACGGGCTGTCTACGGGGTAGGCCTCCCGGTCCGCGTACATCTCACGCAGCAGCGCAGGCATAAAACGCTTCGGCATAAGGCGTTCAAACGTTTCCTGCGTATCGCAGGCCGGGACGACGTAGTCGCCCGCGACGAACGCGCCGTCCGACAGCCGGATCCCGCCCGCCGCGTCCCCGTCGAGCACGATTTGGCCGACGCGCCGGCCGGTAAAAATCCTTCCGCCTAGGCGTATGAACGTATCCTGCATGCGAAGCGCCATCGCCCGTGATCCGCCGCGCGGGATGCCGCCGTCGCCGCCGGCAAAATTCCCATACGCCATGGGGAAGCTGTGCGCGAGCGATTCGGCCGTGCAAAAATCCGAGATCAGGCAGCGGATCAACGGGTGATGGAAGCGCTGCATCAGGTCTCTCGTGTCCTGCCCTTCGTACATTTTAAACAGCCTCAAGGCCGCGCCCATCGTGGCTGTCATCCGGATGGCGTCTAGGGGGCCCATGAGCTCGGGCGGCGTTTTCGCGGGAATCTGAACGTCCTTCGCCAAACGGCACGCCTTCATCAGCCGCCTGATCTCCTCCGCATCCCGGGGCGAGAGCGCAAGAAGCTCCCGTTCGGTACGCGCGATGTCCGCCCACAATGTGACGCGCTCCCCGCCCAGCTCCGAGGTGTACATCCGGTCCGCACAGACGGCCTGCGTCCCTTCCTCCAGCGCGCCCACCGTCCTCCATAGCCGGTTCAGCTCCGTCCCGGGCCGCGTCCCGATGAGCCAATGGATGCAGTTGTCGATGTGGTATCCCTCGCGGTCCCAGCCCGTGCATTCCCCGCCGGCGACCGCGTTCTGCTCGTAGATCTCCGCCTCAAAGCCCGCCTGGCGGGCGTAAATCCCCGCCACGAGGCCGCCGATGCCGCCCCCGACGATCAAAATCTTTTTATTCATGGCAACCTCCCTGCGCCTTTTTCATCATTTCCTCGGCGATTTCAAGAAAAGCCTGCGCCTTTACAAGGGCGATGCCCTGCGCCTCGTCCCCCAGCACCATCAGGCTCTCGCCCGTACGGATATCGAACAGCTCGCGCGCCTTCTTCGGGATGACGATCTGCCCCCGGTCGCCGACCGTCACCGTGCCGAAGATGTGCTTCCCTTTGGGCGGGATCGGCGCGCCGCTCTTTTTCGCGTCATAGCGGATCAGGTCGTCCACCGTCACGCCGTATAGCTCGGCCAGCGCGACGCTGTTCGCCAGGTCCGGCAGCGTCTCTCCGGCCTCCCACTTGGCGACAGCCTGCCGGGATACGCCGATCCTGTCCGCGACAGCCTCCTGTGATAGGCGCTTCTCCCTTCGCAAAAACGAAAGATTCATAGAAATCATACTTTTCCCCTCCACGCCCCTATTTTACCGCATAATGCGCCGGGAATCCACCAACCCTGCGCAACAAGCCGTGTTGCGATCGGTTTACATCGCCTCTGCCGCCCGTCGGCGAGCGGTAGAAAAAGACCGGATGCAGAGGCGCTTTACGCCTGCATCCGGCCAACCCGGCATTTACATTCGCGATAAGATATCCCCGATATCCGCGGTGATACAGATCGCCCGTTTCTCCAGCGACGGGGGCGCGTAGGCCTCCTCGAGGTTGACGCAGGCATAGGTGGCGTCCGGCCACGCATGAGCCATCCGCCAGAAGCTGAACTTTACGATCCCCGGCGTGTTCATGCCGCATCCCAGTTCGAAAAACAGCGTCCGCTTCTCCTCGCGCGTTTTGAGAAAGCGCGCATACCGATCATAGGCCGCATGCCACCCCGCATCCTCCACGAACGTATCGTCCGACCGCAGGTTCATCCGCATCGCCCTGCCGCAGACCGGGCAATGCGGCACGAGCTGCGAGGGGATGCGCATACCCGCCTGCTGCTTAACCATTTGGCGCACCTTAGCCTCGTTGTCGTACGTTCTTGGGCAGCAGGGCTTTTCGCACTGGAAGAGGCCGTAGTCGCCCTGGGTATAGAAGAGCCTCTGCTTGTCGAAACACGCCTTTTGAAAGCAATGATCCACGTTGGTGGTCAAGACGAAGTAGTCCCGATCCCGCAGCACCCGCAAAAGGTCGTCGTAGACGGGCTTCGGCGCGTCCTGATAGCGGTTGATGAAGATGTACCGGCTCCAGTAAGCCCAGTATTCTTCCGGCGACGCATAGGGATAAAATCCACCGGCGTACATATCCGTAAAATGGTACTTGTCCGCAAAGTCCTGAAAGTGCTCGCGAAAGCGCGCGCCCGTATACGTAAAGCCGGCGGACGCCGAAAGGCCCGCGCCCGCGCCGACGACGACGGCCTCCGCCTGGTCCAACGCCCGGCGCAGGCTTTCCAGCGTCTCTTCCCGGTTTTTCAAAACGCTCCCCCGCTTTCGAGTAGCTTGCGGTAAATCGCCTCATCCTGTGCTGTAAATACATCGAAGATCACGTTCAGCCTGCTGCGCGTCCGCGAAAGATACGCCCTCACGGTCTTTACCGCGATCTCCCCCGCCGCCTGATTCGGGAAGCGGAATTCCCCCGTGGAGATGCAGCAAAAGGCGATGGATCGCAAGTCGCTTTGATCCGCCAACGTAAGGCAGGCTCGGTAACAGCACGCGAGCTGCCCGCACTGCGCCCGCGTGGGCGCGCCCGTGACGATGGGGCCCACGGTATGGATCACGTAGCGGCCCGGCAGGTTGAAACCGGGGGTGATCTTCGCCGAACCTACGGGCTCCTCGTGGCCCTGACGTCGCATCAGGTCCGCGCAGGCGAGCCTCAGCTGTATCCCCGCAGCCGAATGGATCGCGTTGTCGATGCAGCCGTGGCAGGGAATAAAACAGCCGAGCAGCGCGCTGTTGGCCGCGTTGACGACGGCGTCCACCGCGAGCCGGGTGATGTCTCCGCGCCAGAGGTAGAGCTGCTGATGCGCTCTGGAGGGCGTAAGCTCGCCAGGGGATACGGTTCCCCGGCGCTCCCGCTCCGCGCACAGATAGCGGTCCTGCTCCGCAAGCAGTTCCGCAGTGGCGGGCCATGGCGGGCGCACGTTCATCAGCGCGCGCAAAAGCCGCCTTTGCCCCTGCGCTTCTTTGGGCATCTCCATCTTATGGTACTGCGGGTTTTCCGCTTGCAACGCGCGAATCAAATCAACCCGGCGTTCTTCCTCGGTCATCTCGCGCCCCTCCCCCGGTCTCGCAGCCGACGCCGCCTGCATTCTATTCTCATCATAGACCAGGCGATGCGGTTTGTAAAGTACGCACTTTTCGGTAACCATGGCGGGAACGCCGCGTAGATGCACCAGATCGAAAAAAGAGGCGCCGGACGCCTCTTCGTGTATTCACATTGATTCCTGCGATGCCGCAAAGGCGGCAAGCTTAGGCGAAATATACGCCTCCTCTCCGTTAGCGAGTAAAACTCGATACCAGCCCTGTTCGGAGACGCCTGTGCAAGCCAATCGCTCGCCCTTGGTGGCGCTTGCGACGAGCGGCGCGTCCGCCCGGTCTGCAGATCGCAGCGTGGCGCCGCCCTCGGCCGTAACCGTCACATCGCCGATGGCCGCGCCACGCGCCGCGGGCAAGGCGACGGGTGCGGCGCTCAGCGACGCGGTAGGCGTTGCGGGCGGCAGGGACGTCTGCGCGCCCTCCCCGGGCATGAATACGCCCAACGTTTCCCGTAGGTAAGCCGTCGTGCCGTCGCTCAGGCGCAGGACATACCAGGCGCCGTCGGTACTCTTGCCGCTGCAGGCAAACGTGTCGCCGTCGACGGCCGTTCCGACGATCTCATAGGCGGTAGAGGGGCCGCTTCGCAGATTCGATCGGCTCTTCGTGTTGCAGACCACCGTGCCGACGATTTCCTTTTCTCCGGTCTGCTGGATGGGCACCGTCGCGGCCCTGGCGGAGGGCTCCGCCATCGTCTGTCCGGCGCTGAGCGTCAAACTGACGGCCGCCCAGTCCGCGCTGTCCAGGTACGCCCCCAGCTGCGAAAATGCGATATGAGCCTCCGCATAATCTCCCGTATTGAGTAGCCGCTTGGCCTGTTGATAGGCGGCCTCCTGCATCGCCGTCTCGCATTGCCTGATGCGCGCCTCGCTGTCGGCATAGCCGCCCAAGTCCTCCAGCGCTCGTTTGGCTTCTTCAAATTTCCCCGCTTCAAAGAGTGCGATAGCCATCTCATATTCCTGCTGCCATAGGGCGTCGTCCGCCGCTTTCGCCTTTTCCGCGCTGTCCAGATAGCCGCCGAGCGCCTCGAACTGCCGCTTGGCCGCGAGAAAATTACCGGCCTGGAATTGTATTACCGCCGCATCGTACTGCCTTTGCCGTATCCCCTCCTCGCTCTTTCCGGCCCAGGCCTCGCTGTCCTTAAAATCGCCCAGCGCCGCAAAAGCCGTAACGGCCTCCTCGTAGCGTCCCTCCCGGTATAGCCTACCCGCGGCGACGTAGTCGAGCGCGGGCTTGACGCACGTCGGATAGAGCGCGATGCCGGCTGCGACGATGAGGATGCCGGCGATACGCAGCGCCCATCTCGCTTTACGCCGGGGCTTGCGCCTCTCCCTTGCCGACTCTTCGGGGCCTGCGGGTTCCGCGCTGTATGTGGATATGGTCACTTCGGGCGCCGGTGCGCTCTGCGCCACGGCCGTAGGGGCTGCCGGCTTCGCCGGTGCTGCGCCGCGCGCCGCCCCGGCTCGAAAGCTTTCCTTCCACCCGGAGCCTACATGCCACGTCTGCCCGCTTCGAAATGCGATCTCTACCGGCTTTGCGACGATGGTCGCGACCGCGGGCCAAGGCAAGCGAATGGGCGCCTTCTCGCCAAACGTCGCGTCCGGGGAAACGGATTGATTCATGTACTCAAAAGCCAGCTCTTCCAGCAGCATCTGCTGCGGCTGCGCGGCGTCTTCCCCGATAAAGCATTCTACCCGTATCTTCATGTAGTCGATGGTCAGCCCGGACGTGTTCATCCACTTGAGTTGAAGCCAGTAGTAACCCGTCTTCTCATCCCGAAGCTCGGCGCCGCGAACCAATGTGACGGGCATTTCCTTTGTGGGCCAACGATACCCGGGAAATAGCTTGATTCTTGTAAAGCGCGGCGTATCCATACGCATCCCTCCTTGACGGTCGTTTACAGTTCGGGCAGCTCGTCCGCGTCGATGCTCAAGTCCGCCCGCTCCGGCTCTGCCAGAGGCGTAGGCCGTGCCTGCTCCTCATCCGCATCGCTTTCGGCTCCTTCAGCCGCCTTCGCATGCAGAGGGGTCGCGCGCCCTTCCAGCGGCGTCATCGGCGCCGCGTGCGGCATCGCGTCCGCCTCTGCCGCCGTACCTGCCGTCTCCTGCGCTTGTGCTGCAAGTCCTGTCGCCGCCGCCTGCTGCGCAGGCCTTTGTAGCTCGGCCGTCTTGAGGTCTTGTGATGCGCCGACCCGACGGGTCCTCGATACCGCTATACCCCGTAGCGGAACATGCGCCGTCACCTTCAGCCGCTCCTCTATCGCCGCGCTCAGCTGCTCGACGCGGTTCATCGCCCGCCCCATTTTCACGACCATCGCCCTCAGCACGATCGAAAAGCAAACCCCCAAAAAGACGATGAGTCCGCCTGCCGCCGCCGATACCGGCTCCCGCAGGGGCCAGTCGACCAGCAGGCGGCGTAAAATAGCATAGGCGAATACGGCAATGACCGCCGATAACGCCAAATGCAACGCCAGCACCCAATTGGCCATCCGCTTTACATTTCGATCCCGATTCGATTCGAGCACATCGGTTCCTCCCTTATCTCATTGTGTTCATCCTCATCGTGTGCGGTCTGTGCGTTGATAAACCCTGACGTAGTCAACGGCCATACGCTGGGGAAAGCTCGTTTCGTCCACGCCCTCCGCCCCGCCCCAGCTGCCCCCGACCGCCACGTTAAAGAGGAGGTAAAACGGCAGGTCAAACGGCCAGGTCTTCCATCCTTCACCGTCTGCTGCCCGCGGCCTTCGGTAGCGGAAAAGCTCGACGTTGTCGATGTAGACGATGAGCAGGTCCTCCGTCCATTCCAGCACGTAGATGTGAAACCCTTCGCCCCGATCCGCCAGCTCATAGCGCCGCGTGATCGGGTTGCCCTGCACCGAGTTGTTGGCGAGGGTGTGCAACGAGGCGTAGATCACGCCCGGGTCAAACCCCACGTGCTCCATCAGATCGATCTCCCCCGAATGAAGCCATCCGCCATAGCGCTTATCCTCCGGCAGCAGCCAGATGGCGGACCATGTGCCCCTGCCGGTCGGCACCCTCGCGCGGATCTCGATAATGCCCTCGCAAAAGGAGACCAGACCGCGCGTCACCAGCCGCGCGGAGGTATACGCCGCGCCCTCGCGGCGCTCCGCCCGCGCCTCGATGATCAAATGCTTTCCGTCCGCCCAGGCGTTTCCCGAATCCGTGTAAAACTGCAATTCACCGTTGCCCCAGCCGTCCCCACCGACGTCATATCCCCACTTCTGCGGGTCCGGCGGCCCCTCGTAGTCGAACTCATCCCGAAACACGATCTCATAGACGCCCTCGTCCGCCGACGCCAATAGGGAGAGCGACAAGAGCGTCACCATGAGCAGCCACCAAATGCTCCGGCTATTGCGTCTCATAAGGGATCCCCTCCTCCATCGCATACCGCTGCGCGTACGACCCGTCCCGTACCATCAGCGTCAGCGTCCCGCATCCGGAGAAGGCGCCTGCGCCTATGGTCTCGACTCCGTCCGGGATTTGGAGCCTATCAAGGCGCTTACAGCCGAAAAAAGCGTTTTCTCCGATCTCGAGCAGACCATCGGGCAGCTGTATGTCCTGCAGGTTTTCGCAATCGGCAAATGCCCACGCGCCGATTGTCCTCACCCTTCTGGGTAGGCGCGCCGACTCTAGCGCTTGCTTTCCTCGAAACGCGGACGTTCCGATGCGGGTCACATCCTTTCCTTCGATCTTTGCCGGGGGCTCTACATGCTTCGCATCTCCGGTCCAGGATAGCAAGAGGACGCCTTGGTCGTCGGCCACGTAGCGCCAAGCCCGAACCGCCTTAGGCATATAGGCCATTTGCCATCCTAGAACGCCGCCGCGCCTGAGCGCGAAAGATTCGGGTTCGACGTACATGATCGCGTTTGTTCCGGCAAACGCGGTCGCATCGATTTTTTGAAGCCTGCGGTATAGGTAGACGCTTTCGAGCGAAGGGCAATCGGCGAACGCGCGCTCTGTCAGCGCGGTCAAGTACTCTGGCAGGTCGATGGATACGAGCCCGCTGTTCGCGAACGCACCGGGCCCCAGGGTTTTGAGACGCTTGGGTATTTGAACCGTCTGAAGCGAAACGCACCCGACAAACGCGAACGCGCCGATCTCCTGAAGCTGATCGTGCAGAGTCACCGCGTCAAGACCGGCGCAGCCGTAGAAAAGCCCTTCTGGAAGCGCCTCGACCTTCCGAGGAACGGCAAAGGATTGAAGGGCGCTGCACCCGCCGAACGCGTATGCGCCAAAGCCGCTTACGCCGGCGGGGAGAACGATTGATGTCAAACTCGTACAGTTTTGAAAGGCGCTCTGATAGATATGGGTTAGCGAGTCGGGCAGCGTGACGTCCGTCAGCGCCGTACAGCCGTAAAAAGCATTTTCCGAAATCTGCTTCGTTCCCGGCTTTATCTCCACGCTGCGCAGCGCCGTGCAATTTTGAAAGGCTCCCTTTCCGATCTCCACGACGGTTTCGGGGATCGTCACGTGCGTCAATTGCGTATTCCCCGCAAAAGCGTCCGATAGAATCCGGACGACGCGCGGCACCTCCAGCTGCGTTTTAGCACCCTGATACTGGATAAGCACCCCGTCGCCTACGACGACAAACTCGTCCCTCTGCGCTTCAAGCCAGGCCGTATCCCGAACCGCGCTGGCGCTGAAGCTGTCGATCGTATCCGCAATGACGAGCTGGGCGAGATTGATACATCCGGCAAAGGCTTCGTCGGCCACATAACGGATTTGCTTGGGCAGTTCAAGCGCCGTCAGGCTGACGCAGTTGCGAAAGGCCGCGCTGCGCACCGATTCCGTCCGTGCAGGCAGATCGATCGCCTCCAGGGCGGTGCAGTTTTCAAACATGCGCGCCGAGATGTCGGTCAGGTTGGCGGATAGCCGAATGTTGCGTAGGTTGGTGCAATATGCAAACGCATCCGCCTCGGCGGTAACGACGGTATCCGGCATCGTCACGCTCTGAAGCGCGTTATTGCCCGCAAACGCATTGGGGCCCAAGGCCCTCACCTCAAGGCCGTCTAACGTATGGGGAATGGTAAGATCTGGCGCACTGCCTGTGTAGGCCGTGATCGTCGCCGCCCCCTCATCCATAACGTATTGATAATCGCCGAATGTGCGCGCTGCGGTCGCATATGCCTCCGCCCGCGCGCCGGCGCCCGCCGCAAGGCACAGCAGCAGGCCCAGCGAAGCCGCCCTGGCAAAAAACCTGATCCTGTCCATGTCCATCTCTCCTCACTGTAAGATGAGAAATTGAATGCCGTTTTGTTCGGCGTATTGCCGGGCATAGCTATCCGTGCGTCCCTGCAATTGCACATCGCTCCCCGCAAAAGCCCGCTCGCCAATCTGTACGACGCTGTCGGGCAGCGTCACCAAAACAGGCCGCTCCATCGATATAAACGCGCCGTCTTCGATCGATCGATAACCGTCCGGCACGACGACGGCGGCTACGACAGCATTGCCGGCCAGCGCCCCTGTGCCGACAACCGTCACTTCGCCCAGATCGCAGCGCGATGGCAGCGTTACAGCTGCCTCCGCGCCTTGATACCCCGTTATGACCACCTCGCCTCCCCTGCGCGCAAAGGTGTACGCGCCCCGTCCGAGCAAAGGAGCCCTCTCTTCCCCTCCGTCTGCGGCCGCAATATACCCTATGCCCTTCGCCTTGGCGTACGCCTCCGCGATCGATCCGGGCTCTACGCTCAGCGTCACGCGGCCGCATCCGTTAAAGGCGTCGCTCGCAATGGAGACGACCGAGGGCGGAATAGAGACGGATGCAAGGTTCCTGCAATTGGAAAACGCCCGCTGCTGCAGTTCCTGCACGCCGGCGGGGATTTGGGCCGCCACTAGCTTCGCACACCCGCTGAAAGCGTGTGCGCCGATCGATTTAAGGCTCGCGGGCATCGCAAATACGCTCAAGGCGGAGCAGTCTCGCAGCGCGTACGCCCCGATGGACGCGAGCCCTTCCGGTACGCACAGCTCTGTCAACCGCCTGCATCCGTCAAATGCATAGTCCTGGATCTCCAGCAGGGAATCGGCCGTATAGACGCCCGTCAGCTGAGTGCAGCCCGCAAAGGCATAGTAGCCGATGACGGTTACCGAGCCGGTAAGATACACCGAGGTAATTTGTCGGTTATCCTGAAACGCCCCCACGATGCGCTTGACGTTTGGCGGGACGGCTACCGTCTTGTCCGTGCCCCCGTAACGGATCAGGATGCCGTCGCCGATGACGGTGAACGCCTCTGTCTTCCCCCCAAGCCACGGCGTCCCTTCAAATACGCGCGCGCCGGTCCATGAAAGCAGCGGAGGAATCTTGATCTCTTCCAGGGCCGAGCAGTCTTTAAAAGCGCGGGTGCGGATCGTCCGCAACCCGTCGGGAAGCTGAACCTGTGCGAGCCGGGTGCATCCCTCGAAGGCCGCGTAACCGATGAGGGTTACGCTAGAGGGGATCTGCAGCTGTTCGAGCTTTGCGCAGCGGTAAAAGGCGCGGTTTCCGATCTGTCCCAATCCCGCCGGTAGCCGGACGTCCCGAAGATTCCGGCAGCCGTAAAAAGCGCTGTCTGCGATTTGCGTAATACCGTCGGGCACGCTCACCGACGTAAGTTTTCGGTTCCCCTTAAAGACCCCCTCGCCCAGCTTTTGAACGGGAAGCTCTATCCGCACTTCTTTGTCCGGCGCCGCCGCCAGCGCGGCGGCGCTCGGAATCCACGCGGCGAGCCAAATGGGCATATCCGGATAGGGCTTTGCCCGGCGGTAAAGCGCCAGCATCTCTTGGCCGGTCAGCACCGCGGCGAGCTTTTCGGGCACCGTCACCTGCGCGTCCCGCCCGACGTATCGCGTCAGTGTGACGCCCTCGTCGCCCACGATGTAGCGCCAGTCGCCCGCCCTTCGCTCGGCAGGGGCGGGCGTAGGCAAAGGCGGCGCGGTTTCCGCCGTGCCGTAGGCGGCGAGAAAGAACGCCAGCAGGGCGGCCAAGCCGCAGATCAGCCTTTTCACCGAACATCTCCTCCTGTGTTTACAGGCCCATGGCCTCGATGAGTTTATTGTAGACCGCGGTGTTGTCGTACGTTCCGCCAAACAGCTCTGCCCCCGCCCCCATCGCATAGACGGGCACCGACTGCGCCGTATGTCCGGTGGTGATAAAGCTCAGCCTCGCGTGGCGCGCCATGACCTTGCATGCGGTAAACGCCAGGGGGTTTAACCCTTGATAAAGCTCCTCTTCTTCCTCGGTCAGCTCGTCTCTCACTGTCGCCTCATATGCCGCGCGCAGCATTCTGACTTCGGTGCGAAAGAGGGGCGCCTGCGTCTCCTCCTTCAGGCCAAACCATTGTTCTACCGCATCCTCGATCGCTTCATAAGCCGCTTCTTTTTTCAGGAGCGCGCGGACCTCTTCTTCAAAGCGGGCAAACGACGCCCTTTGATGAGCCAGGACGGCGAGATCCGTCCTGCGCAAGAGGGATAACCCGCCCGTTTCATGGTCTGCGAGTACGACGATCAGCGTATCGCTCGGGTGACGTTCATAAAATGTGACCGCCGCGCCGACGGCGTCCGACAGCGCCAGCACCTCGTATATCGCGCCGGCCGCGTCGTTTTCCGCGCAGGCCGTGTCCACCATCCCCGATTCAGCCATCAGAAAAAAGCCGGCCGCGTCGTCTAAGACGCGGATCGCCGCCTCTACCATCTCCGCCAGAGAGAGCGTTTCCGCCGGCATGTAAATCCGGTCCAGCTCGCGTTCCATATACGGCGCGGTGTAGGTTCCCGGCTGCTGTGCGATTACGGGGGCCGCGTCCGGGCCAAGCGTCCTGATCTCCTCCGCATCCGACGTTACGGCAAAGCCGCGCTCGCGGGCGGTGTCCGTCAGCTTTACTTGATCTCCCGCCGGTCCGGACGCCTTGGAAAAGCCGCCACCCCCCAGAAAGTCCAGGAGGCCGGGCCGCAGCGCCTGCAACCCGATCTCATAATAGTCATAGCGGTCCGTCGCGTGGGCGTAAAACGCCGCCGGCGTCGCGTGGTTTAACGAACACGTGGTGACGAGTCCCACCCTGCGCCCGCCCGCCTTGACGGTATGGGCGAGCGGTACGTAGGCTTCGCCCGTATCGGGATCCTCGTTAAGGATTCCGTTGTCTGTTTTACGTCCGGATGCCATGGCGGTCGCCGCCGCTGCGGAGTCCGTCACCGGCGAATCGGCGCTCTGCGTGTGCATCAGGCCCACGGTTTGAAAGCCCGTATAGCTCAGCGCCGCCGGCACAGGCGGATACGCGTCGCTCTCCAGGGTGGATAGGTAGAGCTGCGCCGCCAACGTCTGCGTAAGCCCCATCCCGTCTCCGATGAACAAAAAAACGTACCGCGCCGCCGCGGCCTGCGCGGCGCCCGGTATCAGGAGCGCCACGGCGGCGCATATCGCTCCTATGCGCGTCAGGCTCCGCATCCATTTCCTCCCGCGCCCTGTTCCCACCGTGCAAATCCCCTTTCCCTAAGAAGCCGCGTCTTTGCGCTGATGCTCCGTCCGGTCGAACTTCCCCCAGACGTTTTTGCTTTTGCGGTAACGAAAAAACGCGCTGATGCGATACCATGTGATCAACTGCCTGAATCCAAAACACTCGACGAAGGACATCAGCACCGTCGTGAGCAC
>JAEYAR010000171.1 GCA_023404715.1 Bacillota bacterium | reverse complement strand
TGGCCAGCGACAAGTACGTCACGGCCTTCGACCGCTTCTCCGACCTGGAGCGGTTTTACTTCGCAGACGCGGGCATGGAGCCTGCGGACGGCGTGCCGGTAGAGGCAATGCTGGCGTTCTTTTCCGCGAACCAGGCGGGAAGCTCTAAGGGGCTCGAGACGGCCGGGCAGACCGCCGTGCCGGGCGGCCTGAAGCCCACCTTCATGTTTGGCCAGACCGAGGCGACCGATCACAACAACTGTAATTACGCCAAGTATACGCAGTGCGTGGACCTGGGCGGCGCGCAGGCGCTCGCGGCGACGGTGCTGGGCGGTCAAAAGGACGTGACCGCCTACTATACGACGGCGGACCTGATGGCGCTGGGCATGGAGGCGCGCAGCTATACGGTCAACGGCGCTACCTATCTGGCGCAGGGGTTGGACCTCAAAACATTCGTAGACGCGTTGACGCAGGGGGCGCCCTATACGCTCTCGTTCGCGACGATTCAAAACGGCCAGGAGAAGCAAAGCACCCGGCGCCTTGGCGCCGACGCGCTGGAGGCGGGGGAATACCTGCTCGCCTGGTACGCCCAAAAGGGCGAGACGCCCGTTGAAAACGAGACGGAGCTGCGCCTCTATGGGGAAAACCTCTCGATGGCGAACCTCGTCTCCATGACCCTGACGCCTACGAAGGAGGAGCCATGAGGAAGATGCTTTCGCGCTTTTCGATGCGCGATCTCATGCTCATCGCCGCGATGGCGGCGCTGGGCATCGCGATCAAGCCCGTGGTGGTGCCGCTGGCGCATCTGGTGAGCGCGCCGCTGCTCATCCCGGGCGGCGCGCTCGCGGGCGGGCTGTACATGATGTGGCTCGTCGTGGCCGCGGGGCTGACGGGCCGCGTGGGCGCGGCGACGCTCGCCGGTCTGGTGCAGGCGATCCTCGTGCTGGTGACGGGCGTCTCCGGCTCGCACGGGGCGATGAGCCTGCTCAGCTATACGCTGCCGGGCGTGGCGGTGGATCTCGTGCTGCTCGCCCTGCGCGGACGGCCGCTTTCGATGCCCGTCTCGTTTGCTGCGGGCATCGCGGCCAACCTGGCGGGCACGCTGCTCACGAATTGGATCTTCTTCCGCTTACCGGCCGTGCCGCTGCTGCTCAGCCTCGCGGTCGCCGCGTTTTCCGGCGGGGTCGGCGGCCTGCTCTCCTGGCAGCTGCTCAAATGTCTGTGTAAATACCATATCGGGGGCGAGATGCATGCGTAAGGGCGCTTTGGCGCTGTGCATAGCGCTGGCGCTGCTCTCCTGCGCGGGCTGCTCGCGGCGAGAGCGGATCGAGCGGCGCATTGCGCTTACGGACGGCGCGGCGCAGACGGACGCCGTGCTGGATACGGGGGAGCTTAAGGGCCTGGGCGACGCGTATACGCTCTCGCAGGCGCTTGAACAGATGGGGCTTTCGGCGCGGCAGGCCCAGGTCTACGCGGCGGACGGGCGGATCGTTCAGGCGCCCTGCGAGCAGGTCAAGATCGACCTGTACGGCGACGTATGGGCAGGGGACGAGCGGATGCAGGAGGTCGCGGGCATCTTGTTAAACCCGCCGGCACGGGCGAATCGCGACGCCTATACGGACGCGCTGGAGACGCTCAAGGCGGGCGGGCGCGTGCTGCTCCTGTTCATCGACGGGCTTGGGCTCGACACCTACGAGGCGGCGCGGGATCAGGGCCGCATCCCGAACCTTTCGCGGATGCGAGCGGAGCGGGCGGCGGGCGTCTATCCGACGATCACGCCGGTCAACTATGCGGCGATGGTGACGGGGCAGAGCCCGGCCAAGACGGGCGTGCGAAGGCGCGGGGATCACGAGATCGCCTGCAGGACGCTGTTTGACGAGGCGAAGGACCTGGGCTTTCGCAGCCGGGTGGTCGAGGGCGATCAGGAGATGCTCGCCCTCGGCTGCCCGCAGCTGCTCAACCCCGACGCGGACGGCGACGGGTACACGGACGGGGAGGTCTTTGACAGCGCGATGCGCTGCATCGAGACGGACGCGCCGGACCTGCTCTTCGTGCACTTTCACGGCGTGGACGACGCGAGCCATCGGACGGGCCCGCGCAGCGATGAGGTCTACGCCCGGCTGCGGCAGATCGACGCCTATGCCGGGGCGCTCATGGACGCATGGGACGGCGCGGTCGTCGCTCTGGCCGACCACGGCCAGCACGAAGCTGAAAATGCGCAGGCCTCAAGCCGGGCGGGAGAGCACGGCGCGTTCCGCGCTTCGGACCTGCTGGTGCCCTTTTTGACGTTGGAGGAGGGGACGAAATGAAAACATGCCTCGCGCTTTGCCTTTGCTTTTGCCTGCTGCTGCCGGCGCTCGCCCTCGGAGCGGGGCACGCGCCCGCGCTGCGCACGGACGCCAGGTGGGCGGGCAGCGTCTATGCGCAGAGCCGGTATATATACGACACCGTGACCTTTACGGGCACGGGCCTGGGGCAAGAGACGGTGCTTAGCGTGAAAGCGCTCGAGGCGCTCGCGCTAGGGCCGCTGGGCCTCACGCAGCGCTACAGCCTGATGACGCGCGGAAGCGTCTTTGCCGTGCACGAGATGACGGGCGTCAGGCTGTACGACCTGCTGCGCACGCTCGGCATGGCGGAGGACCTGCCGGAGGACACCCGGGTGACCATCGTGGCCAAGGACGGGTACAAGACGCCGATGCTGCTGCGCCACTTAAAGGCGGACTACGGTCTGTACACGTCGCCCCAGGACGAGGAGCCCGTGCAGGCGGGCCTGCCCGTGCTGCTCAGCCTGGCATCCGACGGGGCGCCGCTCGTGGGGCCGACGGGCGACGAGGAGGTGTCGGCGCGCTTTGATGCGGACCGCGGCTACGTGGAAGGGGCGGACAACGCGGGCGGTCCGGCGCGCCTTACGATCGGGCAAAAATCCGCAGGCGATTACAACGCGCCGAGCAACGCAAAGTGGGTGGCGCGCGTCGTCGTCGGCGACGAGGCGGGATATACGCGCCCGCAGGGTGAGGCGGCGCAGCGCGAAGCGCTGACGGTGACGGTGCATAGCGGCGGGGAGCAGACCGTCACGCGCTGGACGCCCGGGCAGGTCGAGGCGTTCGCCCAGGAGCGGGCCGCGCACAGGGTGCGCGGCTATCAGGGCGACGGGCGGTTTTACGAGGGTGCGGACCTATGGCAATTCCTCGCCGTGCAGGCGGGGCTGCCGGGCTATGAGGGGCAGGCGGCGCTGCGCTTTGAGGACGGGGACAGCCTGTCGCTGGACCTCGCCTACCTGCGCAACGCATCCGGCAGCTATGCGGACTATACCGTAGATCTGGAGGGCGCGACGATCCCGGACGCGCACCCGATGCTCGCCTACGCCGCGGACGGCGAGGCGAACGCGCAGGGCCGGCTCTACGCGGCCCTTCCACGCAGGCCAGGCATGCTGGAGACGCCTATGCTGCGCGCGGTGGCGGCGATCGACGTATACGTAGGAGAGCGCGGCACTCTGCACACGGGCGAGGCGGCCCAGAAGGTTTTGCAGCTGACGGGCGAAGGCCTGACGCAGGAGGCCGGCTACACGGTCGGGGAGCTGGAGGCGGACGCCTCGCTCGCCTTCACGCAGGGGTCCTACCGGGGCGCCGGGCTCTACGCGCTGCTCAGGCGCGCAGGGCTTACGGTGGATGCCGAGCGCGTCACCGTCATTGGCGAGACGGAGGAGACGATCGGGCTTGACGAGCTGCAGGCTCTTGAAGCGCCCCTTCTCCTCGCTTACGCCCGGGACGGCGAGCCGCTGGGCGAGGACGGCCCGCTCATGCTCGCAGGCCATGACCGGACCGTGACGAACGTGCGCGCGCTCCGCGTTAGCGCAAAGGCCGGGCAGTGGCACCACGACGGCGGGGTATACAGCGAATACCTGACGCAGACGCTCCGTATTACGGGCCCCCAGGCCGTGGAGGCCGAGCTCACGCTCGCGCAGCTGCAAAGCGGCTACACGCCGCTGCGCATGGCTTTCGCGGCCTCCGGCGGCAAGAACGGATACGAGGGCGTCGCCCTGCGCGAGCTGATCCAGGCGCACTTAAAGCCGGGCGTAAAGACGCCCAGCGCGATCACGGTCGTCGCGGCGGATGGGTACAGGGCGGCGATCAGCGTAGAAGACGTGATGCACGGGATCGAGAGCAGCTATCAGCCGGGCGCGTTTCGCGAGGTGCTGCTCGCCTGGGCCATCGACGGCGCGCCCCTGGTGCCGGGCGAGCACAGCGCAGGCTTCACCGGCGAGAACGGATACGGCCCGCTGCGCCTGGTGGTCGAAAATACGATCTCCTCCTGGGTCAAGGGGGTTAGGGAGATCGTGATCGGAGAGGAATAACGTATGGAAAAGAAAAAGCGGGGCGCGCTGATTGTCGCCGGCGCTATGGTTTTATTGGCAGCCGCCATCGCCGTGCTGGCCTATTTGAACGCGCCCAAGGACGGGATCGAGCGCGGCACGCTCGCCGTCGTGCGCGGCGAGGAGACGATCGCCCGCCTGACGCTGGCGCAGATTCGGGAAATGCCGGGCGTCAGCGTGGAAAAAGAGATCGTCTCCTCCAGCCACGAGAGCGACGCGGGGCTTTTTACCGGCGTGCCGTTGCGCGCGGTTTTGCAAGCGGCGCAGCCGGGCCTGCTGGAGGGGGCGAACCAGATCGTCGCCCGGGCGGAGGACGCGTTCGTGACCGCGTACACGGCAAAAGAGGTGCAAGAGAGCGACGCCATCCTCGTGGTCTACGAAAAGGACGGCGCCCCCCTGAGCAGCCGGGAGGAGGGCGGCACGGGCCCGCTTCGCATCCTGATCACGGACGACCCGTTCGGCAACCGCAGCACGAAATACCTGGCCCAGATCGAGGTGCGCTGATGGACGCGATCGCGACGGACGCGCTGCGCTTTACGTATCCGGACGGCAGGCGCGTGCTCGACGGGCTGACGCTGCGCGTGCGCGAGGGCGAGACGGCGGTGCTCTGCGGCCTTTCGGGCAGCGGGAAGACCACGCTGCTGCGCATTCTGTGCGGAATCATCCCGCATGCGCTGCACGGCGTGGTGGAGGGCGAGGCGAGGCTGTTTGGAAAAAGCGTATCCGGCCGCAGCATCGCCGAGCTCTCGGACGTCGCCGGCTATGCGTTTCAGGATGCGGACGATCAGCTCGTATGCACGACGGTCGAGGACGAACTGGCCTTCGGGCTGGAAAACCGGTGCGTACCCCCGGAGGAGATCCGCCTTCGAGTCGAGGAGGCGCTGCAAAAGTGGGGCTTGGAGGCGCTGCGCCTGGAGGACCCCGGCCGGCTCTCCGGCGGGCAAAAGCGCCTTGTCGCGCTGGCGAGCCTGCTGATTACGGGCCCGCGCCTGCTGCTGCTGGACGAGCCCATGAGCCACCTGGACGCGGAGGGCAGGCAGCTCATGGCACGGACGTACCGTACGCTGCGCGCGGAGGGGTGCACGCTGCTCATCGTGGAGCACGACCTGACCGGCCTGAAGGATGCGGACCGCTTACTGCTCCTCGCGGACGGCCGGGTGGCGGCGGACGGCGCGCCGCAGGACGTTTTGCAGGGCGCGGCATATTGGGAAGAGCGGGGGATTGCGCTTGGAAGATAGGATCGATGTAGAGGACGTACGCTTTGCATACCGCGAACGGCCCGTGCTCGACGGCTTTAGCGCCGGATTCGGCCGGGGCGAGATCGTCGCCCTGACGGGCAGGAACGGCTGCGGCAAGACGACGCTGACGCGGCTGATCGTAGGCATGCTGCGGCCGCAGGCGGGGCGTATTCGCATCATGGGGCAGGACAACGCGGCCATGGATCTCTTTGAGATCGGGCGGCGCGTAGGCTATGTGTTTCAAAACCCGGCTTGCCAGCTCTTTTGTCAAACCGTCTTCGACGAGGTCGCTTACGGGCTGCGAAGGACGGGCATGGCGCAGGCGCAGATCAGCGAGCGGGTCTTCGCGCTGCTTGAGCGCTTCGGCCTACGGGGGGAGCGGGCGAGCTACCCCCTTTCGCTCAGCGGCGGCCAGCGCAGGCGCCTGGCGCTATGCGCGGTGCTGGCGCTGGACACGGCCTTCGTCGTGCTGGACGAGCCGACGACCGGGCTCGATCTGCCGGGCAGGATGCAGCTGGGGGACGACCTGCGCTCCCTCGCGGAGAAGAACGGCTGCGGGATCGTGCTGGTCAGCCACGAGCGGGATTTTATACGCCGCTTTGCGGACAGGGAGGTCGTGATGCCTTGAAGCTCGAGCATGTGGATGCGCGCGTAAAGCTGCTGCTGCTTATCTGCCTCTCGACCTGCGCCGTCGCGCTCAGCGCGCCGGGCAGGCTCTTCACCCTAGCGGCGCTATGCCTTTTGATGCTCATCGCGGGCGGCGTGCCGGCGGCGCGCATCGCCCGACAGACGCGCAACGTCGTTTTGATGGTCGCGCCGCTTTTTGTGCTGCAATGCCTCTTCCAGCGCTCGGGAGCTCCGGCGCTGCGGCTAGGGGGGATTACGCTTATCACGTGGGGCGGCCTTGGCGCGGGGCTTTCGGTGGCGGGGCGCATGCTGGTGATTTTGCTTTCGGCGCTCATGTTGATGACGGGCAAGCCGCGCGACTATCTGCTGGCGATGCTGCAATCGCGCATGCCTTACGAGCTGGCTTTCATGGTAATGGCTGCGATGCGCTTCGTCCCCCTTCTGCGCGAGGAAGCGCAAAATGTGTACTGCGCCGTGCAGATGCGGGGCGCCAAGGTGCGCGGCGCGACGCTGCAAGAGAAGCTGGGGATCTATGCGAGCATCCTGCTGCCCGTCACCGCGGGCGCGCTGCGCCGGGCGGAGCAGATGTCCGTGGCGATGGAGGCGCGCGGCTTTCGCAGCCGCCCGCAGCGCACCTATATGCGGCGGTTGCGGATGCGCAGGACGGACTGGGCGTGGCTTTTGGCGCCTACGCTGTCGATCCTTGCCGTCGCCTTGCTCTAATCAAGGCCCTCTTATATCGGAAATGACGGCTTCAAGTCAAAATAAGTCATAGAAAAGCGGCGATTATGCCGCTTTTTTTCGTGAATTGCACTGCGCACCATTGTAATATCGTCAAAGATTTGATATATTATAGGTTTGGTAGAGGATGGAAGAAAGCATGTGATCTGTACGGGCGAATCCATATGAATGCAGGTAAGGAGCGAAAACGGATGGACATGATCGACCTTTTCCCGCGGGATATCGTGGACGACGCGGCGGTGCGGCAGCGCTTTGGCGGCGCAATCGATATATGGGAGCAGGCTGTATTGCGGTTTACAAAGGAAAATACGTACGCCACGCTGCGGGAGGCTGTAAGGCAGCGCAACGTGGATCGGATGGAGCGGGAGGCGCATACGCTCAAAGGCCTCGCCGGCATGCTGGGCTTTGACGGCCTTTATACGGCGAGCATGCAGATGGTTACGGATTGCCGGGCCAAACGGACGGAGGCGCTGGATGCGGATTGGATTGCGCTGGAGAGCGCCTATCGCGCGCTGACGGACACGATCGCCGACTGCGCGGCGCGGCGGCATGCGTGACGCGCGGCGGGTTTACATTTTCCTCAATGTCCGCTACAATAAGGAAAACGGACATCGGGAAGGAGCATGGAAGCGATGCAAAAGATCAGGTGGGGGATCCTCTCTACAGGCATGATCGCCAAAAACTTTGCCGAGGTGGCGCACAGGCTCGGCGGCGAGGTCGAGGTAGAGGCCGTGGCCTCCAGAACGCCTGCAGGGGCGCAAGGCTTTGCGCAGGCGTATGGCATCCCCAAGGCGTATGGAAGCTATGAGGCGTTGGCCGAGGACCCGGACGTGGATATCGTCTACGTGGCTACGCCGCATAGCCGCCACTATGAAGACATGATGCTCATGCTCAGGAACGGAAAGCATGTGCTGTGCGAAAAGAGCTTTACCGTAAGCGCCGAGGAAGCGCGGGCGGTATACGCGGAGGCGAGGGCGCGCGGCCTGCTCGTCATCGAGGCGTTCTGGACCAAGTTCCTGCCGATCTACCGCGAGGTGGAGCGACGCGTCGGCTCGGGCATGATCGGCGAGGTAAAGCTCGTCACCGCGCAATACGGATACAAAACGACGCGCGAGGCGCGCAAATTTGACCCTGCGCTGGCGGGCGGCGCGCTGCTGGACATCGGCGTCTACTGCATCGGCTTTGCCGCGATGGTGCTGGGCTACGCGCCCTTGGACGTCCAAGCCGCCATGCTGCTAAACGACGCCGGAACGGACGCCTACGACGCCGTGACGCTCGCCTATGACGGGGCGGTGGCGCAGCTCACGAGCGCGATCGGCGCGCAGATGCCGGTATTCGCGAGCATTTACGGCACGAAGGGGCGCATCGAGATCCCGGAGTTTAAGAACCCGCAGCGTTTCGTGACGTACATAGACGGGAAGGAGCCCGACGCATTCGACCTGCCCTTCCAAGTGAACGGCTATGAATACCAGATGCTGGAGGCGCAGGCCTGCCTGCGGGCGGGAAGGACGCAAAGCGACATCATGACGCCGGAGCAGTCCGTCGCGGTCATGCGGATCATGGACGAGGCGAGGCGCCAGGGCGGCCTGTGCTTCCCGTTTGAGGCGCAGGCATGATCAAGAGCACAGGCGATCGGATGGCGCTGGGGCTGCTGTGCCTGCTGCTTTTCGCGCCGGCAGGCGCGTCGGCGCAGGCGAGGGGAACGGTCAAGGGCGAAGGCTGGGTGCGGCTGCGCAACGGCCCGGGCGAGCAATACGACTGCGTGGCGACCGTGCCGGGCGGCTCTAAGGTGGAGGTACTCGAGGAGACGGACGCATGGTCGCTGGTGGAAAGCCGCAGCGGCGTCGCATTCGTAAAGAGCGCGCAGCTAAAGGTGCAGGCGGAGGAAACGGCGGCCTTGCCGCAGGGCGCGGACGCCGACGTACGGATCGACGGATTTGGCGCGCCCGCCATGATCCGCGGCAAAGCCGGCAAAAGGCTCGCGGGGACGCTTTGCGCTAGCGAGCCGATTCTGGCGCTGGAGGCGGAGATCTACGACGAACGGCTGCTGTACGTGGAGCGGATCGCGCGATTGCGCTTTACGGCGCAGCAGGACGTGCGGACGGTTGCGCTCTCCTCGCTACACATCCCCTTTACGGAGCTTCGCGGCGGCGAAAAGACGCTGACGCTTTACGTCGTCACGGCGGGCGGGCGCGTACAGGCGGCGCAGGCGCCCTTTACGGTGCTGGGCGAGGCGCTCGAGCCCACGCATATCACGGGCCTTTGCCATGTCAGCGCGCCCGGGGGGCGCGTCGATGCCATGCTAGACGAGCGGGCGAGCTCCTGCTGGACGCCGGAGGACGCGCAGGAGGCCGTGACGGTCGAGCTGCCGGAGGCGTTCCTGGCGGGCGGGATGCTCGTCTCTTGGGGAAGGCCGACGGACGGCGGGCGCCTCGTGTGCCTGGACGCGGACGGCAACGTGCTGGACAGGCTCAGCGCGGACGCCGTATACGTAAACGAATGGTTTGATTTGGACGCGCGCACGCGCAGGGTTCAGCTGTATAGCGTGGACAATGCGCCCATCTCGCAGCTTCGCGTATACGCGAAGGGGCGCATCCCGAGCGCCGTACAGAGATGGGAGCCGCTCGCGCAGAAGGTGGACCTGATGCTCTTTTCCGCGCACCAGGACGACGAGCTGCTCTTCTTCGGCGGAACGATCCCCTATTATGCGGACGCCGGCAAGGAGGTCGCCGTGGTGTACATGGCGGACTGCGGGCGCACGCGCTACGCGGAATCGCTCAGTGGCCTTTGGGCATGCGGCCTGCGAAAGCACCCCCTTTTCCTGGGGCTGACGGACAAGCGCGCGAAGACGCTTGAGGTCGCCCAGAAGCTTTGGGACGCGGAGGGGGCGATCGAGAAGGCGGTCGAGGTGATTCGGCGCTACAGGCCGGAGGTGATCGTCACCCACGACATCAAGGGGGAATACGGGCATAACCAGCACAAGTACACCCAAAGCGTGGTGGAGCGGGCGACGGCCCTGGCGGCCGACCCGCAGCAGTACCCCGAATCCGCGAAAGCCTACGGCGCGTGGCAAGTGAAGAAGCTCTACCTGCACCTCTTGCAGGACGGAGAAATCCGGATGGACTGGACCCGGCCGCTGCCCTCGCAGGGCGGACGCACGGCGATCGAGATGGCGACGATCGGATACGACAAGCACGTATCGCAGCAGGGCTATTACAGCATGAACACGGGCGAGCGCTACGACAACCGAGCCTTCGGCCTGCGCTACAGCGCGGTGGGGATGGACGCTGCGAAGGACGATTTTTTTGAGAACTTGTGAGGATGAAAAGGAGAACGCCATGCAACTGCCCAAGCGTCTGTTGCCATACATGGAAAATGAAGCCTATCGGACCGACGAAATCGGCATGTCCGGCTCGCAGGTGCTGATCCTGTCCGGCAAGGTGCTCAAGATCGAAAGGAAGTGCGCGGAGTCGGACAACGAGCACGCGATGTACGCGTGGCTCAGGGGAAAGCTGAGCGTGCCGCGCGTCTTTGAAAGCTTTAGCGAAGACGGATATAACTACCTGCTCATGGAGCGCGTGGCGGGCGAAATGGCCTGCGGCGAGGGGATGATGCGGGACCCGCAGCATGCGGTTAGCATGCTGGCGAAGGGGCTGCGGGCGCTCTGGTCGGTGGATATTACGGGTTGCCCGGCGGATCAGCGGCTATCGCAGAAGCTGCCGCGGGCCAAGGCTAGGCTAGAGGCGGGGTTGATCGACGAAGGGGATACTGAGCCGGATACGCTTACGCGCTTTGCGTCGATGCAGGCGCTCTACCGCTATCTGGACGAACACAGGCCGCCGGAGGACCTCGTTTTTTCGCACGGGGATTACTGTTTGCCAAACGTCTTCTTTGATCGGGGCGTCGTAAGCGGGTTCATCGACCTGGGGCGCAGCGGCGTGGCGGACCGCTGGCAGGATATCGCGCTGTGCGTGCGCTCCCTCGCCCACAACTTCGGCACGGACCGTTACCGGGAGCTGCTGTTGGCGGAGCTGAACCTGCCCTGCGACGCGGAGCGGATCGATTACTACATATTGCTCGACGAGTTCTTTTAAACGGATCGTGCCAGAGCGGCCGCGTATGCGGCCGCTTCTGCGTGTCGACAAAGTGGCGTCTGCCACTTTGTCGAGTTTACGGGTGACTTTTTCCTCCGCAAAATTGCATTTTGCTGCGGAAAAATCCCCGCCCCACCGGCAAAGCCGGCGGATACGATTACA
>JAEYAR010000162.1 GCA_023404715.1 Bacillota bacterium | reverse complement strand
GTACCACACGCCGCCCACCGGAATCTCCACCGCAAAGGGGAAAAACTGGAGCGCGGGCTCGGAGAGGCGAAAGCCGTAGGCCTCCATGTTAAAGTAATTTCCCCAGCGCCCGATGGCTTGGCCCAATACGAGGGAGGGGGCGACCATGTCGAGGATGGAGGCGAGGGCGATCTGCTTGCGCTTCGCGATCAACCACCCTGCGAGCAGGCCGCCGAGCACGCCGCCGTAAATGGCAAGGCCGCCGCTGCGCACGGCGAAGATGGAGAGCAGATCCTCGGAAAACGTATCCCACTGAAAGAACACGTAATAAAGCCTCGCCCCCACCAAGGCCAGCGGGATGGCGAGAATGGCAAAGTCGATCGTCGTATCCTTGGGGAGCTGCAGGCGCTTTTCCTCGCGCGCGGCGAGCAGGACGCCTAAGACGACGCCTGTCACGATAAACAGGCTATACCAGGATATGCCCCAAAAGGCGATCCGATCGAGCGGCGGACGGCTCAACATGTAATTCACCCCTTCTTGATTCTTTCCCATTATAAGGCGCAGGATTGTACGTGTCAAGACAGCGGGCAGCGCCTTTTACCGCGTGAAATGTGCAGGACTTGTCGAAAAAAAGTTGTCTTGCCGGGAGCAAGCGTGTATAATAACCTGTAGAGAATGGATGGAGGGATTGTAACGTGATATCAATCGGCAGCGATCACGCAGGCTATCGCCTGAAAAAAGAGCTGATGCAGGCGCTCGATCGCAGGGGCATCGCATATCAGGACGAAGGAACGTTTACAGGAGAGGCGGTCGATTACCCGCAGGTGGCCGAGAAGGTGGCTCACGCGGTCGCGAGCGGCGCGTGTGAACAGGGCATTCTCGTATGCGGCACGGGCATCGGCATGTCGATCTGCGCCAATAAGGTGCGCGGCATCCGCGCGGCCGTCTGCCACGACGTGTTTTCCGCGCGCATGACGCGCATGCATAACGACGCCAACATCCTGTGCATGGGCGAGCGAGTCGTCGGGACCGGTCTAGCGCTCGACGTGCTGGACGCTTGGCTGGGGGCTTCCTTTGAGGGCGGGCGCCATCAGCGGCGCGTAGACATGATCCGCTCGTTGGACGAAGCGCAACCCTGAATATCTATTGTACCATATTGAAGGAGGACGAATCCATGTCTAAGGTTCACGAAATGAATCATCCGCTCATTCAGCACAAGGTATCGCTGATGCGCGACCGGGAGACGGGCACCAAGGAGTTTCGCGAGCTGCTCGCGGAGATATCGATGCTCATGGCCTACGAGGTAACGCGCGACCTGCCCCTCAAGGAGGTCGAAATCGAGACGCCCGTTTGCCGCGCGAAGACGAAGGTCATCAGCGGCAAAAAACTGGCCGTCGTGCCGATTCTGCGCGCAGGCCTGGGGATGGTAGACGGCATCATGAGCCTGGTGCCCGCCGCCAAGGTCGGCCATATCGGCCTTTACCGCGACCCCAATACGCTCGAGCCGGTCGAGTATTACTGCAAGCTGCCCGCCGACGTGGAGGAGCGCGACCTGATCGTCGTGGACCCGATGCTGGCGACCGGCGGCTCGGCCTCCGCCGCGATTTCGTTCATCAAAAAGCGCGGTTGCAAGAGCATCAAGCTCGAGTGCCTGATCGCCGCGCCCGAGGGCATCGCGCGCGTGCAGCGGGACCATCCGGACGTAGACATCTACGTCGCCGCGGTGGATGAAAAGCTCAACGACCACGGCTACATCGTGCCGGGCCTGGGCGACGCGGGCGACCGCCTGTTCGGCACCAAATAAATATAGTCGACTGACCGCCGCCAAAAAGGCGGCATTTTTGGATTAAAAATGCCATGATATCCGTTTTATTCTAAAAGCAGCTAAATCAAGCGACGCAATCCTATGCGCTTTATCGATGACATTTATTTTTTACGCGTGCTATACTGGCTAACACAGGGGAATAAACTATAGGAGACCGTATTGTGCTGCGCCGCTGTAAAGGAGTAAAACGATGATCCCTTTTATGGAAAAGTTTAATCTGGCCGTCCTGTGCCTTTTCTTTTTATGCTATTTCTATCAAATGGTCTACATCCTCGTGCGCTTTGTGAAGCAGCGAAAGGATTATACGCCCCAGCGTCAGCATCGGTTTGCCGTGCTGATCTCGGCGCGCAACGAGCAATCCGTGATCGGCGAACTGCTCGACAGCATTCACAACCAGCGCTATCCGCGTGCGCTGATCGACGTGTATGTGGTCGCGGACAACTGCGAGGACGACACCGCGCGCATCGCTACAGAGCATGGGGCGACGGTCTTTGAGCGCGAGAACCGACAGTTCGTGGGCAAGGGATATGCGCTGGACTACGCGTTTGCCCGCATCCGCGAAAGCGTTGGGCTGCGCGCCTACGAGGCGTATATCATCTTTGACGCGGACAATGTGCTGGACGAAAACTACATCTGCGAGATGAACAAGACGTTCGACCAGGGCTACCGGGTGATTACGAGCTACCGCAACTCCAAGAACTTCGGCGCGAACTGGATCTCCGCCGGCTATGCGCTGTGGTTCCTGCGCGAATCGCAGTACTTAAACGGCGCGCGCATGAGCCTGCACACGAGCTGCGCGATATCGGGCACGGGCTTTCTGGTCTCCAGCGCGGTCATCGAGCGCAACGGCGGCTGGAAGTATCACCTGCTTACGGAGGACATCGAGTTTACGATCGATAGCGCCGTTCAGGGGGAAGTCATCGGCTACTGCGAGCGCGCGGTGTTTTACGACGAACAGCCGGAGGACTTTCGCTCCTCCTGGCGCCAGCGCCTGCGGTGGGCCAAGGGCTTTTATCAGGTGTTTCGCAACTATGGCGCCTCCTTAATCAAGGGATGTGTGCGGCATCACAGCTTTCAGTGCTACGACATGCTGATGACGATCGCGCCCGCTACGCTGCTCACGCTCGTCACCATCGTTTTCAACGCCGCGTTTTGCGCATATGGGCTGGCGATGAACAAACCCCTGATCGTAGACGCAGCGCTGGCGGAGGTGCTCGTGACGCTGATGGGCGTGTACCTATCGCTGTTTTTGTTCGGCCTGGTGACGACGGTGACGGAATGGCGGCAGATTCACTGCTCGAGCTATAAGAAAATCCTATATCTCTTCACATTCCCGGTTTTCATCTTTACCTATGTGCCCATCGCGATCGTCGCGCTGTTCAAGCGCGTTACCTGGGAACCCATCGCCCATACGATTAGCAAGAACGTGCAGGAGATCCGGCAGTAGGAGCAACCGGCGTCTGCCCTTCATGCATCCCCAACGAAGTGACTGGGGTTTTTCTACAGTCTGAGGAGGGAAACCTCCTTTTCTTTTGGTTTTCGTCACAGTTTGACGAAATTGTCTATTTAAGCGTACGCACAAATCCGGTAAAATATGAGCATGCAGCGTGTGTGATGGCATTCATAGGCTGTCCGGCCAACATTTCACAAAAAGTGATTGACAAATACGAAAACAGACAGTATAGTGTTACTATAATGCGCTTTATAGCGCAGTTTGCGCGTTCATGCAGATTTTCTATATAAAATCTTTATATGCTGGAGGGATTGTCGATGAAACCGCAGCAAGCGGTGATCAAAGAGACGAAACACATCGCCTTGGGGACGGCGGCCCTATGCGCGGCGATGTTGGCGGTATACATCGTCATCGGCAAATTTCATTGGACGGTGCTCACCGGCGCGCTGCTGGGGTATGCGGTCGCGGTGGGGAATTTTTTTGCGCTCGGCATGTCGGTGCAAAAAGCGGCGGCCCAGCCGGAAAAGGCAAAGCAGATCATGCAGCTTTCCTACAGCGTGCGCGTGTTGGCGATGGCCCTGTGCGTCATCCTGGCGATGGCTACCCCCGTATTTGAATGGGTGACGGCGGTGCTGCCGCTCATATTTCCCCGTGTGACGATCGGCGTCATGCAAATCATGGGCAAGTACAAGCCGGCTAGAAAGGAAGCGGAATAAACGATGGACATGAGCGTAACGGGCGCCCGGATTTATTGGACGATCCCGGTGCTGGGCGGCATACCGATCACGGAGACGATCGTCAATACGTGGATCATCATCGCGCTGGTCACGGGCATCTGCATCTTTTTAACGCGAAACCTCAAGGTGCACGCCGATACGCGCAGGCAGGTGATCGCCGAGTTTCTCGTGAACACCGCGCGCAAGTTCGTCGGCGGCAACATGGGCGAAAAATTCGCATACTACACGCCCTTCGTCGCCTCGATATTCGCGCTTTCAGCCGTCTCCAGCCTCTCCAGCCTGGTGGGCGCCTATGCGCCCACGTCGGACCTGTCGACGCTGCTGGGCTGGGCGCTGCTCGTCTTCGTGCTGATTACATTTACCAAGGTCAAGACGAACGGCGTGCTCGGCTATTTTAAGGGCTACACGCAACCGATCTTCGTGCTGACGCCCTTTAACATCATCAGCGAAATCGCCACGCCAATCTCGATGGCCTTCCGTCATTTCGGCAACATCGCCTCCGGAGGCGTGATCATGACGCTGGTCTACGGCGCGCTGGCGAGCCTTTCGCACATGGTGCTCGGGCTGCTGCCCGGCTTTCTGGGGGGCGTGCTCGGGCTGATCCCCATCTTTCAGGTGGGCATCCCGGCGATCTTATCGGTCTATTTTGACCTGTTCTCCAGCTTCCTTCAGGCTTTCATCTTCTGCATGCTGACGATGATGTACATCTCGTCGGCAGCGCAGGAGGGATAAATAAAGCGAATTCCTAGGGACAACATATTTTTAAGGAGGAACCTCACATGTTGGAAAAAGCGATTGTAATGGGATGCTCTGCGATTGGCGCGGGCCTGGCGATGATCGCCGGCATCGGCCCCGGTATCGGCGAAGGCTACGCGGTCGGCAAGGCCTGCGAAGCGATCGGCCGCCAGCCCGAAGCCAAGGGCGATGTCACCTCTACGATGCTGCTGGGCTGCGCCGTCGCCGAGACGACCGGTATTTACGGTTTCATCGTCGCGTTGATCCTGCTGTTCGTCAACCCCTTTATCGGCCAGCTGTGAGCCATTCGCTGACGGCGAGGGATCAACAGTAAGCGGGAGGGAACGACGTGCAACAGGTACAGGATTTTATCTCCATAACGCCCTGGACCCTGATTTTCCAAATTTGCAACCTGCTCATCTTAACCGCGCTCTTGAAAAAATTTCTGTTTAAGCCGGTGATGGCCGTGCTGGACAAGCGGCAGGCGGAGATCGACGGCATGTACGGCGAGGCAAGTCAAGCCGAAGCCGAGGCCAAGGAGCTGAAAAGCGCCTACGAAAAGCGGCTCGCCGCGGCGCGCGAAGAGGCGGACGGACTGGTACAAAACGCCGTGCGCACCGCCAAGACGCGTTCGGACGAAATCGTCGGCGAAGCGCGCGAACGCGCCGTGCAGCTGAAGGACAAGGCGGATCGGGAGATCGAGCAGGAACGCAAGAAGGCGTTTATGGACGTCAAAAATGAACTATCCGGCATCGCGGTCGACATCGCCTCCAAGGTGGTCGAGCGCGAGGTCGATCCAAAGGACCACGAAGCCTTCATCGAAGAATTCATCCGGAACGTTGGTGAAGCGTCGTGACGCAGACCGCAAAGGAATACGGCGGGGCGCTCTACGCGCTTTGCGCCCAGGAGGGCATCGCGCAAGACGTGCTGGAGCAGTTGGGCGTGGTGAGCGAAGCCTTCCGGCAAAACCCTGCCTTTGTCCGCCTGCTGTCTTACCTCGGCATGGCCAAGGAAGAGCGCACGCGGATTTTGGACGAGAGCTTTGGCGGTAAGATCGATCGCTACCTCTTAAATTTTTTAAAGATCCTGTGTGAACGCGGCTCCATCGGGGAGCTCGCAGGCTGCTATGAGGCATACCGCGCGCTGTTCAACGAGGACAACGGCATCATCGAGGCCAAGGTCATTTCCGCCGTGCCCTTAAGCGGCGAGCTGCGCGAAAAGCTCACGCAGCGGCTCGGCGCGGTTACGGGAAAGCATGTCTCCCTGCTAGAGCGCGTCGACCCGGCTTTGATGGGCGGCATACGCCTTGAAATGAACGGGAAGCGCTACGATAACAGCGTTCAGGGTAGGCTGGAGCAGATCCGCAGATCGCTGCTCGAGGCCACCCGGTAGGCCCCCATAGCAAACACAGAAAGCTGGTGAAACCGTGCAACTGAAACCTGAAGAGATCCAAAGGATCATCAAATCACAGATCAAGCATTACGAAAACAAAATTCAGAGCAGTGAGACCGGCAGCGTTATTCTGGTCGGCGACGGCATTGCGCGCGCCTGCGGCCTGGACAAGTGCATGGCGGGCGAGCTGGTCGAGTTTGATAACGGCGAATACGGCATGGCGCTCAACCTGGAGGAAAACTCGGTGTCCATCGTGCTGCTCGGCAGCGACGTGGGCATTCGCGAGGGGAGCAGCGTGAAGCGCACGGGCAGGGTCGTCTCCGTGCCCGTGGGCGAGGCGCTTATCGGTCGCGTCGTCAACGCGCTGGGGCAGCCGATCGACGGCAAGGGCGCGATCGAAACCGAAGCATACCGCCCCATCGAGAGCCCGGCGCCCGGCATTATCGAGCGCAAAAGCGTCAGCGTGCCGTTGCAGACGGGCATCAAGGCCATCGACAGCATGATTCCGATCGGGCGCGGCCAGCGCGAGCTGATCATCGGCGACCGCCAGACGGGCAAGACCGTCATCGCCACGGACGCGATCATCAACCAGCGCGGACAGGACGTCATCTGCATCTATGTCGCGATCGGGCAGAAGCGCTCGACCGTGGCGCAGCTGGTGGAGCTGCTCACGAGCGAGGGTGCGATGGATTATACGATCGTCGTCAGCGCGACCGCCTCCGAGCTTTCGCCCTTGCAATACATCGCCCCTTACGCCGGCTGCGCGATGGGCGAATACTTCATGGCGCAGGGCAAGGACGTGCTGATCATCTACGACGACCTGTCCAAGCACGCGGTCGCCTACCGCGCGCTATCGCTGCTGATCCGCCGCCCGCCGGGACGAGAGGCGTACCCGGGCGACGTCTTCTACCTGCACAGCCGCCTGCTCGAGCGCGCGGCGCGCATCGCCCCGGAGTACGGCGGCGGCTCGCTCACGGCGCTGCCGATCATCGAGACGCAGGCGGGCGACGTATCCGCCTACATCCCAACGAACGTCATCTCCATCACCGACGGCCAGATCTTCCTGGAGAGCGAGCTGTTCCACTCCGGCGTCATGCCGGCGGTGAACCCCGGCATCTCGGTCAGCCGCGTAGGCGGCAACGCCCAGATCAAGGCGATGAAGAAGGTTGCCGGCACGCTCAAGTTGCTCTATAGCCAATACCGCGAGCTGCAATCCTTCGCCCAGTTCGGCAGCGACCTGGACGCGGACACAAAGGCCCGCCTGGCGCAGGGCGAGCGCATCGTAGAGGTGCTCAAGCAGGACCGCAACGCGCCCGTGCCCGTGGAAAAGCAGGTTTGCATCCTCTACGCCGTGACGCGCGATTACCTCAAGGACGTAGACACCGCGGACGTGCGCGAGTACGAGCGCGGCCTGTACGAGCGCATGGACGCCCAGCATGCAGACGTGCTGCGTGCGATTCGTGAGACGGGGAATCTCGCGCCCGAGACGGAGGAAGCGCTGAAGGCCGCGTTGGCAGCTTACACAAAAGACTTCCTGACCGGACGATAAGGGGGGCTGAACGATGGCCGGAGCCTCCATGAAGGACATCAAGCTGCGCATCAAGAGCGTAGAGAGCACCATGCAAATCACCAAGGCGATGGAGCTGGTGGCCTCTTCCAAACTGCGCCGCGCGCGGGAACGGATGGAAAGAAGTCGCCCGTACTTTAAAATTCTCTATGAAAACCTCTGCCAGATCGCCCAGCTCAATACAGAGCTCATGTCCCCCTACGTGGTAGAGCGGGAAGTCAAAAAGACATGCTTCGTCGTCATCGCGGGCGACCGCGGCCTGGCGGGCGGGTACAATGCCAATATCTTTAAGGCGGTGATGGCCGCCATCGACGGGCGGGAAGCCTGCGTGCTGCCGATCGGGAAAAAGGCGGTGGAGTTCTTCGAGCGCCGCGGCGTAGAGCGCCTGACGGACGACTTCGCCGTCGCCGAAAGCGTGGACGTGGGCGACTGCTTCGCCATGGCGCAGCTGTTGACCCAAGGGTTTCAAAAGGGGGATTTCGACAGGGTCTGCGTGGTCTACACGCGCTTTGTCTCCATGCTGACGCAATCGCCCGACGTCCTTTCGCTACTGCCGCTTGAAAAGCAGGAGCCGATGCCGGACGGGCCGCGCAGGGCGCGCATGCTCATCACGTACGAGCCGGGCAGCGCGGAGATCTTCGAGGCGATCATGCCCAACTACGTGGCGGGCGTGATCTACAGCGCGCTGTGCGAATCGGTCACCAGCGAGCTGGGGGCCCGCCGCACCGCGATGGACGCGGCGAGCAAAAACGCGGGCGAGATGATCGAGGATTTAAGCCTGCGCTATAACCGCGCGCGCCAGGGCGCGATCACGCAGGAGATCACCGAGATCGTCGCAGGCGCAGAACAGTAAAATGAATGGGCGGCGAATGGCGCCGCCCGGCGAAAAGGAGTACCGCGCATGAGCAAAGGGAATGTAGGGTCCGTCGTGCAGATCATCGGACCGGTGCTGGACGTTAAATTTGCGGACGGCCAGCTCCCGGACCTGCTCAACGCTTTGGAGATTGAGCATGACGGGAAGCGCCTGGTCGTGGAGGTTGCGCAGCACATCGGCGACGATGTGGCCCGGTGCATCGCCATGTCGAGCACGGACGGCCTCGTCCGCGGGCTTGAGGCCGTGGATACGGGCAGCTCGATCACCGTGCCGGTGGGCGATAAGTGCCTGGGACGCATCTTTAACCTGCTCGGCGAGCCGGTGGACAACCAGAGCGCGCCCGAGGGAATGGAGCGCTGGCCGATCCACCGCGATCCGCCCGCCTACGACGAGCAGGAGACTACCACGGAAATACTGGAGACGGGCATCAAGGTCGTCGACCTGATCGCCCCCTACGCCAAAGGCGGCAAGATCGGCCTCTTCGGCGGCGCGGGCGTGGGCAAGACGGTCATCATCATGGAGCTGATCAACAACATCGCCAAGCAGCACGGCGGCCTGTCCGTCTTTACGGGCGTGGGCGAGCGCACGCGCGAGGGCAACGACCTGTACTACGAGATGAAGGAAAGCGGCGTTCTGGCGAAGACGGCGCTTGTATACGGACAGATGAACGAGCCGCCGGGAGCGCGCATGCGCGTAGCGCTCTCGGGCCTTACGATGGCGGAATACTTCCGCGACCGCGAAAACCAGGACGTGCTGCTGTTCATCGACAACATCTTCCGCTTTACACAGGCGGGCTCCGAGGTCTCCGCGCTGCTGGGCCGCATGCCCAGCGCCGTCGGCTATCAGCCGACGCTGGCGACCGAGATGGGCGCCTTGCAGGAGCGCATCACGTCGACCAAGAAGGGCTCGATCACGTCCGTCCAGGCGGTCTACGTGCCGGCGGACGACCTGACCGACCCGGCGCCCGCCACGACGTTCGCCCACTTGGACGCGACGACGGTGCTCTCGCGCGCCATCTCCTCCCTGGGCATCTACCCGGCGGTCGACCCGCTGGAATCCTCCAGCCGCATCCTGACGCCGGACATCGTCGGTACGGAGCACTACGAGGTCGCCCGCGACGTGCAGAAGATCCTGCAGCGCTATAAGGAGCTGCAGGACATCATCGCCATCATGGGCATGGACGAGCTATCCGAGGAGGACAAGCTGACCGTCGCGCGCGCGCGCAAGATCCAGCGCTTCCTGTCGCAGCCCTTCAGCGTAGCGGAGCAGTTCACCGGCATGGAGGGCAAATACGTGCCGCTGGCGGAGACGATCCGCGGCTTCAAGGAAATTATCGAGGGCAAGCACGACGACCTGCCCGAGAGCGCCTTCCTGTTCGTAGGCACGATCGAAGAGGCGGTCGAAAAGGCAAGGAAGGGTGAAAGCGCATGAGCAGCTTCCACTTGCAGATCGCCACGCCCGACGGCCTGATCTTCGACGGCCAGGCCGAGCGGCTGCTTTGTCGGACGATCGCGGGCGACGTATGCATCCTGGCCCGCCACGCCGACTACGTGACGGCCCTGGGCATGGGCGAGGCGCGCATCACGGTGGACGGAAACGTCCGCCGGGCGGCGTGTATGGGTGGCATGCTCACCGTCGTAAAGGGCGAGGCGCACCTCGTGCCCACGACGTTTGAATGGGCCGAGGATATCGACGCCGAGCGCGCGCAGCGCGCGAAGGAGCGCGCCGAAATGCAGATTCGCGAAAAGAAGGCGGACAAGCGCGACCTGATGCTCGCGGAGGCGAGGCTGAAACGCGCGCTCGTGCGCATGCAGGTCAAGGGATAAACATTCGATCAGTGCCGCGCAGCTACGCAAAGCTGCGCGGCCATTTTTTACCCTTGACATAGGCTTTTCCTGTGTTATAATCTATTTAGAAAATTTTCTAATTATTTTATGGGGCACGGGACAGCCGCGCTCAGGAAGGAATCCATCATGATTCGACTCAACCATCTCTCCAAGGCCTACGCTAAGGGCAACGTCAAGGCGGTGGACGATTTGAGCCTCCACGTCAGGCGGGGGGAGATCTTCGGCTTCATCGGCCCCAACGGCGCGGGGAAGACGACGACCATCAAGATGCTGACGGGCATCCTGCGTCCGGACGGCGGCGAAATCGCAATCGGCGGCGTGGACATGCAAAAGGACCCCATACAGGCCAAACAGATGATCGGCTACGTGCCCGACGGCGGCCAGGTTTACGAGCGGCTGACGGGCATGGAGTACCTCTCCTTCATGGCGGACATGTACGGCGTGCCATCCGACGCGCGCCGCGAGCGCATCGGCCGGTATCTGGAGATGTTCGAGCTCACGCACGCGGCTGGGGACCTGGTGCGCAGCTATTCGCGCGGCATGCGCCAGAAGATCACGCTGATCGGCGCGCTCATCCATCAGCCCGCGCTCTGGGTGCTCGACGAGCCGATGGTCGGCCTGGACCCCAAGGCGTCGCACGTCCTCAAGGAGGAGATGCGACGCCACTGCGACGCGGGCAATACGGTCTTTTTCTCCACCCACGTGCTGGACGTGGCGGAGCGGCTTTGCGACCGCATCGGCATCATCCGCGGCGGCCGCCTGATCGCCGAGGGGACGATGGACGAGCTGCGGCGCGCGGAGCACGCGCAGACGCTGGAGAGCATCTTCCTGGAAATGACCGAGGACGAGGGGAAGGATTGAGGCAGATGCGTACATTCTGGATTCTCTTTTGGGCGCAGATGCGCAACCGGCTGGGCCTGTCCGTCCTGCAAAGCACGTTTCGCACGGATAAAAAGCGGTTTTTGCGGGACGCTTTGATCGCTCTGTGCGCGGTAGTCGGCGTCGGCTCTGTCGTGTTCGCCTACGCGTTCATGGTGTCGTCCGTCTTTCAAATAGCGCAAGGGCCGTTTGCCTTCGTACGGGAAATGCTCATGGCGCTGCTCTTCCTGTTTATGCCCATCATGATGCTCATCACGGGCACGGCGACCATGCTGGGCACGCTCTACTTCGGGCGCGATGCGGAGCTGCTGGCCGCGTTGCCGGCGCGGCAGCGGACGGTCTTCGCCTCCAAGTTCGCGCAGGTGCTCTTCTTTGAATACCTGTTCGTGCTGGGGCTTTGCCTGCCGCCCGTGATCCTCTACGCGCCGGGCTTCTCGCTCTCTTACGCGGCGCGGGCGCTAGGCGTGATGATTCTGCTGCCCTTCATCCCGCTGACGCTGTCGGCGGCGCTCTCGTTGCTGCTCATGCGCATGGGGGCGCTTGTGCGCCACAGAGATATGCTTACGGTCGCCGCCGCGTTTGTCGGCATCGGCGCGATCTTCGCCTTTCAGGCGTATATCATGAAAACCGGCGAGGAAAATTTAAGCGCGCAGGCGATCCTGACCTTTTTGATGAGCAGGAAAAGCCTGGTCGACCTGCTCGTGGGGATGTATCCGCCCAGCGGCTGGGCGCTGCGCGCGCTGAGCGAGGCGGGGGCGTCCGCCTTTGGGCAGCTTGGGCTGCTCGCGCTCGCATCGGGCCTATGCCTTGCGGCGACGCTTTGGCTCAGCGGCAGGCTCTACGAGCGCGGGCTCTCGGCTGCGGGCGAGACGGCGAGCGGAGGCCGCCGCCGGGGCAAGGCCGCCCCGGCGAGGCCGAGAAGCCAGGCGCAGGCGGTCTTCCTGCGCGAATGGCGCATCGTGCTGCGCACGCCCGTCTACGCGATGAACGCGCTGATCGGCATCCCGATGGCGCCGATCCTCCTGTGCATGCTGACGTTTGCGATGCCGGCGGGCCTGCAGGGGATGGCCGCGATGCTGGGCGGCGCGATCGACCCGGGGCTGGTTACGCTGGGGCTGACGGCGCTGCTCGCGCTGATCGCTAGCCTGAACACGGCGGGAGTGACGGCTTACTCCCGCGAGGGGAGCCTGCTCGGCCTGAACCTTTCGCTGCCCGTGAGCGGACGCACGCTGACGCTGGGCAAGCATCTGTTCGGGGTATCGATCGCCGCGGCCACCATCCTAGCGGGCCTGCTGGCCGCCGTGTTCGCGCTGGGGGTTACCCTCGCGCAGGCGGCTTACGCCTCCGCCGTAGCGCTTGTCTTCGCCGCCACGGTCAACGCGGCGGGGCTGCTGTTCGACCTGTATCATCCGCGGCTCTCCTGGACCTCGCCGACGGAGGCGATCAAGCAGGGCATCAACCCCATGATGTGCATGATAGCAGCCTTTGCGCAGGCGGTAGTGGTCGGCGGCGGCGCATTTTTGCTGCTGCGCGCGGGCGTTGGAACGCAGATCGTGCTGCCCGCCGTCGCCGCGCTGACGGCCCTGCTATGCGCGCTTGCGCACGCCGCGTTGCTGGGGCTATGCGAAAAGCTATACGCGGCATTGACGGTTGAAGCTTGACCCCGCGGCCAAGAAGCGATACAATAAGGGGTAGTCTGACTATAAAGGAGAGCCCCTCTTGATCCAAGAAAAAATTGACGCCCTGCTCGACCGCGTGCAAAAGCCCGCGCGCTACACGGGCGGCGAGATGAACTGCATCGTGAAGCCCTGGGACAGCGTGGACATCCACTACGCGTTCGCCTTTCCGGACGTTTACGAGGTGGGTATGTCGCACCTGGGTTCCAAGATCCTCTACGACGTCATCAACAAGCGGACGGACGCGCTCTGTGAGCGCGTCTATTCGCCGTGGGTGGACATGGCCGACCTCATGCGATCGCAGGACGTGCCCCTCTTTTCCATCGAGACGCATACGCCCGTGCGGCGCTTCGACATGCTGGGCGTGACGCTGCAGTACGAGATGAGCTACACGAACATCCTAGAGATGCTGGACCTGGCGGGCATCCCGCTGCATGCACACGCTCGTACGTGGGACGACCCCATCGTGTTGGCGGGCGGGCCCTGCGCCTTTAACCCGGAGCCGCTGCACAAGTTCATCGACGCGTTCGTCATCGGCGACGGCGAGGAGAGCACGAACCAGACGATCGACGCGGTGAGGGAATGCAAGCGTCAGGGGCTCAGCCGGGCGGCTTGCCTGCAGAGGCTTGCGCAGATCCCCGGCGTGTACGTGCCCTCGCTGTACGAGGCGAGCTATCATACGGACGGGACGCTCGCCTCCTTTGCGCCCATCGACGAGCGCGCGCCGTCCGTCGTGCGCAAATGCCTGATAAGTGACCTTGATGCAGCTGCCTATCCGCAGGACGTGATCGTGCCCTATACGGAGATCGTGCACGACCGCATCATGCTGGAAGTGCTGCGCGGCTGCACGCGCGGCTGCCGGTTTTGCCAGGCGGGCATGATCTACAGGCCCGTGCGCGAGCGCAGCGTAGAGACGCTGCTGCGCCTGGCGGAAAGCCAGGTGGAGGCGACGGGCTACGAAAACATATCGCTGTCCTCGCTCTCCACGGGCGACTACTCCTGCCTGCCCGCGCTCGCGCACGAGCTGATGCAGCGCTTTGAAGCGCGCCGGGTGTCGATCTCGCTGCCGTCGCTGCGGCTGGACAGCGAGGTCAAGGAGACGCTCAAGGAGACGCAGCGTGTGAAGAAGACGAGCCTGACCTTCGCGCCGGAGGCGGGCACGCAGCGGCTGCGCGACGTGATCAACAAGGGCATCACCGAGGAGGACCTGATCACCTCCGTACACGACGCCTTTGAAAGCGGGTGGAGCAGCGTAAAGCTCTACTTCATGATGGGCCTGCCCACCGAGACGCAGGAAGACCTTTGCGGCATCGCCGACCTGGCGCAAAAGGTGGTGGCGCAGTACTTTGCCGTGCCGCGCAGCGTGCGCGCCAAGGGATTGCGCGTGACGTGCAGCGCGTCGTGCTTTGTGCCCAAGGCGTTCACGCCCTTTCAGTGGGACGCGCAGGATTCGCTGGAACAATTGGAAGAAAAGCAAAAGTTTTTACGTGAAAAGATGCGCATCAAGGGCGTGGAGTTCAACTGGCACGAGCCGCATGTCTCGTTTATGGAGGCCTGCTTCGCCCGCGGCGACCGGCGGCTGGCGGACGTGCTGGAGGAGGCCTGGCGGCGGGGCTGCCGCTTTGACGGCTGGACGGATCAATTCAAATACGAAGCCTGGCTGGATGCGTTTGCGGCCTGCGGGCTCGACCCGCGCTTTTACGCCTGCCGCGCGCGCGAAAAGGACGAGCTGCTACCCTGGGCGTTCATCGACGCCGGGGTTACGCAGCGGTACCTGTGGCGCGAGCACGAGCGGGCGATGCGGGGCGTGACGACGCCGGACTGTCGGGCGGGCTGCCAGGGCTGCGGCCTTGAGCGCTTAGAGGGGGCGTGCAGAGGATGAGGATGTTCTTGCAATTCCAAAAAGCCGCGAGCGTCCGCCACCTGGGCCTATTGGACCTGCAGCGCACGATGCAGCGGGCCCTGCGGCGCAGCGGCCTGCCGATCGCCTATTCAAAGGGCTACAGCCCGCACGTAATGATGTCCTTCGCTTCGGCGCTATCCGTGGGCATTTCGGGCGAGGCGGAGATATTGGACGTCGCGCTGACGCAGGACGTGCCCGCCGAGGTTTGCCTGGAGAAGATGAACCGGGTGCTGCCGCCGGCGCTCGCGGCCTCGCGCGTGGTGACGGCGGACGACCGGCACAGCGCGCTGATGGGCATGCTAAAGCAGGCGACCTACACGATCGATCTGGCGGGAGACGGCGCGCAGGCCGTGGCGGATGCGATCGCGGGCTTCCTCGCACAGGAGACGATCCCGGCGATCCGCAAGACGAAGAGCGGGGAAAAGCTGGTCGACATCCGCCCGATGATCCACGACCTGGACATCGTCCGGCAGGAGGAGGAGGCCGTCCGCCTCCACGCCCGCGTTTCATTTGAAGAGATCGCGACCCTCAAGCCCGACGTGCTGGTCGGCGCGCTCGCGCGCTTTTCGGGGGCGCAGCCGGAGCGGGTGCGCATCCATCGCACGGGGCTGCTGGGCGTGCGCGACGGACAGGCGATGCCGCTCATCGAAATGTAAAGATGAAGAGAGAAATTTATCTGGAATGCGGGCCGGACCGGGCGCGCATGGCGGTCGTGGAGGACGGGAAACTGTGCGAATACGCGGAGGAGCGCGCGGGGCGGGAGAAGCGGACGGGCAGCCTGTACAAGGGGCGCGTGCAGCGCGTGCTTTCGGGCATGCAGGCCGCGTTCGTCGACATCGGAGAGGAAAAGAACGCCTTTTTGCCGCTGGGGGCCGGTGAGCGCCTGCGCGGCGGAGACGAGCTGCTCGTGCAGGTGCTCAAGGATCCGCCGGGGGATACAAAGGGCCTGAGGCTGACGCGCGAGATCGCCCTGCCGGGCAGATTTTGCGTGCTCAAGCCGATGGGCGAGGGCGTATGCGTCTCGCACAAGGTCGAGGCGGCGAGCCGAGAACAGCTGCGCGCGTTTTTTTCGCCGCTGTGTCCGACGGGCATGGGCCTCGTGCTGCGCACGCAGGCCGCGCAGCAGGAGACGAACGCCGTCGAGGCGGAGGTGAGGGCGCTTGAGGCACGCTGGCGCGGCATCGAGCGGGACTATGCGCAAAAAAGCGCGCCCGGCCTCGTCTGGGGGGAGGAGAACCTGGCCCTTCGGATGCTGCGCGACGTGCTGAGCGGCGAGACCGTGCGGGTGTGCGTGCAGGGGCAGGATGCCATTTCAGCGCTGAAGGACCAGGCGCCGGCGGAAATCCTCTGTTCCTGTGATGGCAAAACGCCTATTTTCGACCTGTACGGGCTGGAGGAAAAGATCGAGCGCGCGACGCACCGGCGCGTATGGCTGAGCTGCGGAGGCTATCTCGTCGTCGACCCTTGCGAGGCGATGACGGTCATCGACGTGAATTCAGGCAAGTACACGGGTAAGGCCGGCCTGGAGGAGACCGCCTATGCGGTAAACCTGGAGGCCGCCGTTGAGGTCGCCCGGCAGCTGCGGCTGCGCGACATCGGCGGCATCGTCGTGGTGGACTTCATCGACATGCAGGAGAGCGCGCACCGGGAGGGGCTGCTGGCGGCCTTTCGGGAGGCGCTTTCGGCCGACCGCTCGAAGGTGAGCCTGGTCGGCCTGACGGGCCTGGGCCTGGCGGAGCTGACGCGCAGGCGCCTTTCGCAGCCGCTGAGCGAGACGTTGGAGCGGCCCTGCCCGCTGTGCGGCGGGACGGGGCGCGTCCTATGCGAAGAGGAGGTCGCCCGGCGTGCGCTTACGCAATTACGCCGCCGCCTGGCCGCGGGGAGCGAGGCGGCGTACGCAATCAGCGTGCATCCCGCCGTCGCCGGAGCGCTCGCGGCGCTGCATGCGCCTAGGGGCGCTACGGTCTACGCGCTCGCCAAGCCCGGCATGCGCATCGAGAAATTCGCGCTGACGGCGCTGGCAGGCGGGGAAGAACCGCCCCATGGCGCGGCGCTTTTAAGACAGGAAGGAATGGAGCCATGAGAAGAACCGAGCTGATCCAAAGGGAGGAGATCGAGCGCCAGCGCGCCTTCATGCGCGAGGTCGCGGCCTGCGACGGGCGGCCGCGGACCTACTGCGTCGTAACCTACGGATGCCAGATGAACGAGCACGACAGCGAAGCGCTTGGCGGCATGCTCGCCGAAATGGGCATGACGCGGGCGGAGGACCGCACGCAGGCCGACTTCGTGATCTTCAATACCTGCTGCATCCGCGAAAACGCCGAGCGGCGCGCGCTGGGCAACGTCACCTGGCTCAAAGAGCTCAAGAAGACGCGGCCCGAGCTCAGGGTGGGCGTATGCGGCTGCATGATGCAGCAGCCGGGCATGGCGGAGAAAATCCTGCGGCAGTATCCCTTCGTAGACATCGCATTCGGCACGCATAACCTCTACCGGTTCCCGGAGCTCATGGCGCAGGCGATTCATTCGCGCAGGCGCGTGGTCGAGGTGCTGAAAGACGACGAGGGACATATCCCCGAGGAGCTGCCCGTGCGCCGCGAGAGCCGCACGCACGCGTATATCACGATCATGTACGGCTGCAACAACTTTTGCTCCTACTGCATCGTGCCCTATGTGCGCGGGCGCGAGCGCTCGCGCGACGCGGACGCGATCCTCAGCGAAGCGCGCGCGCTCAAAGCGGATGGGGTGAAGGAGATCATGCTGCTGGGGCAGAACGTCAACTCCTACGGCAACGACCTTGCGGACGGGCTGCGCTTTGCGCAGCTGCTGGAGGCGCTGGACGAGATCGGCATCGAGCGCATTCGCTTCATGACCAGCCACCCCAAGGACCTGTCGGACGAGCTGATCGACGTAATGGCCAAGGGCAAACACATCTGCCACCAGCTGCACCTGCCCGTGCAGGCGGGCAGCGACCGCGTGCTCGCCTCGATGAACAGGCGCTATACGCGCTCGGAGTATCTGGAGCGGGTGAGGAAGCTACGCGCGCGGATCCCCGACATCGCGCTCACGACCGACCTGATCGTGGCCTATCCGGGCGAGACGGAGGCGGAGTTTGAAGAGACCTGCTCGCTCGTGCGCGAGGTCGGCTACGACGCGGCGTTTACGTTCATCTATTCGCCCCGCGTGGGCACGCGTGCGGCGCAGATGGAAGGGCGCGTCGACGAGGAGACCGCGACGCGGCGCATACAGAAGCTGATCGCCATGCAAAAGGAAATCACGAAGCGCCGCATGGAGGCGATGATCGGATCGACCTGCGAGGTGCTGGTGGACGGCGCGTCGAGGCGCGACGAGACGAAGCTCGCGGGCAAGAACGAATACGGGATTACCGTAAACTTCCCGGGGGACAAGGCGCTCATCGGGGAAATCGTAAGGGTACGCATCCTCTCCGCGGGCGAGAGCACGCTGCGCGGAGAGCTGGCGCAAGCATAAGAGAGAATATGAGGAGGAACCCCAAATGAACGAGGTTTTTGAAAAGGCGCGCGCGCTGGGCGCGGCGATCGTGGAATCCGAAGAGTTCAAGACCATGCGCAGCCTGGAGGACGAGGCCATGGCGCTACCCGAGGTGTCGGAGCAGATGACGCGCTACCTTACGCACAAGCAAGGCGTAGAGGCCGAACTGGCCAAGGAGACGCCCGACCATGCGGCGCTGGCGGACCACAGCGAGCAGATGAAGGACGCGCAGGAGAAGCTGAACGCGATGGACGCGGTCATCCGTATGAGCGAGGCGCGCAGCGTCTTTTCCGCGATGATGACCCAGGTCAACCAGGTGCTGCAGTTCATGGTGACCGGCGAGACGCAGGAGAGCGGCTGCGGCGGCCACTGCGAAGGCTGCGCGGGCTGCCACTGATAGACGGAGGAAAACATGGCAAACGTCACACCGATGATGCAGCAGTACCTGGACGTCAAGGAGCGCTACCCCGGCATGATCCTCTTCTTTCGGCTGGGCGACTTTTACGAGATGTTCTTTGACGACGCGGTCACTGTTTCAAGGGAGCTCGAGCTGACGCTGACGGGGAAGGACTGCGGCCTGGAGGAGCGCGCGCCGATGTGCGGCGTGCCCTACCACGCGGCGGAGACGTACATCACGCGGCTGATCGACAAGGGCTACAAGGTCGCGATCTGCGAGCAGCTGGAGGACCCGTCGCAGTGTAAGGGGATCGTACGGCGCGACGTCATCCGCGTGGTGACGCCCGGCACGGTGATCGAGCAATCGATGCTCACCGAGCGGCAGAACAGTTATATCCTCTCGCTATGCGTGGAGGGCAAGCGCGCGGGCGTCGCCTTTGCGGACGTGTCGACGGGCGAGTTTTTCACCTACGAGGCGGAGACGGCAAAGCTCGCCGACGAGCTGGCGCGCATCCTGCCGCGTGAGATCATCGCCGACGAGGGCGCGATCGCGGTGGCTGAAAAGCTCTCGGCGACGGTGCCCGTATCGCCCTACGCACAGAGCGCCTACAGGCTTGCGGGCGCAAAGGAAGCGCTGCTCAGCCACTTTCAAGTGCATGCGCTGGACGTATTCGGCCTGGCGGAGATGAAGATGGCGACGCGGGCCGCGGGGGCCCTGATGCGCTACCTGGGCGACACGCAGAAGAACGCGCTGGAGCATATCACCAGCGTGCGCATCTACAGACGCGAGCAGTACATGGCGCTGGACCGCACGGCGCGGCGCAATCTGGAGCTGACGGACACCATCCGGGGCGGTTCGCGCAAGGGCACGCTGCTAGGGCTGCTGGACAAGACGGCGACCGCGATGGGCGGGCGCATGCTGCGCGCCTGGATCGAGCAGCCGCTGTGCGTGCTGGAGGCGATCCGCGAGCGGCAGAGCGCGGTCGGCGAGTTGAAGGACGACCCGATCGTCTCGCAATCCCTCTACGAGGAGCTGCGCGGCGTATACGACATCGAGCGGCTGCTCAGCCGTATCTCCTACAAGAGCATAAACGCGCGCGACTGCCTTGCGCTAAAGGACTCGCTCTTTCGCATTCCGCCCGTGCGCGAGCTGGTGAAGGAAAAGCGTAGCCCGCTGCTCAGGCGGCTTTACGAGGAGCTCGACCCGGTCGAGGAGATCTGCGACCTGCTGGAGCGCGCGATCAACCCCGACGCGCCGCTGCTGCTCTCCGACGGGCTGATCATTCGCGCGGGCTACGATGCGGAGCTGGACAAGCTGCACAACGCCTCGACCGAGGGAAAGCAGTGGATCGCCGATTTGGAGGCCAAGGAGCGGGAGGAGACGGGGATTAAAAACCTGCGCATCCGCTATAACAAGGTGTTCGGCTACTACATCGAGGTCACCAAATCCAACTACGCGCAGGTACCCTACCGCTACACGCGCAAGCAGACGCTGACGAATTGCGAACGCTTCGTGACGCCCGAGCTGCACGAGCTGGAGGAGCAGATCCTCGGCGCGGAGGAGAAGGCGCTGCGGATGGAGCAGCAGCTCTTTTCAGCTATCCGCGAGCAGCTCTCGGCGAGCATCGGCCGCATGCAGCGCACGGCGCAGGCGCTCAAGACGCTCGACGCGCTGCTCTCTCTTTCTCTGGCCGCCGCGCAATACGGCTACGTACAGCCCGAGGTCACGGAGGACGGCGCGATCGACATCGAAGAGGGGCGCCATCCGGTCGTCGAGCAGAGCCTTTCTGCGAGCGGGCCTTTTGTGCCCAACGACACGCACATGGACCTTGAACACGGCCGCATGGCCATCGTCACCGGCCCCAACATGGCCGGCAAGAGCACGTATATGCGCCAGGTGGCGCTGATCACATTGATGGCGCATATGGGCAGCTTTGTCCCGGCCAAGGCGGCGAAAATCTGCCTGACGGACCGCATTTTTACCCGCATAGGCGCATCCGATGACCTGGCGAGCGGGCAATCCACATTTATGGTCGAAATGAACGAGATGGCGCACATCCTCCTCAACGCGACGAAGCGCTCGCTCGTCATCCTGGACGAGATCGGGCGCGGCACGAGCACGTTCGACGGCCTGAGCATCGCCTGGGCTGTGGTTGAATACCTCGCGGACCCGCAGATCATCGGCGCCAAGACGCTGTTTGCCACGCATTATCATGAATTGAGCGAGCTGGAAGGCCACCTGCCCGGCGTTATAAACTTCCGCGTGTCGGTCAAGGAGCACGGCGAGGACGTGATCTTCCTGCGCAAGATCGTGCCCGGCGGGGCGGACAAGAGCTTCGGCATCCACGTGGCGCGGCTTGCGGGCATGCCTAGGCCGGTCGTAATGCGCGCGCACGAGATCCTGGCGAGGCTGGAGACGCGCGACAAGGGCGAGCTGAGCATCGGACAAAACATCATCGGCGCGCAGACGGCCGAGCAGGGCCCCGCGCAGCTGACGCTTTTTGACACGGGCGCGATGGACATCGTAAGCGAGCTCAAGGCGCTGGACATCATGGCGCTCACGCCGATCGACGCGATGAACCTGCTGTTTAGGCTGCGCGAGCAGGCGCGAAGGGTGCAGTGATACGGGGCCGGAGGGGCCCGAGCGACATAGGAAAGGGGGCGAGACGATGGATTTCGTCTACAGGCCGATCGAAAAGCTGAGCGCAGAGATCGTCGGCAAGATCGCCGCGGGCGAGGTAGTGGAAAGCCCGGCCGCGGCCATCAAGGAGTTGGTCGAAAACAGCATCGACGCGGGGGCAAAGTCCGTCACCGTCGAGATTCGCGAAGGCGGAATCAGCTACCTGCGCGTGACGGACAACGGCAGCGGCTTGCGGCGCAGCGATGTGCGCATGGCCTTTGAACGCAACGCGACCAGCAAGATCCGGCAGGCGGACGACCTATTCGACCTGCGCTCCCTGGGATTCCGGGGGGAGGCGCTCGCCTCCATCGCCGCGGTCTCGCGGGTGACGATGACCACGCGCACGCGAAACGACGAGAGCGGCACGCGCGTGATCAACGAGGGCGGCGTGATCACCCAGATCACGGACGCCGCCAGCCCCGAGGGCACCACGATCGTCGCGCGGGACCTGTTTTTCAATACGCCTGTGCGTCGCAAGTTCCTGAAAAAGCCCGCGACCGAGGGCGCGCGCGTAGCGGACATGATCCTGCGCATGATCCTGGCGCATCCGGAGATCTCCATCCGGCTGATTCACAACGAAAAGCAGATTTACTTCAGCCCCGGCAACGGCGACCTGCGCGCGGCGGCCTTTTGCCTGTACGGACGCGAGGCCGCGGCGCAGCTGATTTCGGTAGCGAGCGAAGGGAGCGTCAAGGTTACGGGCCTGGTGGGCGTGGGGCCGCTCGCGCGCGCCAACCGCACGCATCAGACGTTCATCTTGAACGGACGCTACGTGCGAAACGCGCTCATCACAAAGGCGCTGGAGGATGCGTGCCATGAACGCGTCACGGTAGGCCATTACCCGATCTGCATGCTACACGTGCAGATGCCGGGCCCCATGCTCGACGTCAACGTACACCCCAACAAGCTGGAGGTGCGCTTTTCAAACGAGGCGGTCGTATACGACAGCGTCTTCGGCGCGGTGAAGGATAGCTTTGAGACGGGCGCGTTTACCGCGGCGCCGGAGATGACGCTTACATCGGACAAGGCGGCCAAGTCGCCGCCGCCTGCCGCCGTGCAGGTGACGCCCCCGCCCGAAGTAGAGGCGGAAGAGCCCAAGGCGGCGCAGAGCGCGCAAGCGGGGGCCGAACCCAAGGCGCTACGCCCGGCGGCCCCGGGGACGCAGCCCCCAATGCCGCAGGGCGTAAAGCCGGACGCTGCAGCGTTCGCACAGGTGGTCTCCGCCTATTTTGGCGGGGAAAAAGCGCCGCCGCTGCGCGTGCAGGGGCGGCAGGGCCCAGTCGCAGGCCCGGCGCCAAGGCTTTCGTTTGCCGCCTACCCAGGCGCGGACAAGCCGGGCGGCGCGAGGACGGGCGAAGAGCCGACCGCCGCTACCCCGGCGCCGGACGTCATCTCAAAGGACGCCGAGACGCCTGTGCAGCAGACGATGCACACCGAGGCGGCCATGGAGCTGCCCGCGCCGGGTACGCCTACCCCCGCGCCTCGCCCGCCCGTCTTCCGGGTGATCGGCGTGGCGTTCGACACCTATGTCATCGTGCAGCAGGAAAGCGAGCTGCTGCTCATCGACCAGCACGCGGCGCACGAGCGCATCCTCTTTGAGCGTATGATGAAATCGCTGGACCGGGGCGAGGGATCCCAACAGCTGTTGGTCGCGCAGATCGTGCGCGTGACGCCCCAGGAGCACGAGCGCCTGGAAGGCTACCGTTCGGAGATCGAGGCGGCGGGCTTTGAGATCGAGCCCTTCGGAGAGGACGCGTACCAGATCCGCGCGGTGCCGATGGTGCTCGGCCAGCCGCAGGCGCGCGCCATGTTCGTGGAGCTGCTGGACAGGCTGGGCGAGCTGCGCGTGCTGGCCACGCAGGAGCGGCGCCGCGAGGCGATCTTGCAGATGGCGTGCAAGCGCGCGGTCAAGGGGGGCGACGCGCTGTCGGAAGGGGAGATCGCCTCGCTGATCGGGCAGATGCGCGAGATGGACGCGCCGCCGACCTGCCCGCACGGGCGACCGCTTGTGGTGCGCCTCACGCGAAGCGAGCTGGAAAAGCGCTTTAAGCGCATCAACAACTGACGGAGGAGAGTGCCATATGGGTCTGCCGATCGTGGCCATCGTAGGGCCTACGGCCTGCGGCAAGACGCGGCTATCCATCGCGCTGTGCCAGGCGCTTAGCGGCGAGGCGATTTCCATGGACTCCATGCAGGTCTACCGGGGGATGGATGTGGGCACCGCAAAGCCTACCCTGAAAGAGCGCGCGGGCGTTCGCCATCACATGCTGGACGTCGCCTCGCCCCGGGAGAATTTTACCGTATCGAGCTATCGCGAGGGCGCGCAGCGCGCGATCGCGGACATCGCGGCCCGGGGAAAGCTGCCCGTGCTCGTGGGCGGAACAGGGCTTTACCTGAACGCCCTGACCTACCAAATGGAGTTTGCGGAGTCTATGGGGGACGAGGCGATCCGTGCGCGGCTGCACGCCGTCGCCGATGCGCCGAAGGGCCGCGCGCGCCTGCACGCGATGCTGGAAGCGGTGGACCCGGCCAGCGCCCGCAGGCTGCACGAGAACGACGTGCGCCGCGTCGTGCGCGCGCTGGAGGTCTACGAAATCACCGGGAAACCCATGTCCGCGCATGCGGACGTGCGCAGGCCGAATACGGCCTACGCGCCGCTGATCTACGGCCTTACGATGGCGCGGGAGCGCCTGTACGCGCGCATCGACGCGCGCGTGGACGCGATGCTTGCCTCCGGCCTCGTAGAGGAGGTGCAAGGGCTGCTAGAGCAGGGGATCGAGCCGGGAATCGCGGGCGCGATGCAGGCCATCGGCTACAAGGAAACCGTAGCGGCCCTGCAGGGGAACTGTACGCTGGAGGAGGCGCCCATCGCCATCAAGCGCGAATCGCGCCGGTATGCCAAACGCCAATGGACCTGGTTTCGAGGGGACGCGCGCGTACGCTGGATCCATTGGGAGGATTACGAATCGTTTGAGGCGATGCAGGAGGCGTTCGTAGCGCGCGTGGCGGAGGACCTAAAGGATTTGAAGGAGAATCGGGAATGACGAATTGGACGGAGCAGCAGCGGCGCCTGGATGCGCTGATCGACGGGGCGCAGGCGGACTGCGTCAGGCGCTTTGCGGAGCTGGAGCGCATAGAGGAGAAGAACTTTCGCCGCGTGCTGGAGGCGATGCAGGCCCATCGCGTCGGCGTACAGCACTTTCAGGCGACGACGGGATACGGGTACGACGATATCGGACGCGATACGCTGGAGCGCGTTTTTGCGGACGCGTTTGGCGCGCAGGACGCGCTCGTGCGGCCGCAGTTCGTTTCGGGTACGCACGCCCTGGCCGTCTGCCTGTTCGGCTTGCTGCGCCCGGGCGACCATCTGCTGTCCGCCTGCGGCATGCCATACGACACGATGGACGAGGTCATCGGCATCACGAAGACGAGCGACGGCTCCCTGCGGGAGCTGGGCGTGCGCTATTCGCAGGTAGAGTTGACGCAGGAGGGGCAGATCGACTTACCCGCAGTGTGCGCCGCGCTTTCGCAGGATACGCGCGTGGTGATGATCCAGCGCTCGCGCGGCTATGCCTGGCGGCCCGCGCTGGCGCTCGCGCAGATCGGCGAGGCGGCCCGCGCGATCCATGCGGCGCGCCCGCAAGCCGTCGTGATGGTAGACAACTGCTACGGCGAATTCGTGGACGAGCAGGAGCCTACGCACGTGGGCGCGGACGTGATGGTCGGCTCGCTTATCAAGAATGCGGGCGGCGGCATCGCGCCGACGGGGGGCTATATCGCCGGGCGAAAGGACCTGATCCAGCGCATCTCGTATCGCCTGACCTCGCCGGGCATCGGGCGAGAGGTCGGTTCGTACGCGAGCGGCTATCAGGCGTTTTACCAGGGCTTTTTCCTCGCGCCGCACGCGGTCTGCCAGGCGGTGAAGACGGCGGTGCTGGCGGCGGCGGTATTCACGCGCCTGGGCTTTACGGTGCATCCGGCCGTCGATGATCCCCGAAGCGACATCATCCAGGCGCTGCGCCTTGAATCGCCTGAGCGGCTCGTGGCCTTTTGCGAGGGGATTCAGATGGCCTCCCCGATCGACAGCTTCGCCCTGCCGGAGCCGTGGGCGATGCCGGGCTATCAGGACGCCGTCATCATGGCGGCGGGTACGTTCGTATCCGGCGCATCGATCGAGCTGAGCGCCGATGCGCCGATGCGCCCGCCGTTCAACGTGTACATGCAAGGCGGGCTTACGCTCGCCCACGGCCGCGTCGGCATCGAGCAGGCGGTGCGGCGCCTGGTGGAGAAGGGCCTACTGACGCTGCCGTAAGAAAGGGATAGGGTACCGGAGGGAAGCGCATGACGGAGCAAGGGACGAAACTTTGGGCGTCGTTTTATGAGGTGATCGACACGTTCAGGCGGTTGGAGCCGTGGCAGCTGCTCATGGGCGGCGATCTATGCGCGATTCAACTGCCCGAGCGCGAGGAGCCCTGGTGGTGCACGGTGCTCGGCAGAATGGGCGGCGACCGCGGGCTGACGCTACGCTACGGCCGTAAGGGGTTGGCGGAGTACGATTGGCTTATTGACGAGGAAACGCCGAATTACCTGATGCCGTTTATCCGGGCGGATATCGACCAGACGCTCATATTCTGGGGCGACCGCGAGGAGGTGCCCGCAGAGCAGCGCGCGGCGATCAAGGCCTGCGGCTGCCGGTACAGGGGCCGGGGCGAGTGGCCGTTTTGCCTCTCATTCCGCCGGGGATATATGCCTGCGACGCCGGACGAGCAGGAGTTGGCCGAGCTCATCCCCGCGCTGCAAAATTTTTTCATGCTGTGCCTGGCGGCGGGGGAGAAGCAGGATGCATTTTCCATAGGGGACGGCGAAATGCTGCTGCGCTTTTACGACGAGGAGCAGCAGCTATGGCTGAACGTGGTCGCGCCCCGGCCGGTATACGAACGTAAGCTGCCCCGGATTCGGCTGATGGACGAGGTGCTCAAGGCGCGCCTGAAGCAGACCAGGCGCGAGCCGATCGATCTGGAGATGGACTTCGTGTACCTCGGGTGCCCGATTCGCGAGAAGGGATATGCGCGGCTGATCAACCCGCTGATGCTGATCACGGCCAATTGCGATACCGGCCTCATCGTAGGCAGCGAGCTGCTCAGACCGGACGACGATAGGGTGCAGGCGATTCTTCATATGTTGATCCCCGCGATGGAGCGGCGCGGTCGCGTGCGCAGCATTCGCACGCGCAACCCCTATGTCGCGCAGGCGCTGGAGGATCTGTGCGCGGGCTGCGGCATCCGGCTCGAGCACGAATGCGCGCAGCTCGAAGCGATCGACGAATACCTAAGAGACAGCAAGCATTGGAAACCACTTGCATAAGCATGAGCGCCCGCCCGGCTGATATCGCCGGGCGGGCGCTTTTGACTTGAAACTTGCATGACGGTCTTTATGGAACCCGCACGGATTGAATCCAGCCAGCGATGTCCTTTGCAACGGAGGGATCGACCGTGGCCGGGCGCATGTAGGACTGCATCAGATTGGCGAACGAATCGCCCTCTTCCGTCTGGATAAACGCGTGGCTCAGGCCTGGGTAGGTGACGTACGCGTAAAGCGGGCTCTCTCCCAGGCCTTTTTTCCAGCTCTCAAAGGCGTCGCGGTTGACCTGCAGGTCCGCTTCGCCCCACAGGAAGAGGAAGGGCTTTTGCGTCTCCTGCGCGATGGCGATTTGATCCAGGCCCTCCATATGCCGCAGGTAGAAGGCGCTGACGCCGAAGACCGTCTGAGCGCGGGCTTCCTCGTCGGACATCTGCAGGAGCGTTTCGGCGCGCGCACGCTCAGCCTCCACCACCTGGAGGAGCTCCGCCCGCTGCGCCTCGGGCATCAGCTCGATGGAAAGCAGATTTTGATCGTAGGACATCTCCCAAAGGGATTTAGGCGTGCCCGCGAGCACGATACCCCCGGTGAAGCCGCACTCGCGCACCAGCCAGGGCGTGAGGATGCCGCCTTCGCTGTGGCCCGCGACGTAGACATCCGTCGCCCCGGTTTCCTCCCTCAGCACACGCAGCGCCTCGCGGACGGGCTGCAGGTATTCCTGCTCTACCGTCTCGATGGGCAGCTCCGGATGCGCAAAGTTCACCTTGTCAAAGCGCATCGAGGCCACGCCGAGCGCCGCCAGATCGTACGCGATATCGCGGAAGGGCTTGTTGGGGCCGACCGTTTCATCCATGTCGCTGGCGCCGGAGCCGTGGACCAACAGCACGTAGGGCGTGGCATCCGTAAGCTCCGGCGGCGTCACGATCGCGGCGCGAAGCTCCCTTTCAGTGCCGGCAAACAGCGCCGTCTGAATTTCCTGCGCGCCCACGGGCAGGGGTTTTTCCACGGCGACGTAATCGATCTGCGGCTGCAGCAGCAGGCCGGCGATATCGCCTGTCTCGTCAAACGTGACCGTCAGCGCGGCGGCTCCGTCTTCAAACGAGAGAGAGAAAGAAACCGACGCGTTGCTGCCCAAGGGCTGTTCGCCCTGCACGCCTTGATAGGCGCCCAGCTGATCGGTGATCGCCGCCCAGGATGCACGGAGAAGTTCCGCGTCCACCGCATCGCGCATAGGGGCGTTAAAGCGCTCGGTCAGCGCGTCAAACCTTCCCTCGACGAAATCGGAGCAGACCGCTCGCGCCTCCTGGAGCAGCTGATCCCCAGAAAGCTCCGCATAGGCGCCTAGCGGCAGCATAAATACCAACAGACACAGTGCAAGCCATTTTTTCATCGTCTTGACCTCCCAAAGAATTTTTTTGCATAGTATTTAGATTATTTTCTAAATGCTGAGCGAAGTATAGCACGCAGGCGCCGTTATGTCAATAGGGGAAAGATGGAGGGGATTGTAATTCATTGGAAGACCTTATGAAAACCTACTATTGGCAATTAGACACGGTTGCCAACGGGGATGCAAAAACCTTGCATCCCCGCTCTTTTGCCTATCGGCTGATGATCTGCGTCTTATCAAATAGGTTCGGATCGCTTTGAAGAAAACCCAGCATACGGACGGCAGGGCCAGCGGGAGCATTCTTTCCAGCTTCCCACGCTACCACTGCCTTTTGAGATACGCCCATTGCTTCGGCAAACATGCGCTGCGTTAAACCGGTAGAAAGGCGTATGTGCTTTATATCATCAGCCGTATAGGAGGGGATGGGAGCCACGGCCATTTTGACCGTACGCGTTTTTTCCCTGACCTTCGCCTCTCCGCGCTCATACGCGATAGCTTCTTCAAGCCCTGCCTTGATGTCATCATATAGAGCCACTTTCATTTCTCCTTTCCAATTCCTTTTCTAGCTGTTCGACTAACTGCCGTAATTAGTTTCGTTCTTCTTTGGCAGCCGAAAGAAGGCATAAGAAAAGCCCGTATGTACTGCCATACATACGGACTACCCACAAGATATTGTGGTTTTGCGATGGTCTGGGTGAGAGGATTCGAACCTCCGGCCTCTTGAACCCCATTCAAGCACGCTACCAAGCTGCGCTACACCCAGGCATATTCAACCGAAAAGCTTGCCGGTCGAACATTCAATATTATAGCACAGATCAGGCGATTGTCAAGGGGTTTCCAAACATATTTTGCGCCGGGATGTCGAGGGCGGGGGAGGGAGAATCCATCCCCCGGAGGCAATCTCAAGGGAATCTCAAGGCCTGCTCAAGGAACGCTCAAGGACGAAGCTGTAAGATGGGAACGTCAACGAAGGGAGGCGTTCCGCATGGAACGGTGGATGATTGAAACAAAGGACTTAACCAAGCAATATGACGAACAAAAGAGCGTGGACAGGCTGAACCTGCACGTGCGGCCGGGCCGTATCTACGGTCTGCTGGGACGAAACGGCGCAGGTAAGACGACGACCATGCGAATGCTGCTGGGGCTCACCGCGCCGACGGCGGGCAACGTGAAAATCTTTGGGAGCGATTTGAACGGGCATAGCCGAGAAATTCTACCCCGAATCGGCAGCCTGATCGAATCGCCGGGTTTTTATCCCAACCTGACGGGCACCGAAAACCTCAGCATCTTCGCCGAACTGCGAGGGCTGAAGGGGAGCGACCCCGTCCGTCGGGCCCTGGAGCTGGTGGGGCTGCCATACCGGGATAAAAAGCTGTATACCCAGTATTCCCTGGGCATGAAGCAAAGGCTGGCCATCGCTCTGGCCGTCATGCACGACCCCGAACTGCTGATATTGGACGAGCCTATCAACGGCCTGGATCCTATCGGCATCGCGGAGGTGCGCTCGTTCATCCGGGAGCTATGCGAGCTGCGGGGGAAGACCATCTTGATTTCGAGTCATATACTCTCCGAAATCGCCCTGCTGGCGGATGATATCGGCATCATCGATCACGGCGTGCTGCTGGAGGAAGAAAGCCAGGAAGCCTTGGAGCGCAAGAACCGCCACACCCTCGCATTTACGGTTTCCGACTGCGCCCGTGCAGGAAAAATCCTGGAGCAACGCTTTCACGTAAGCGATTATGAACAGGCGGGTCGGGGCCGGTTGACGCTCCAAGACGCCGGACTGTCCGTCGCGGCCATCAACCGCGCCTTTATCGAAGGCGGGCTGGAGGTCTCGGAGGCGCGCATGCAAGTGGATACCCTGGAGGATCACTTCCGCCGCATCACGGGGGGTGAAGGGATTGCTTAGGCTGCTCAAGTGCGAGCTGATGAAGCTAAAGCGCAAACGGTTCATTCAACTGGCTCTGGCCGCCTCCTTCCTGTTTCCGATCGCCCTGACCGCGCTGATCCATTATCTCAACATCTCGGAAAACAAGTATGGGAGCGGCCCGGAAGCCTTCGACGCCCTGTGGCAATCGGTGCTCGGCTTTGGCATGCTGATGCTGTTGCCCAGCATCCTCGGCGTGATCGCCGCGCTGCTGTTTTTCATGGAACGGGACAACGACACGTTTAAAAGCCTGCGGGTGATACCGGTCACCAGCACGCAGATGGTGCTGGTGAAGTTCCTCATATTGGCCATGCTCAGCGTGCTGTTCTGCCTCTCCTCCACGGTCGCATCCGTGCTGTGCGGCCTTTTTTTCTTTGAGGTTGCGGGTATCGGCTTCAAGCTATTCCTGTCCGCGGTTTTGGGGTGCCTCATCGCCCTGAGCGCGCTGCCGCTCGTGCTGATAATCCTGCTGTTTAGCCGCTCCTACATTTTCTCCGTGATGCTCTGCGTGTTCTATTCGGTATTCAACCTGATGTCCACCTTTTTGATTCAACAGATGCCGAAGATCCTTACGTTTCTTCTGCCGACGCCCAGCATCATGCTGTGGAGCTCGGCGCAGATTAGCGCAAGCATGGCCGTCGCCGACGCCGGCGATTTACAGGCGTTCACCGAGCTCGGCCTGATTCCCAGCACGCCGCAGCTTTTGCTGACGCTGGGCGCAATCGGCGCGATTGCCGTTGGGCTATCCATCCGCCTGTACAAGAAAAGGAGTGACTGAAATGCTGCGGGTCGTCAAGACGGAGCTCGTAAAGCTTAAACGCTATTTTATCTTCTGGATCGGCGCGTCGCTGATGCTGCTGACCGTGCTGCTCACGCTCTTTACATCCATGGCGGAGGATGGCGTCGTGTGGGATTATCCTTTTCTTTGGGAACAGGTCGTCAAAAATCTCTTTACGCTGACGTTTCCCATGTGTATCGCCTTGGTTGCAGGCTACATGATCGACAGGGAAACCAAGGACGATACGCTAAAGAACATCGTCATCGTTCCGGTTTCCTTCCGGAAACTGATGGCGGGGAAGCTGATCGTAGCGGGCCTGTTGTCCGTCGTGTTGGGCGCGGTCTGTTACGGCTTTACCGCCGCGGCGAGCTTGCTATTGGGGTATGAAGGGCTGGGGTGGGCCGTCGTCCCGGGGGATTTGCTGCAAGGCTGTATGCTGACGCTGCTTTTGTATATCACGGTGCTGCCGATCGTCATCGCTGCCAGTAGATTGGGAAGCGGCTTTTTGGCCGGCGTGATCCTGGCATTCGTCTATGGGTTTATCGGCATGTTTGCTAAGGTTCCCTATCCGACGCTCTGTGTCCTCGGTTTGATCGGCTACCGCAGCGGCGCGGAAGGGGTCTATTGGAATAAACCGCTTTGCGGCGCGGTCGTAGGGGCGCTGGCGTTGCTGAGCGTCACGATGATAGGGGGCGCTCAAAAGCCCGGCGACGAAAAGCGCGCCGCGAAGAAGGGGGCTGTGCCGAAAAAGGGGTGGTAAGGCGCAGCATGCGTACTGCGGTTACGGGTTGAATGCACGGCGCGCTTATGCTATACTGCTGGCAGTGAAAAGAAATCAATTTTCTCCATAAAGGTGGAAGGCGCATGCCCAAGATCAATTACCAGAAGAAGCTGGAGGAGACGCTGCAAACGCTGAAGGGCAGGCGGCCCGTGTTGCTGCTCCACGCGTGCTGCGCGCCTTGCAGCAGCTATGTGCTCGAATACCTGAGCGGGCTATTCGACATCCGCCTGTTTTATTACAACCCCAACATCGCTCCGGCGGAGGAGTACGAGCGCCGCCTTTGCGAGGTGCACCGGCTGGTTGACGATATGGGCCTGCAGGATGCGGTCGCCGTGACGGACGGCGCCTACGAGCCGGAAAAGTTTGAGACGCTGGCGGCGGGGCTCGAGGACGAGCCGGAGGGGGGCGCGCGCTGCGCGCGTTGCTTTCGCCTACGCCTTAGCGCTGCGGCGAAAGAGGCCAAGCGCATCGGGGCTGAATTCTTTACGACGACGCTCTCCATCAGCCCGCACAAGGACGCGGCGTTGCTGTGCGCCGTCGGCGAAGAGATGGGCCGAAAATACGACATACGTTACCTGTATTCTGATTTTAAGAAGAGGGACGGATACAGGCGTTCTATCGAACTGTCGCGCCAATACGGGCTTTACAGACAGGATTACTGTGGCTGCGTTTACTCCAAACGTCTACGGGGGACGAATGCCGGGGAACGCACAGACGGTTTGCAGAGAGGAGCATCGGATATGATAGGGGAAATCGACCGGTATTCGTATCGCTGCGGCGCGATCGACTGCTTCTGCGAGATGGTGCGCGCCGGGCTCAAGCGCCTTGCGCTCGCCCATCCCTGCGATACGGCTAAGGAGCGCGACGCATTCCTCCCGTTTTGCGAGGAGATTTGCCGTCAATACGGGATTCTATACGCGGCGGAGGATGAGCCGCTGCTGACCGACCTGTTTCCGCTTTCGATGAACCGGGGAAAGCACAACATCCTTTTTTACCGCGAGGCGGACACGATGGCGAACTATCAGGCGCTCAAGCGCGAAAAGCGGGCGCTGATCGCGGCGGGGAGCTACGACGGCGATGCGAGGAAGCAGATCGCATTGCGCTTTGGCGCGCTGCTCGGCTATCCGGCATCAGACTGCGACCGGCTCATCGCGAAAAATGAGGAAAAGGAATAGGCGCTTCACAAGGGAAGCACCCTGAGACGGCCGCGGTATGAATCGCGGCCGTTTTTATGCGCCTTTTGCGCTTCCATTTCTTAAAGGGGATGCATTGGGATAATCGCCGCGCGCACCGGCAGAATAAAAATGCGATGCGGGAGGGTGATGAATTTGCATAAGGAATGGATGACGCGCGGCCTGCTCGTCGTTACCGCATGCGCGGTGCTGACGATGCTGTTCTGGCCGCGCGAACAGGCGGTCAAGGTGAAAACGGCGCAGCTCACGCGCCGGACGATCGAGGATTGCGTCGTGGGCAGCGGCGTAATCGGACGGCAGGATACCTGCTCGGTGGCGAGTCAGACGGGCGGACGGGTGGCGGAGCTGTACGTAGAAGCCGGGCAATGGGTTCAAGCGGGGCAGGCCCTGCTGCGCCTGGACGGCTCGCTGCTGGAGACGCAGCTGCAGCAAGGGGTGCGCCGCGCGCAGAGCGCCGCGATCCAAACATTTGGAAGCGATGCGGCGAATTCGCTGGCGGCGGCGCAGCAGGAGGCGGCGGCGGACGAGGTGGAAGCGCTCGCCGCCCAGATGGCGGCGCTGACCATCCGTGCGCAGCAGGATTCGCAGGTGCTATACACCCATGTCAAAAGCGGCGAGGTGCTGCTCGCCGGAACGCCGGCGCTTACGCTTGCGGGGGCGCAGCAGTGCGTATCCATGCAGGTAGGGGAACGTGACGCGGCGAGGCTACGGGTGGGGCTGCCGGTGCGGCTGCTGCGCGACGACAAGATCATCGGGACGGGCCGCGTGGCCTCCGTCGGCCTGCCGATGGCGCGCGTAGACGGTGTAAGCCTTGCGGATGTGGAGGTGATACCGGACGAGGAGATCGACCTGCCCGTGGGTTCGCGGGTGGACGTGCAGATCGTCCGCGCATCAAGCGCCCATGCGCTCGTATTGCCGGTAGAGGCCTTCGGCGACGACGAACAGAGCGTATGGCAGATCTACGAGGAGCGCGTATGGCCGCTGAAGCTCAAGACGGGGCTGCAGGACGACTTTGGGATCGAGGTACTGAACGCCCCGCGGACCCTTACGGTGGCGACGGATGCGAATGGAGAGCTTGAGGCGGGCCGGTATGTAAAGGCGGTGGGGCCGTAATGCGACTTCGGGATGTGCTGGGGCTATCGCTCAAAAGCATCTTTCAAACGCCCGTGCGCTCGATCCTGACGGTGCTGGGCCTATCCATCGGGATCGGGGCGATCGTCGCCATCACGGCCATCGGCGATGCGGGGCAGCGCGAGGTCGAAACAGAGCTGGGGCGCATCGGCGTAGGGCGGGCCTGGGTGCACGCCCAGGCGCAGGAGGGCGCCGCGCTGCGCCGCCAGGATGCGGGGCTGATCGAGCGGGGGATTGAGCAGGTAGCCGTCAGCGCTTGCGCGTATCAGACCGCGTATGCCACCAAGGCGGACGCGACGATGCCCGTAAAGCTGACGGGCTGCGACGCGCAGATGGGAGACATCGAGAAGGTGCAGATGCAAAGCGGCCGCTTTTTGCTCGCGCGGGACGTGGAAAATACGCGGGCGGTCGCGGTAATCGACGCTGCGGCCAAGGCGCGGCTATTCGGATCGGGGGAAGCCGTGGGGCAGACGATCGACATCGCCGGCAGGCGCTTTGCCGTGGTCGGGGTCATCGGCCCCGACACGTCGGAGCGCGTCATCGCGGCGAGCACGGGCAAGGCGTACATCCCCATTACCGTGTTTGAAACGCTGTACGGCAGCCGCGTAGACGAGCTGGTGCTGTCGGTCGATGCATCCAGGGACATTTCAGCCGTGGCGCAGCGGGCGGAAAATATCCTGACGCGCCGTTATGGCAACGGGTACGAGGCCATGACGCTGGAGGCGGAAATGGCGGCTGCGCGCAGGATTTTGCAGATCTTTCTGCTCGTCATGTCATGCGTGGCGATGATCTGTATGCTGGTCGGCGGCATCGGCGTCATGAACATCATGCTCGTATGCGTGCGGGAGCGCAGACGCGAAATCGGCCTGATGAAGGCGCTGGGAGCGACGGGCAGGACGATTCTTTTGCAGTTTCTGGCGGAGGCGGTCTCCTACGCGCTACTGGGAGGCATGCTGGGCATGGCGGCGGGCAGCGTGCTGATCGTCGGCGCGTCGCAGCTCATCGGCATTTCGATCTACGCCTCCCTGCGGACACTGGCGGCCGCAATCGGCTTTTCCGGTACAATAGGACTCTTCTTTGGTGTGTATCCGGCGCTGCGCGCATCGCGCCTGATGCCGGTAGAAGCGCTGCGCAATGATGAAATGTAGGTATTTCTTTGATGAAGCAGTAAACATGGAAATGCAGGCGGGGCCCATGCGATAACGTTTACGCATGGGAATGGCTGGCTTGAAAATGAAGGATGGATAACATAAAAATTCACATTCTGGCAAGCACGATTTCGTTGCCGGTGAAAAACGAAGAGAATGAGCGAAAAACGAAGGAATCGGGAGATATGGCGGGGCAAGATTGGATTGTGGTATAAAACGGACGGAAACAGGACAGAACCGTGAAAAATTGTGACAAAATTGTGATGGAGACTACACAAAGGGATTGGATTAACTTTGTGTATTTAAGCAATTTACGTTCGCAACATAAACCGGTATAATGGTGGCAAATGAGGTTGGCAGTCAAGCCCAACCCAGTTTGCCCGTAGACCACAACTCAATATTTAGTAAGGGGGATCTCTGATGGCAAGCGTATCTTTGAAGCACATCTACAAGATCTATTCCGGCAATGTAACGGCAGTGAGCGACTTCTGCTTGGACATTGAAGACAAGGAGTTTATCGTTCTCGTCGGCCCGTCCGGCTGCGGTAAGTCCACGACGCTGCGCATGGTCGCAGGTCTGGAAGAAATCTCTGACGGCGAGCTGTACATCGGCGAAAAGCTCGTAAACGACGTGGCTCCGAAGGATCGCGACATCGCGATGGTTTTCCAGAACTACGCCCTTTATCCGCACATGACCGTGTATGACAACATGGCGTTCGGCCTGAAACTGCGCAAGAAGCCGAAGGCGGAAATCGATAAGCTCGTGCACGAAGCGGCGAAGATCCTCGACATCGAACACCTGCTCAACCGTAAGCCGAAGGCTCTGTCCGGCGGTCAGCGCCAGCGCGTTGCGCTCGGACGCGCCATCGTTCGCGACCCGAAGGTCTTCCTCTTCGACGAACCGCTCTCCAACCTGGACGCCAAGCTGCGCGTTGCGATGCGTACGGAGATTACCAAGCTGCATCAGCGCCTGCAGACGACGTTCATCTATGTTACCCACGACCAGACGGAAGCCATGACCATGGCGTCGCGCATCGTCGTCATGAAGGACGGCTTCATCCAGCAGGTCGACACGCCGCAGAACCTGTACGATTATCCGTGCAATCTGTTCGTCGCTTCCTTTATCGGCAGCCCGCAGATGAACTTCTTTACCGTTAAGCTCGAAAAGCAGGCGGACGGCGTCTGGGCGAAGTTCGGCGACAACAAGGTCAAGGTTCCGGTCAGCAAGATCTCCAAGTTCATCGACGAGAGCTACATCTCCAAGGAAGTTTACATGGGCATCCGTCCTGAGAACATCCACGATGAAGAAGTTTTCATCGCCAATTCCGAGACCAGCGTGATCGATGCGAAGGTCGAGGTTGTTGAGCTGATGGGCTCTGAGACCTATCTGTACCTGAAGACCTCCGGCAAGGACGAGAACATCATCGCCCGCGTCGACCCGCGCTCGACGGCCCGCACCGGCGACACGATCAAGATCGCCTTTGATGCAAACCGTCTGCAGTTCTTCGACAAGGACACCGAAGTGACGATCGTCTCTCGCTAAGGCATAATCCGAGGGCGGCAAGTTTTGCTTGCGGCCCTCTTTTTGTGCGTTTTTGACTATAATCGACAAAAGCGCCAAATCATAACGGTGTTATCGCGCCAAAAAGATTGGAATTGGTCATATGCCTCTAGCATATTTCGAGGAAATCGATTATAATAGAAAAGGTATGATGCTAAACCATAAAGAGTTTCAGTGAATATTGCTGATAATGTCATGATATGGAAGCAAGGAGAGGAGTTAATCTCATGGTACCTGAAAAGCGTTTTTTAAATCAGGTTCAACAGGTATTGGCGCGGCTGATGCAGCCGATCTGGCTATTGGACGATGAGGGAAATGTGCTCTTGCCCGAGGAGCAGCAGGTTCGTCTGAACCTGCCCGAGTTTATGGAGCCGGGCCTGCCCGTCGCGTTCGACGGCAAGACGTTCCTGACGATCGGCATCACGCCGGAGCTCGTGCTCTGCGCGGATTCGCAGGGGGCCTCCACGCACGACTGTATCCTGCTCGCGGGCGCGATGATTCAATCGATGGGGCGCGGCGAGGCCCCGATTGCCAGCCGGTATGACGTGTATCGCCGCGTGCTGCGCGAGGAACTGACGGGCTCTGAGCTCGAGGCGCTCGCGCATGAGCACCAGATTGAGATGGAGCGGGACCGTTGCGTGCTCGTCTTCCAGCTGTTGCAGACGGAGAACGACACGGCGTTCGCGCAGCTTGAGGAATTGGTGCCGCGCGCGAACGGCGACCTGCTGATCGAGATGGACCGTCATACGGTGGTTCTCCTCAAGAGCATGGAGCAGGTGGAGTCCTTTGAAGAGCTCTATCAGCTCGCAGAGGCGATCGACCAGATGCTGATGGACGAGCTGGGCCACAGCAGCATCGTCGGCATCGGCGAACCGAAGCATCTGCTTTCTGAGCTGGGCGAATCCTATCGTGAATCGCGCCGCGCGGTGGAGGTCGGCCGTACGTTCTGCGGGGACATGCATATCTTCGTCTACCGCAACCTCGTGCTCGAGCGCTTCCTGATGGACATCCCGCGCGAGCTCGGCCAGCGTTACCACAGCATCCTCTTTAACCGCCGGACGGCTCGCCTGTTCAACGAGGAGATGCTGCACACCATTGAGATGTTCTTCGCAAAGGACTTGAACCTTTCAGATACGGCCCGCCAGCTGTACATCCACCGCAACACGCTCGTCTACCGGTTGGACAAGGTGCAGCGCCAAACAGGGCTGGACCTGCGCAAGTTTGACGATGCGGTGACCTTTAAGATGATGCTCCTGCTCGGCAAGAGCGGCAGGGATAAGCCGCGGCCCGTCTACTAAGCCAGGACGGAATGGGGATTTCGGCTAAACGCCGGAATCCCTTTTATCAAATAGGAAGAGCTAACGCGGCCGCAAGAAATAGGCGGTCTGATGCGTCTGATGGGTAAATGCGATAGAAAGAGGTCCGAAACGGGATGCGATATAGAAACGTAAAACGCTTGGCGCTGATCGCCGTGACGGCGGCGCTGGTCACGGCGACGCTGGCGGCTTCCGCGGCGGGGCTGCTCTTTGGCCCCCGGAAAAACAAGGATCAGACCGTAACGATTACCCAGGAGGAATATGACCGTCTGAAGCGGTTCGACCGGCTTGATACGATGCTGCAGATGGTGGATGCGATGTATTACGAGGAGCCGGACGTGGACGCGATGCTGGAGTACGCGGCGATCGGCCTGATGGTCGGGCTGGACGACCCGTATTCCTTCTATTATACGCCGGAGAGCTACGAATCGATGAACGAGAGCGTAGAGGGGACTTACGCGGGCATCGGCACGCAGCTGATCGTGGACCTGAACGACTATTTGATGACGGTCACCCGCGTATTCAAAAATAGCCCGGCGGAAAAAGCGGGCGTGCTGGCGGGCGACAAGATCATCGGTGTGGACGGCGTCGGCTATACGGGCTACGAGCAAAACCAGGCGGTCGCAGCGATGCGCGGCACGCCGGGCACGCAGGTCACGATCACCGTGCTGCGCGGGGAAGAGACGATGGACCTGCCCGTCGAGCGCGCGCAAATCGAGATGAACTACGCCGAATATGAGATGCTGGAAGACGGCATCGGGTATGTCATCGTCTACGACTTCATGGGCGATGCGGTGCAGGGATTCAAAGAGGCGGTCGCATATTTTGAGGTGCAGGGCGCAAAGGGCATGATTTTGGACCTGCGCAGCAACGGCGGCGGGCTCGTCACCGACGCGGTGCAGATCGCAGACGTGCTGCTGCCGGAGGGCGTCATCGTTTCGACCGAAGACCGATACGGCAACCGCACGGAGGAACGCTCGGATGAAGAGATGCTGGGCTTGCCGCTGGCAGTGCTGGTCAACGGTTACAGCGCGAGCGCCTCGGAGATCGTCGCGGGCGCGGTAAAGGATTCCGGCGTGGGCTTGCTGGTAGGCGAAAAGACGTTTGGAAAGGGCATCATGCAGGCGGTTTTCCCCTTTCAATCGGACGGCGCCGGCATGCAGATGACCGTCGCGCGCTACTTTACACCCTCCGGGGTCTGTATTCACGGCACCGGCATCGAGCCCGACGTCGCGGTGGAGCAGGCGGAGGATGTGCAGCTGCGTTACGGGATCAACAACATTCCGCACGACAAGGACATGCAGCTGCAAAAGGCGATCGAGGTCGTAAAAGAGCAGATGGACGCGACGCCGACGGCAAACGAAATAGGATAAAAAGAAAAGGGGCTCTGTCCCGGCTTCTGAACGACGCTTGAACGAGCACCCCTCGAATAAGCGTCGCTTGAAAGCCGGGACAGAGCCTCTTAGGATACCCTGCGGGAGAGCAGCGCGCGGTCGCTGCCGAAGGCCTCGCCGCTCGCCTGAGCGTAGCGGGAAAGCAGGCCGTCGACCGTCATGCTTTCGCGCTCCTTGCCGCTGACGTCGAGCACGATGCGGCCCGCGTCCATCATGACCGTGCGGTTTCCCAGCGAGAGGGCGGAATACAGGTTATGCGTGATCATGAGCGTCGTCAGACGCTGCGCGCGGACGATTTCCTGCGTGATGCGCAGGACCGTTTCCGCCGTCGCCGGGTCGAGCGCGGCGGTGTGCTCGTCGAGCAGCAGCAGGCTGGGGGAGGCGATCGTCGCCATGAGCAGCGCCATGGCCTGCCTTTGGCCGCCGGAGAGCAGGCCCACCTTCATGTGCAGGCGGTCCTCCAGCCCCATATGAAAGGCGCTGAGCGCCTCGCGGAAGCGAGCGATATCCTTTGCGCGCACGCCGAGAGAAAAGGGGCTGCGCGCCCCGCGGGCGTAGGCGAGTGCCAGGTTTTCAGCGAGGGTCATATCCGGCGCGGTGCCGCGCATGGGATCCTGAAAAAGGCGGCCGATGCGCCGGGCGCGTTTGTAATCCGGCAGGAAGGTAATGTCCTCCCCGCCGAGCAGGATGCGCCCGCCGTCGACGGGGACGCCTCCGCAGATGGCGTTTAGCAGCGTCGATTTGCCCGCGCCGTTGGAGCCGACGACGGTGACAAAATCGCCTTGGACGAGGTGCAGGCTGACGGTGTTTATCGCCTGATGCGCGTTGAGCGTGCCTTTGAAGAACGTAACCGATACGTTTTGAAGCATCAACATGCGGAAGCGCCTCCTTTCTGAAAGGGTATGTCGCAAGCGCTGCGCGCGGCCTTCCTTCGCATGCGACGCTGTGATAGGCTTGCGCGTACGGCCGGAATGGCCAGCGCGGCGGCCACAATACAAGCGGAGATGAGCTTGAGCGCGTAGGCCGGAAAGAAGCTGGAGCGAAAGGCCAAAGCGTAGATCATGCGATAGAGGATGGAGCCCACGATGGCGGAGAGGATTCCGCAGGTCACGCCGCGCCGGCCGAAAACCCCTTCGCCGATGATGACCGAGGCGATGCCCACGACGACCATGCCGATGCCGGCGTTGACGTCGGCGAAGCCCTGCAGCTGGGCGCTCATCGCGCCGGAGAGCGCGACGCAGGCATTAGCGAGCGCGAACGTGAAAACTTTGACGCGGCCGGCGGGGATGGAGGAGGAGCGTACCATCTCCTCGTTGTTGCCCGTAGCCCGCACGCATAGGCCGATGTGCGTATGAAACAGCCAGATGAGGAACGATGCGCACAGCGCGCACACGAGAAAGGCGATGCAGAGCGCCACGGCGCCTTTGCCGGCCTTGGAAGCCCCGGGAAAAAGGGCGTAGGCGATCTTGAAGACCGTACGGCTCAGCGGCATGTTCGGCGTGCCGCCGAGCACGAACATGTTGACGGAGTATAGACCGCTCATCGTCAAAATGCCCGCCAGAATGGGGTAGATCCCTAGCTTTGTCTGCAGAAGGCCGGTGACGCTGCCGGCCAGCGCGCCGGAGAGTGCGGCCATCGCGAGCCCCAGGAAGGGATGGCCAGCCGCGGTGCAAACGGCGCAGACCACCATGCCCAGCGTAAAGCTGCCGTCCGCCGTGAGATCCGGCGTGTTGAGGATTCGGAACGTGATATATACGCCCAGCGCGAGCAGACCGTATACAAAACCCATCTGCAAGGCCCCTACGAACTGTAGCATCGAGAAACCCCTTTCTTCCCCTGACACGGGGGCATTTTTTTACTCTACGATTTCGCAGGAGGCGAGGACGTCCTCAGAGAGAGAGACCCCGATGGCGTCGGCCGTCGCCTTGTTGAGGACGGTGGTAAATTGGTCGACGACGACGGCGGGGATCTTCTCAATGGGCGTGCCGCGCAAATGCTGGACGAACATGTCGGCCGTAATCGCGCCGATCTGCTGATCGCTAATGCTGATGGTCGCAAATGCGCCCGAGCGCACCATGACCGCGGACGAACCGTAGACGGGAATCTTCGCCTCGCGCGCCGCCTCGGCGACGACCTCCATGGCGTCTTGAATCACGCTGTCGTTGGGGCAGAAGATCGCCTCCGCGCCCCCCTCGATCAGGGCGAGCGTCGCCTCGTACACCTCGGAGGAGGAGGTGACGACCGCCTCTTCATAGGCGATGCCGTTTTGATCTAAATAGGCCTTGGCGCTCTCGACGGTGGTGACGGAATTGACCTGGCTGGCGCAATAGAGCAGCCCGTACTGCCCGACGCCCGGCGTCAAGCGGTCGGAAAGCTTGAACATCTCGTCCACCGGAATGGCGTTGGATGTGCCGGTGGCGTTTTGATCGGGCGAGGCCATTTCCGTGATGATGCCCGCGCCGACGGGGTTGGAGACGGAGATGAAGAAGACGGGGATGCCGCTCTCGGCCGCGACCATGGCCTGCGCGGCGGGCGTGGCGATCGCGACGACGGCGTCGACCTCGTCGTCCGCCAGGTTTTGACATAGGGCGTAAAGGCTGCTCATGTCGCCGGCGGCGTTCTTTTCGGCGAACACGATCTGATCTTCGCCGAAACCGAGCTCGCGCACACGGGCGATGAATCCCTCGCGCATATCTTTGAATGCGCCGTTTTCGACGAGCTGCAGGATGCCGACGGTGAGCGGCTCTTGCGCGGCGGCGACGCATGCGACGGCGAGGAGGAGGAGAGACAGCAGGATAAAGACGGTCTTTTTCATGATGGGACACTCCTTTTTGAAAATTGAATTTCGCCGGAAGGCCACATTGAGCGGAGGGTGACGGGAAATAAAAAACGCATCCGTCCTTCTTACAAGGACAGATGCGATACACCTGCGATGCCACCTTGCTTGACGCGATAAGCGCCCTGCTCAATAGAGTGCCGACACACCCTTCTCCCGCTAACGCTGGAGCTGCGTCATGGAATAATCGGCCCGATACCGGCCTTTCACCATGCCCTCTGTGGTCCATTTGCCGCCCCGCTCTTTGCCGGATTCTCAGCACCCCGGCTCTCTGTGAATGCGCTGGTGGTTTGATCTCCACATCCTCGGTTTGATGGATCTTATGAAAACACAGTTTCGGCCGTTTGTCAAGCCCCTTTTTCATCTTCTTTCATTTTTCACCGTGTAGGGTACGACGCTGCCGCCGTTTTCGATGACGTAGACGCGCTTTGCATGAAGACCGAGATCGGCGATCAGGGCCGAGACATCCCGATAGCCGCGCATGCCCATCGCCTGCACCGTATCAGCGGGCAGGGCGCTGAGGATGCGCACGTCTACACGCGAAATCACCTCGCAGGCCGCATAGAAGATGTAGCCTGCGATGGTAAAGCCATCGCGCAGCGCCGGATCGAGACGGCCTTCGCGCAGGGGGATGATCCAATCGAAAAATTCGGGCGCGCCGCCGCCTTCCGGGCACTCGGCCAGAAAGACGAGCGTTCCGCCCTCGCGCACGGCCTGCGCGGCGTTAAGCAGCGTCTTGACCGCCTGATAGAGGTTGATATCCTTGGGATAACCGCCGCAGCTGGCGATCACCACGTCGGCCTTTTCGGCGATGGGCGCGCCGTTGATCGCCTGCACCGCGTCGCAGGCGCGAAGCCAGGCGGCTTGCCAGTCGCCCCCGAAGAGCGCGCAGGGCTGGCCGGCGCCGTTCATCACGGCCTGCAGGGTGTAGACGGGGGCGACCATGGCGGCGGCCTCCATCATGTCCTCGTGCAGCGGGTTGCCGCTAAGCTTTCCCATGCCGATGAGCGGGTTAGAACGGGGCGCGTCGGGCGACAGGGCGTGCAGATGATTGCACAGGATCGTCTCTCGCGCGCAGATGCCCGGCAGGATGCTCTTCCTGCCGCCGCCATAGCCCGACATCAGATGGTGCACCGGACCGCCCAATGTGATGACCTTGCGCCCGACGGCGAGCGGATGTACGCGCACAGGCGTGCCGTAGGAGGTATCGCCCAGATAAACGAGGTCAGCGGCGTCGCAGTCGTGGTTGACGACGGCCACCCGCGCATAGGCGTAAGGGGAGGAGATGCGCTCCAGCTCCTCCGGCGTCTGGGGACGATGCGTGCCCAGCGCGACGAGCACGGCGATTTGGGCAAAGGGGATGCCGAGGGTCTCGTTTAAGTAGCGTACCAACAGCTCGCAGAGCAGGTCTTGACGCATCCACAGGCGGGTCACGTCGCTGATGACGAGGGTGACCTCATCCGTGGGCGCCAGAAGCGTACGCAGCGGCGGACTGCAGATAGACGCCGTTTCGACAGCGCGCAAAAACGCCTCGCGTAAATCGACAAGCGTCGGACGTTCGCTTTGACGCAGCGCGACGACAGATTTCGCGTCTGAAAGCTGTAAACAGACCGACCGTCTGCCATATTTGAGATTGAATGTAAACATACCGACCGACTCCCTTTAATTCATGCGGAAAGTGTAACACAATCCGCCCTGCTTTTCAAGCGCTGCGAAGAAGGTCCTATACAGAAAAGAGCTGTCGAACCGTTTGTAGAATCGAGGCGGTATCGCGCCTTGCGCTGCCGCACGAGGAATGCTATAATTGAGAAAAAAGATGGGCGATGCGCCGATGGGAATGCGGCGCCAGAGCGCCGCTGGAGGCAGATATGACACTGTACGAACGAATCGTCCGCGGGGAAGAAAAGATCGCCGTTATCGGACTGGGGTATGTAGGCATGCCCATCGCCGTGGCGTTTGCCCGCAAGGTCAAAGTCATAGGGTTTGATTTGAACCGCGAAAAAATCGGGCTCTATAGGCGCGGCATCGATCCCACGCGCGAGGTGGGCGATGCGGCGGTGGCAACGTCCACGGCGGAGTTCACGAGCGACGAGGCGAAATTGCGGGAGGCGAAGTTTCATATCGTGGCCGTACCGACGCCCGTCAATTCCGATAAGTCGCCGGACCTTTCGCCCGTAGAGGGCGCCAGCGCGCTCGTCGGACGTAACCTGACGAAGGGATCGATCGTCGTCTACGAGTCGACGGTTTACCCAGGGGTGACGGAGGACGTGTGCGTGCCGATCCTCGAGAAGGAATCCGGCCTGCGCTGCGGGACGGATTTCAAGATCGGCTATTCACCAGAGCGCATCAACCCCGGCGATAAGGTGCACCGTTTAGAGAGCATCCGCAAGATCGTCTCGGGCATGGACGAGCAGGCGTTGGAGGAAATCGCCCGCGTATACGAGCTGGTGATCGAGGCGGGGGTGCACAGGGCCTCGACCATCAAGGTGGCAGAGGCCGCCAAGGTGGTGGAAAACAGCCAGCGCGACATCAATATCGCCTTTATGAACGAACTGGCGATGGTGTTCGACCGCATGGGCATCGATACGAAAGAGGTCATCGACGCGATGAACACCAAGTGGAACGCGCTGGGCTTCTATCCGGGGCTCGTAGGCGGCCACTGCATCGGGGTGGATCCGTATTACTTTGTTTACGAGGCGGAGAAGCTCGGCTATCATTCGCAGATCATCCTCTCCGGGCGCAAGATCAACGACGGCATGGGCGCGTTTGTGGCGGACGCGGTGATCAAAAACCTGGTGCTCGCGGGCAAGGCCGTGCGGTTCGCCAAGGTGGTCATCTTGGGGCTTACGTTCAAGGAGGACTGCCCGGACACGCGCAACTCCAAGGTGGCGGACATCATAGGCCGCCTGCGCGAATACGGTATAGAGCCCGCCGTCGTCGACCCCTGCGCCCAGCCGCAGGACGCAAGGCGCGAGTACGGCGTGGAGCTCAAGGCGCTGGATTCGCTCGCCGACGCGGACTGCGTGGTGATCGCGGTGGCGCACAGCGCGTTTAAGTCGCTGAGCCTTGAGCAGATCGACCGGCTGTTTAAGCCCATGCCGGCGCAGGAGAAGGTCATCGTCGACGTCAAGAGCATCCTCGACAAGGACGAGGTGCAGCGCGCAGGATACCGCTATTGGCGGCTGTAGGCGAAAGCGGATGAGGCGGGAGGCGTTGAGCTATGGTTGGGGCTAATGACGGACCGAGGATGCGCAGTGCGACAAAGGTGCTGCGAGCAATCCGTGAAAGGCGTATTGGGGTTAAAGAACTCGTGAGCCTATACCTTGAGCGCATTGAACGCTATGACGGCGCGAGGGGATTGAATGCGGTAGCGGAGTTAAACCCCGATGTGATCGAGCAGGCCGAGCGAATGGATGCGGGCTATATGGATAGCGAACGCCCTCTGTTTGGGTTGCCGATCCTTGTAAAGGATAATATTGACGTTTCAGGCATGCACACGACCGCGGGAAGCCTGGCCTTAAAAGGCAATCTGGCGGATCGCGATGCTCCCATTATCGCAAATCTGCGTAAAAACGGCGCAATCATCCTTGGAAAGACCCATATGACCGAGTTCGCAAACTATACTTCGCAGGGCATGCCGAACGGATATAGCTCCGGCGGCGGACAGGTAAAAAACGCATATGATGCTTTAGCGGACCCCAGCGGGTCCAGTTCGGGGTCGGCGGTCGCCGTGTCCGCAGCGCTTTGCGCGGCGTCCATCGGCACCGATACCTCCTTTTCGATCGTGGCATGCGCTACAAATAACGGCGTCGTAGGCTTGAAGCCGCCGCACGGGGCTTTGCCCTCAGAGGGCATCATCCCGATTTCGCATACGCTCGACAGCGCCGGCCCGATGGCGGACACTTTTACGGACGCATTGCTCGTCTATCAGGGGATGCGCGATGAAGGAGGCTTGGATATTGCGCCCGCCGCTGCGGGCGATTTACACCTCGCGGTAAACACATACAACCGCGATCAGGTTTCACAAGACCAATGGGCGCGATATGAGGCATTATTCCGCGATTTGCGCGGCGCCGGAGCGAAGATGAGCGAGGTCTATCATCCCTATACGCCGGAAATGAAGGACATCATGCGCTGTGAGTTTAAACACGATCTGGAAGCCTATCTCGCAAAGACGCCGGCGAGCGCTAAGAGCCTGGCAGAGATTATCGCGTTTTATGAAGCCCACCCTGAGGCGATGAAGTATGGAATTTCTTATCTTCAGGAGGCTTGGGCGCAGGCATCGGGTAGGCTCGATGACGCGCCCTATCTTCATGCAGTTTATAAGCGCGGGCGCATGCGCGAGGCAATGTTTCAAAATATGAGTACGTATGACGCCTGCGTGATGACGGGACCGACCAATATCATGCATTTTACGGGTTTTGCGTCTTTGGCGCTGAAATTGTGCATGGGCGACGACGGCATGCCGCGCGGTATCATTCTCTATGGCGCAGACGAGGCGAGGCTCTATAGGGCTGCGCTCACGGTCGAGCGGTATTGCCGCCCCGTCTATGCGCCCAATATGCAAAAATGGGAGGCTTTATGAGCCCCAAACCATCGTGAAAAGGGCGTTTCCGGCATAAGGCCGGGAACGTTTTTTGGCCTCATGGCGGCGTTTGAATCGGATTTTTTTCCCTAAGCCCTTGACGAACGCGCATTCAGGCGTATAATATAGTCAAAGTAGGTCAATGAAAAGACGAGGTGGTCTCATGAAACCGCTTAGCGATACGATCGAGGCCTTTATCAAGGCCTTGATGGAGGAGGACGACACGCAGGTCGAGCTCAAGCGAAACGAGCTGGCCGAGCACTTTCAATGCGCGCCGTCGCAGATCAATTACGTATTGGCGACGCGCTTTACCCCCGACCACGGTTATGTGATCGAATCCCGCCGGGGCGGCGGGGGGTACATCCGCATCGTGCGGATTGCCAGCAGCGACAAGGACGACCTGCTCAAGACCATTTATCAGCGGATCGGCAACTCGATCTCCCACGCGGACGCCATGCGCATCCTCGCGCGGCTACAGAGCGAGGAGATCGTCAGCCCGCAGGAGGCGCACCTCATGGCGGCGGCGCTTACGCCGCAGGCCGTGCCCCTGCCGCTGAGCATGAAAGATACGCTGTGCGCGGGGACGCTGCGCAGCATGATCCTGGAGCTGGCCAAACGCAGGAGGGAGGCATAAAGATGCTTTGTGAAGAATGTGGGAAAAACCCGGCGACGATACACTATACGCAGGTACAAAACGGCGTTGCCACGCAGCTGCATCTTTGCGGCGCATGTATGGCGAAAAAGCAAAAGGAGCT
>JAEYAR010000157.1 GCA_023404715.1 Bacillota bacterium | reverse complement strand
AATCAGTCCCTGTTCAATCGTACCCAGCACAATACCCATCTTCGGGCAATCCTCCTTTTGGGGCTACGCGCCCCAAACCCCCGGTCAAGGGGCGTCGCCCCTTGACAATCCCACCACCGCGCCGCGGCGCGAAGGAGGGATTCATAAGGGATGCATCCCTTATGCACAAGGTTTGGGGGAGCGTCTTCCCGCTTATAGCTTCGATACGTCGATCGCGCGCGCGGTCATATCCTCGGGCAATTCGATGCCGGCCGCCGACAGCGCCTCGTAGTTTACGTACAGGCTGCTGTCCGCGATGATCTCGTAGGGGATGTCCTCCGCCTTGGCCTCGCCCTTGAGCACCTTGGCCGCCATCGCGCCGGTCTGCTTGCCCAGCTCGAAGTACTCCAGGCCCTCGCTCGCCGCGCAGCCCAGCTTTACCTGTTCGACCTCGCTGCCGAATACCGGCTTGCCCACGGCGCCCGCCTTGTCCAGCAGCACCGCCAGGGAGGATACGACGGTGTTGTCCGTCAGATTCGTCAGGCAATCCACCTTGGGCAGCAGCGCGTCGAGCGCGAGCGGGATGTCGGGCGTGGCGCTGATGCCGCTGACCACGATCTCAAAGCCGTAATCCGGCGCAAGCGCCTCGTATTCCTTGATCGCGCTCTCGCTGTTGACCTCGCTGGTCGAGTAAAGGATGCCGATCTTCGTCGCCTCCGGCATCAGCGCGCGGATCATCTTTAGCTGCGCCTCGATCGGCAGCTTGTCGCTCGTGCCGGTGACGTTGCCGCTCGCCGTACCGTCCGCCTTCGCCAACATCGCTGCGACCGGGTCGGTGACGGCGGTGTAAATCGTCGGGATGTCCGTTCCGTCCGCCGCGTTGAAGCAGGCCTGGGCGATCGGCGTCGCGATGGCGCAGATCAGGTCGACCTTGCCCGAGACAAACTGCTGGGCGATCTGGTTGGTGATGCCCATGTCCGCCTGCGCGTTCTGATATTCGATCTTTAAATTCTCGCCTTCTACGATGCCGTTTTCGGCCAGGCCCGCGAGAAAGCCCTCGCGACAGTTGTCCAGGGAGCCGTGCACGGCAAATTGTGCGATGCCGATGGTATAGGTCTCCTCCGCCAGCGCCAGGCAGGCGGTCATCATCATCGTCAGGGCGGTTAAGATACAAAGCAACTTTTTCATGTGGGGTTCCTCCATTCTCTTCTCGTCTTTTCTCGTCTGATTAAAAAAACGCCTCATGCTCCTATCGAAGCATGAGGCGGATTTTTCGATCCGTGGTACCACTCATCTTGGCCTTACGGCCCTCTCTGTGCGCACAAGCATGCGCCGCGACCTGATCACGGGTTCGCTCCCCCGTTCTTCCCTACTTGCATGTTTCAGGAAGACCCTCGAAAAGCCCATTCCATGTCTCTATCTTGCCGCGCTCGCACTCTCCGCAGCTCGCTTGAAAGCATCGAGGACATGTACTCCTCTTTTCTCCACGGTTTGATCTGAAGTTGTCTGTATTGTAGCGCATGTCTACGCGCTTGTCAACATCTTTTTTATCACTTTAATATGTTAAAAATATACAGGATATGCTGCCCCGCCGGTGCGAGAGCAGCATATTCCGTAGAATGGTACGCTTTTACCGCTTTTTGAGCGCTTTCAGATGCCAAATCCGGTCATTATACTCGGCGATCGTGCGGTCCGACGAGAACACGCCGGAGCACGCCGTATTCGTGATCGCCTTGCGCTGCCACTTCTCCTGATCGAGATAATCGTCGTTCAGGCGGCGCTGCGCCATGGAGTAGGATCCGAAATCCTTGAGCACGAGGTACGGATCCGCCATGTTGCCGTATTCCCCGAACAGCAGCGCATGATACAGATCCTGGAAGACAATCGGGTTCTCCGGCGTGAGCGACCCGTCGATCATCATCGTCAGCGCCTTGCGGATCTCCTGGTTTGTCTCGAAGATCAGGGCGGAGTTGTACGTGCCCGCCGCGTAGAGCGCCTCGACCTCGTGCGCGCGCATGCCGAAGATGTAGATATTGTCGATGCCGACCTCGTCGTGAATCTCCACGTTCGCGCCGTCCATGGTGCCGATCGTCACCGCGCCGTTCATCATGAACTTCATATTGCCCGTGCCGGAGGCTTCCTTGCTCGCGGTGGACAGCTGCTCGGAGACCTCCGCCGCCGGCATCAGCATCTCGGCGGTGGATACGTCGTAGTTCTCCAGGAAGACAACCTTGATCATCCGGCTGGCGCGCGGGTGACGCTCGATCAGCTGCGCGATGACGTTGATGAAGCGGATGATTTGTTTCGCGCGCGTATAACCCGGCGCCGCCTTGGCGCCGAAGATAAACGTGCGCGGGGCGATCTGATAGTTCGGGTCCGCGTCGATCCGGTTGTACAGGACGAGAATGTGGATCGCGTTGAGAAGCTGGCGCTTGTACTCGTGCAAGCGCTTGACCTGCACGTCGAAGAGCGTATTCGGGTCGATCTTCACACCCTGTTTCTGTTCGAGCCAATTCGCAAAGCGCACCTTGTTATCGAGCTTGACGCGGGCAAACGCGTCGCGGAACGCGGCGTCGTCGCGCAGCGGCAGGATGTTTCGCAGCTGCTCGATATCGCCGTGCCAGCCCTCCCCAATGCTCTCATCCAAAAGCGCCGAGAGCTTCGGGTTCGCCAGCATTAGCCACCGGCGCGGCGTAATGCCGTTGGTGATGGCGGAGAACTTTTCGGGCATGACGGTATAGTAATCGCGGAACGTCTGCTGCTTGAGGATTTCGCCGTGCAGCTGCGATACGCCGTTGACGCTATGGCTGTAGGCGATGCACAGGTTGGCCATGTGCACCTGGTCGTAGGCCAGGATCGCCATGCCGCCGATACGGTCCCACTCGCCCGGGAAGCGCTCGAACAGGCGGGCGCACAGGCGGCGGTTCAGCTCCTGCAAGATCGCATAGATCCGGGGCAAAACCTCGCGCGTCATGTTCTCGGGCCAGCGCTCGAGGGCTTCGGGCATGATGGTATGGTTCGTATAGGCGACGGAACGCACCGTCAGATCCTCCGCCTGCTCCCAGGACAACCCCTCTTCGTCCACCAGAATACGCATGAGCTCAGGTATCACGAGGCCCGGATGCGTATCGTTGATGTGAAAGGCGACCTTGTCGGGTAGCTGCGACAGGTCGTCGCCGTAGGTGCGCTTATAATCCTTGATCGCATATTGCAGCGTCGCGGAGGTAAAGAAGTAGTGCTGTTTGAGGCGGAGCATCTTGCCTTCGTAGTGCTTGTCTTCCGGATAGAGCACCTTAGAGATGACCTCTGCCAGCTCGCGCTCCTCCGCCGCACGCGCAAAATCGCCTCGGCTGAAGGAGGCCAGATCGATCCGCTGCGGAGAGCGGGCGCTCCACATACGCAGGCAGTCCACCACGTCCGAATCGTAGCCGACGACCGGCATGTCATACGGTACGGCGATGACCGTCTTGTAGTCCTTGAGCGTGGTCCGCAGCCTGCCGTCCACCCACTCCTCCTCGACCGTTCCGCCGAAGTGGATCTCCACCGCATCCTCGAGCGCGGGGATCTCCCAGGAGTTGCCGTACTCCAGCCAGTTGTCCGGCAGCTCGACCTGTTGGCCGTCGACGATGCGCTGGCGGAACAGGCCGTATTCGTAACGAATCGAGCAACCCATCGCCGGCAGGTCCAACGTGGCGAGCGAATCCATGAAGCAGGCGGCGAGGCGTCCCAGACCGCCGTTGCCCAGCGCGGGCTCCGGCTCTTCTCTGAGCACGTCCTCCATCTGGATCCCCAGGTCCTTGAAGGCGGCCTTATAGTCCTCCGTGGCGCAAAGATTCAGCATGTTGTTGTGCAACCAGCGCCCCGTCAAAAATTCGATGGACAGATAATACAGGCGCTTCGCCTTTTCGTTCTTGCGCTCTTCCTTTTCAAAGCGCCATTTCTGCATGATCTGGTCGCGCACCGTCGAGGCGACCGCCTTGTATACCTGTTTGGGCGTAGCCTCTTCCAGCGAGCAGCCATCGTATCGCTGCAGCTTACCCAGGATGGATGTCTTGATCGATTCCCTATTGTATTCCGGCATGAGCGGCATTGAAATGTCCTCCTTTTTGTTTGCGAGCGGGGCATCGATTCCCGTTCGACTATCGGCCTTCCGGCCGAGGCTTATGATCAAGGGCTTGGTAGACAGCATTGCCAGCGGGCGCTTCCCCCGCAGTTACCCTCGCCCCTCGTGGCCGTAATGTTTTGCTTGGACTCACGTAATCTTTATCATACCACATCTAACCATCCCAAGCAATAAGATGCCCAAATCTTTTCTCGCTATTCCGCCTTTTGTTTCACGTGAAACAATGGTTTTCGTTGATAGTGCCGGCGGCCCGCTATCATTCTATGTGTTCGGACGCCGCACGAATCAGGTAGGAGCGCGATAATGTTTCACGTGAAACATTCGGCGCCGGGCTTGCAATGTTTCACGTGAAACAATACAATACGTACATCAGAAAAATGGAGGGATCGTTATGTGGACGACGGAGCAGAAAGACGCGATCGACGCGCGCAAAAGCAGCCTTCTGGTTGCCGCCGCCGCCGGATCCGGCAAGACAGCGGTACTCGTCGAGCGCATTCTCTCCCTATGCCGCGAGGGCGCCTCCATCGACCGCATGCTAATCGTCACGTTTACAAATGCCGCTGCCGCGGAGATGCGGGCCCGCATTCTCAAAGCGTTCAGTCAAGCGGCGGACGAAGGGAATCTCGCGCTCGCAAAGCAGGTCGCGCTCGTCGAGCGCGCGGATATCTGTACGCTGCACAAATTCTGCATGACCGTGCTGCGCGCGCACTTTCAGGCCGCCGACGTCGACCCCGCCTTCCGGCTCGGGGACGAAAGCGCCGTACGTCCTCTGTGGGAAGGCGCGCTGGCGGATGCGCTCGACGCCTGCTATGAATCTGGGGAGGGCGACTTCCTCGCGCTGTCCAGCCGGATGAACGATGAGGAAATCGTTCAGACCGTCGAAAGCCTTTACGCGTTCCTGCTATCGAGAAGCGATCCCTGGGAGTGGCTCGATCTCGCAATCGCAGACTGCGCCCCCGACGCACAGGCGCTCGCCCAGTCGTCTGCGACGGGTGTTTTGATGGAAGAGGCGCGCGCGCATCTCGCGCAATGCGAGCGGTATCTTGGGACGGAGAAGCTGTGCGCGGCCGGCTTCCCCGCCTATGAAGCCGTCGCGGAGCAGGATGCATCTTTGCTGCACGGGCTCAAAGACGCCGCCGGTATAGGGTATGAGGCGCTGCGACAGGCCTTTTTGGGTGTTTCGTTCGCACGCCTGCCCGCAGGGAAGGCCGCGAAGCAGATGGACGGCGAAGCGTCGGCAGACTTCCGAGAAGCGCGCGATGCGTTCAAAGCGGTCATCCAGAAAAAGCTTTCCAAGCTGCTCGAATCCTCCCTCCTTGAGGCGGCGGCGGACATCTGCGCCATGCAGCCCGCTCTGCGCGGGCTGCGAACGCTCCTGAAGACATTCCACACCCTCTTCCAAGCCGCCAAGGCCGAACGAAACCTGCTCGACTTTAACGACCTCGAGCATAGAGCCCTGCGCGCACTGGCCGACGACGCTGTGGCCGACGCTCTGAGAGCGCACTACGACGCCATCTTCGTGGACGAATACCAGGACTCGAGCGCCATTCAAGAAGCATTGCTCGCCCGTATCGCCCAGGCGGATAACCTCTTCTTCGTGGGCGACGTCAAACAGAGCATCTACCGTTTCCGCCAGGCCGACCCGACCCTGTTCTTAGAGAAATACGCGCGGTTTTCAGACCGTCCGGAGGCGGTAGAACGTCGCATCGATCTGAACCGCAACTTCCGTTCCCGCAAAAACATCCTCGAAGCCATCAACCTCGTCTTTTCCTATTGTATGCGGTCGGACGTCACGGAGATCGCGTATGACGACAGCGCGCGCCTGTACGCAGGCCTCAAGCATCCGGACGAGGATGCGCCGGTCGAGCTGCATCTGCTGGCGGACGGCGAAGAAGACGCCGAAGACGAAGAGGAGGATGCGGATGAAGCGGCGGAGGACGCCGCGCTCGAAGGCGTGGAGCAGGAAGCCTCCCTCGCCTGTGCGCGCATAAAGTCGCTGCTCGGCACACCCCTATGGGATGAAAAGCAGAACGCCTATCGACCGGTGACGTATCGAGATATCGCCATCCTCATGCGCTCCACGCAAAGGAGCGCGCCCAAGGTAGCCCGCCTTTTGCTCTCGCAGGGCATTCCCGCCTTCTGCGACGCGGGCGAAGGCTACTTTGACATGCCCGAGGTGCGCATGATGCTCGACATCCTGCGCGTGATCGACAACGCCGCGCAGGACGAGCCCTTGCTCGCGGTGCTGCACGGCCCTGCGGCGCGGTTGACAGACGAAGAACTCGCCGCGATCCGCATCGCCGCGCCCGAGGGTAGCTACGCACAGGCCGCACGCGCCTACGCTTCGCGCGAGGACGAGCTGGCAAAGCGGCTGTCCGCCTTTTACGAGCACCTGGCGCAATGGCGGTTGCTCGCGCGCCATCAGCCCCTCTCCCGTTTCATTTTGGGTCTAATGGATGAAACGGGCCTCTATGCGCGGGCAGGCGCGCTGCCGGGCGGCGCTGGCAGGCAGGCGAATTTACGCCTGCTCGTGCTGCGCGCAGAAGAATACGAGGCGTCGCAAGGAGGGGGCCTGTACGGCTTTTTGCGGCTGGCCGAGCGTTTGCACCGCAGCGAGGATAGCCGCACCGCCAAGACGCTCGGTGAAGGCGAGGACGTCGTGCGCATTCTTTCGATGCACAAGAGCAAAGGCCTTGAATACCCCATCGTCATCGCACTGGGGTTGGGCAAGCGCTTCAATACGCGTAGCCTGAACGAGCGATTGCTTTTACATCCGCAGCTTGGGCTGGGCGTCAAGTGCATCGATCCGGAAATGCGCGTCGTCCGCGCGACGCTCCCGCAGGCTGCCATTCGCCTCAAGCTCCTGCGCGAGTCGCTCGCCGAGGAAACGCGCATCCTGTACGTCGCCATGACGCGCGCCCGGGATCGCTTGATCCTCATCGGGCGCGTAAAAGGCTTCGATAAACGCTTGCGCAGGTGGGCGCAGCCGATGGACAGCCTCTCGGTACGAACGATAACGACGCCGCTCGATATGCTCATGCCGCCGCTCGTACACGCCGGCGTCGGGCAATCGTCCGCTTCTCAGGCCGTCACCGCAGGGGTTTCAAGGTGGCTCTTCACCGTCCATCACGCGTTGCCTACATTGGAGACGGCGCACGATAGCGCAGCCGAGCTCCGTATGCGGCTCTTGGACATCGAACAGGCGCCCGTCCCCTGCGCCGATATCGCCCAAGCCCTGCTCTGGCGACCGCAATTGCAGGCCGCGGACGCCCTGCCCGCGAAAACAAGCGTATCCGCCATCGTCCGCGGTAAAAGCACGGAAGCCGGTTTGCCGGAGACCATGCGCTGTCCGCAGTACATGGAGCAGCGCGCGTTGAGCGGACCGCAGCGCGGCACCGTCTTCCATGCGGCGCTTAGGGCGATGGATCTACGGCGCCTGCGCGAATCCACAGACGGCTATCTGCCGGAGATCCTACGTACGCTGGATCGCCTGACCGCCCAAGGCGCCCTCACGGCGGAGGAGCGCGCGGCGGTGAACGCTTCTGATATTAACCTATTTTTTGCCAGCACCATCGGTCAACGCCTGCTCGCTTCGGCTCGCGCCGAGCGGGAATGGCCCTTTAACTGGCGCATGACGGACGATATGGGCCGCACGGCGCTCGTCCAAGGCGTCGTCGACTGCTGCTTTATCGAAGCGGGCGCCTGGGTGTTGCTCGACTATAAGACGGACAGCGCCCAAGACGTCGCGGCGGTCATCGCGCGTTACCGGCCGCAGATCGAGCTCTACGCGCGCGCGCTGCACGAGATAACGGGCATCCCCGTCCGTGAACGGGCGCTCTATCTGACGCAAAAGCGGCGTGCATACGTCTGTTAAAAGCGAGTGGAGGAATTCACGGCTCGGCGTCGAATTGAAAGAAGCATATCACCGGTTTCAAACGGTAGAGGAGGTACCCTCGATGCTTTGGGCAGACTATCATGTACATAGCGAGCATTCCCCGGATAGCACGGCGGAGCTCGAGCTCATCTGCGATGCGGCGCTCGCGAAGGACGTCCGCGAGTTTTGCCTGACCGATCATCTCGACCCCGGGCATCCGACGTGCGATCAGCCCCCTGTTTTCGATCGTTGGCTGGCGGACATCGCGCAATGCCGCCAGCAATACCCCGCGCTTACGATCCGCACAGGGTTGGAAATCGGGGATAACTCCCTCGTGCGCGAGGGCATCCTACAGACGCTGGCCGGGCTTCCTTTGGACTTCCGGCTGCTATCGCTGCACCTGGTGGACGGCTTGGATCCGTATGATTCCGCCTATTTTGAAGGCCGCACGCAGGAGGAGGCGTATAGGCGTTACGTCGAGGTGAAGCTGGAGAGCGTGCTGCATTTTCCGGATTACGACGCGCTGGCGCATCTGGGCTATTGCGGCAAGTTCGCGCCGTATCCGGCAGCGCGGCGCGCGCTGCGCTGGCGGCATGCGCCGGATCATATCGACATGCTGCTGCGATCCCTCGCGCAAAACGGCAAGGCGCTTGAGATCAACACCTCCGGGCTCAAGGAGACCGATTCTACGATCCCCGGTTGGGATATTCTTCGCCGTTTTGCCGAACTAGGCGGGGAATTTGTGACGCTGGGTTCCGATGCGCACGCGCCGGAATACTTGGCCTACCGCTTTGAGGACGCGCGCCGCATCGCCCTCTCCGCAGGCCTCAAGTGGGGCGTAACCTTTGAAAAACGGGCGCCTCACCCTTATAAACTGGAGGATTGACCATGCGTAACATGAGAAAGAGCCGCCTTCGTTATTCAAACGAAGCGTCCATGCTCTGCTTATCCATCCTCAGCGCGGTTTCGGCGATCATCACGTGTATCGCCGCCGTTCGCGGCTATGCGCGGCTGGGGTGGCTCGTGTGCATCACGTTGATGCTGCTCTTTCTAAGCGCCGTGAACCGCATCCGCATGCGCGCGGCCTTTAAGACGCTACGCAATGCGCGCGCGGTGCGCCGGGCGGCGCGTCGCGACAGAGGCAAGGTCGTGGAGTTCCCCGAACGCAAAGAAGAAAATAAGGGTTGAACGGCAGCAGGCCGCCGGCGCACAATCGCGCCGGCGGCCTGCTGCTTTGCATTTTTACATGCGCGTAGAGGCCATGTCCAGCCTGCGGATAATGTCCTGCTGTATCGCAGGCGATAAATCGAGGAAATTGACGAAGGTGCCGTGAATGCGCATGATGTAAACGCCGCCCGGCGCATACCTTTGGGGATTTTCGAGCACCCTGCGCAGGATTTCGGGGGTCGTTACGTTTACATAAAGGTAAAAGGGCGCCGGATTTTTGTTTTCAGGGTTGAAAAACAGCGGTGCGATGATGCGCCGGTACATCAGCAGCCCTCTCTCCTCGTATGAGCCCGCGGCAAAGTACTTGGGATCGATCCCGAGATGGGAAGCATACCCGCCGTTAAACGCATCGTACGGCAGCTTGAAAGCGGATAGCATCCGAAAGCCGAGCCCTTGATACGCCTCGCCGCACAGGGGATCGACGCCGTACCCCAGCATATCGCGCGCGCGCCGTCCATCCGGCGTCGCGCCGACCCAATGACCGTAAAGCAGATGCGTGCTGGGGCTGCTCCAATCGGCTCGAAAGCCGTTCCCCCAATTGTTTCGCAGGTCCTTGACGATCCGGCTTACGCGCAGGGCGATATTCCGGGCCTCGTCGTCCACCTCCGGCACGTTGTTGCCGAATTTGGGGCATGCCTTCACAAAGCTGAGCAGCTCCGCATCCTGCCGGTAGTCCGTCCGCAAGGCGTAAAGCAACCTTTGCGCATCCTGCGGGCGCTCCCGAAGCATGTGATCGATCGCGATAAAGGAATCCGCGACGACGGACAGGCCGTGAATCAGGCACCCGCTCGCGTTGTATTTCGTGCCCTGATGGTCCGTATCCCGCATATCGTACCCGCTGTCGATTCCCCCCATGAAACAGCTTAAAAATGGCGTCCGCAGGTGCGACAAGGCCCGCGTCGCGCCATTGGCCGCCTCCGCCATCTCGCGCGCCGCCCGCTCCAGGGTCTGATAAAAGCGCTCCCTGACCTGCCCGAGCAGCATAGCGGCGTCCTTCGGCGCCTCAAGCTCCATCAGCCTATCCCCGGTGACGTTCGATAGGCCGCCCGTCAGCGTCAGCTCCAGAATCTTGGCCAAATTGAGCCAGCTGTTGGTCGTGTTGCCGTTGTCCTTTCCCATGATGAGCATCTCTTGGCATCCTGCAACCGCGTAATCCGGCGCATCCGCATCCTCCACCCCGTTGGCCCTGAGAAGCGGCAGGATCGTCTCGTCGTTAAACAGCGACGGCGTCAACATGCCCGCGGTAAAGAAGAACTTGCCAAGCTCGCGATACAGCCGCTCGGGCGTATTGCGATGCAGCTTCACGGAAAGGATGGGCTGCGGCAGGTTCATGTCGTAGTAGGCGTCCAGCAGCGCATACGTCGTCTCATTGCACAGGTCCTCGCCCGACAGGTCGCGTCCGCCGATCAGGATGTTTTGAGAGATCGCCCAGCTGCGGCTGCCGACGTTAAAGAAGACGAGCAGGCACTTGAACATTTCGGCCGCCTCCTCTCTGGAGGTGCCTCCCATACGGCGGTACGGCTCAAAGATCCGGTCGGCATTGCCCACCGACATGGCGAAGGGATTCGGCGCCTGCTCCAGGCATGTCGCCTGCCAAAGCAGTATGAAGCTTTGGAGGGCCTCGTATAAGTCGCGGGCGCCGCGCGCGGGCACATGGCGGAGGGCGTCGGCCATGCGCTTTAGACGCTCCCGCCGTTCGGGGTCAGCGCCCTCCATCTGCGCGCGGGCGATGTCTTCATAACGCGCGGCCAGCATCACGGCGCTTTCGAGCGCATGGCGCATCGCCGATAGATTTGCGCGCCTTTGGGCATCGGCCTCCGACCTCAACCTGCCGTCGATCTGCGCCGTCATCCCCTCGACGCCGTGGGCGAGCGCGTAGCGAAAATCCGGAATTACGTGCCCCGTGACCTGCTCGACGAAGAAGACGACCTCCTTCGTATAGGTCGCATATTGACGGTAAACGGCGGACAATTCACGTACATAAGCGGTCTGTGCGCTTCGCTCGCGTAGCGCGCGGATGCGCTCGGCGGGAAAGGCGTCGTTCGGCGCGATGTCGTCAAACACCGCCGTGGGGTCGCAATAGCCCGTAAAGGTCTCTACCTCGAAATTGGGGTTGATGAGCGCATAGCTGCTCGCAAAGGCGTCGCGCTGGGTGCCGGCAAATACGGCATATTCGCTGATCGATAGCGGCAAGCGCTCGACGATACGCCGCAGCGCCTGCGCGGCATACGTCTCTTCGTCCTGTGCTTCTTCGCCATCCATCGCCGCTTCGCGCGCCAAAAACCATCCGTCTAGCCGCTGTATGCTTCGCTCCTGCGCAAAAAGAGCCTTAGCTAAGCGGGTCATCTGCCCGGGTTCGTAAGGACGCATTGAATTCCTCCATTTCCTCGGTCATGAGGTCACGACCGAAATCCCCTTGCTTTCCAAAACGCGCGTCGCGTCATTTACCTGCTCATCCGTCACAAAGCCATCGCGCACCGCATAAGGAAGCCCCAACCGCCCCCATTTGTCACGCCCGTACTCGTGATAACGCAACAGTTCACAACGGATGGCCCCGCCGCAGCCCGCGAGAAACGAAGCCGCGGCCTCCATATCCTCCCGTGAGGCGTTGTACCCGCGGACCAGTGGGATGCGTACACACACGTCCGCGTGCGCCTCGCTCGCACGGCGTATATTGTGTAAAACCGTATCGTTTTGCGCCCCAAGGTGACGCTTGTGGCGGACAGGGTCCGTAATTTTTAGATCGATGATCAGGTGATCGACGAGACCGAACAGCTCGGGCAACCGCGAATGAGATGCATTGGTCTCGATCGCGGTATCGATCCGCGCCGCGTTGAGCCCCTGCAATGCGCAGCGAAGCGCCTCATACTGCAGCGTCGGCTCCCCGCCCGTAAATGTGATGCCGCCGCCGTCTGTAAAGAGCAGCCTGCAGCGGTCCGCCTCGTCCAGCAGCGCGTCTACGTCGGTCGCTACGCCGCCTGAAAGCGGCATGCTCTCCGGATTTGCACACCAAGGGCAGTTAAAATTGCAACCTTGCAGATGATAGACGAGCCGGTTTCCCGGGCCGTCCTGCGCGTAGTTGAACCCCTTTTGAAAGATGTAGAGCTGCATATGCTTCCCCTCCTCAGGGATGTATGGGCGATAGGTCATACGCTTCGACGATGGCGTCCATCCCCTGCTGCGAGGAAAGACTGCATTTTTTCCCGGCCGTCTCCATACCAAATGTGGCGGAAATCTCGCCGCCAATGAAGAATTCGACGCTCGTGCGATCGACAAAGGCGCGGATCGAGAGAGACGGCGCATTCGGCAGCACTTCCTCTTTGCCGCTCGAAAAACGGATGCGGCGGGTACATGGATCGTACTGGATAAAGACGCTTCCAAATTCGAGGCGCATCGTTTGGCGCGCCTGCACGTCGAGCAGCGTTTCGCTCGCCTCTGTGGGCGTCCATTCGAACCGCTTTTGTCCCCTCGCTTCGGCGCGGCGCCCCCCACTCTTGCGCAGGCGTTGTAACGCAGGGATCGGGTTTCGCCTGAGCCGGTAGCCGGCGTCCGTTTTCGTCAGCGTCAGCAGGCAGGGCAGGGACATGCACTGCGAAAAAGGCATGTTTGGATAGCTGTTCACGTCGTCCCAGGATAGCCGCTCGTCGCGGACCCAGCTGATGTGCATGCGCCCGTCCGCGTCCTCCCTGCCCGTCCAGGTTTGTCCGGCATAGGCGCTCGACCCGTAATCGAGCGGGCGCCTTTCTCCGATCTGACGGAATCGCCCTTCGCGGAAGTCTCCTACCCTGTACATGCCGTCCGCGCCGTACAGCACCCATCGCTTCTCGCCGTCGTTCTCCGGCGTAAGCGCGAACAGATCGGGGCACTCGTACAGGTCATCCGCTGCGGACACAAACGTCCAGCGATGCAGGTCGTCCGACCGGTAAAAGCTGACGCAATTCCCCCGCTCGTTCGTCTCGTAAACCGCGATGTAGAAGCCTTCCCCCGGAACCTCAAATATCCGCGGGTCTCTCCAGGGAAGACCCTCTGTACATGTGATGAGCGGATTGTAAGAAAAGGGTTGAAAGCGCATGCCCCCGTCCGTGCTGTACATCAGGCATTGCCCGCCGGACGGATAAATCCCGGGCGGGTCGGTCCGCAAGTCCTTCGAGCCCAAGGCGGTGTAGGCGGCGATGATCGCCCCTTTTCCATAACCTGCCGTGCCCGCCCGGTCGACGATCGCGCTGCCGGAGGCGATATGGCGATCGCGCGATTCGGGCCAAATCGCGTCGGGCTTTTCTTCCCAACACACGCCGTCCGTGCTCACCGCATGCCCCCAATGGATGTTCACGCCGCCGTGCGTAATGCCATAGGGATTGTGCTGGTAATACAAGTGATGGTACTCCCCGTCGAAGACGAGCCCGTTGGGATCGTTCAGCCAGCCGCGGCGGCTGCTGAAGTGATAGACCGGCCGCAATCTTTCACGGTACAGGTCCGGATAGAGCGAATGTCCGGGACGTATATCATCCCCGTCGATCCATCCGTCCAAAATACCCTCCGGCGCGCCTTCCTCCGCAGTGAGGCAAACCGTCTGCCCGACAAAGGCCCGCAGCTCCATCGCGCAATAGAAGTCGGGGTTCAGCGGCGCGAGCCCCAGATACAGCTCGGCAATTTGCCGTCCTCCCACTTCGACCTTTACGTAATAACGGCGTGCATCCCGCCCGATGGGCAGATGCAGCCAGCCCTTTTGCACCCGGTAACGCTTGCAGACCATAGTTCCTCCTTAAAAGCAGGGCTTACAGGCCTTGTACAGCGCCTGAAAACGCGCATGCGCCTCCCTGTAAACCTCCGCGTTTTGATTAACGGGCTCGACGCACCCGTCTTCGTAGCGGACGATCGCCCTGCAGGCTTCGTCCACCGAACCGTATTGCGCACACGCGACCATAGCGCAGATCGCGGCGCCGACGCCCGCCTCCTCGCGCATGCGGCTCGTATAGATCGGCCGCCCGAAAATATCCGCTATGATTTGCTTCCACAAAGGGCTCGCCGCGCCCCCGCCCGATAGGATCAACCGATCGGCCGCCAAGCCCAGCGACTCGATCGCCTCCATCGCGTCCAGCAGCGCAAAGCCCACGCCCTCCATGACCGACCGCACCATGTCGCCCCGCGCGTGGCCGAGCGTGAGACCGAAGAATACGCCCTTCGCGCGCGGGTCCATATGCGGGGTGCGCTCCCCGGTCAGATAGGGCAGGAAAAGGAGGCCGTTGCAACCCGGCGCAGCCCCCTGGGCCTCCAGGTCCATCTGTTTGAAGTTGCGGTCGCGTAGGATGTTCTCCAGAAACCAGTTCTGCGCGAGGCAACAGTTGAGTACGGCGCCCATTACATACCACGTATCTCTCAGCACATGGCAAAACGTATGGGTTCGCAGCAGCTTATCGTAGGCCGGCGTCGACGTAGGCACCAGCACCTGCCCGCCCGTCCCCAGCGTCAGCGAGGCGTCCCCGGGATGGAGGATGCCGTTTCCCACCGCCTGCATGGGCTGGTCCCCTCCGCCGTATGCGACGGCGATGCCCGGCGGCAGCCCTAGGGCATCCGCAGCGCTTTGCGTCAGCTGTCCCGCGATCTCATGCGGCCTGTGCGCGGCGTCCGGCATCAACGCTCTGGGTATTTCGAGCGCGCCGAGCATAGCGTCGCTCCAGGTTTGCCCTGCGCAATCGTAGCACAGCGTGCTGCAAGCGTCCGTCGGTTCGCTGCCGATTTCCCCTGTGAGCAGCAGGCGGATATAATCCTTGGGCAGCAGCACATGGCGCGTCCGGCCGTATATCGCGGGTTGATGCCGCTTCATCCAAAGCAGCGAGCAGATTTGAAAACCCACGCCGACCGGGTTTTGTACCCATTGCCCCAGTCGCGCTACGCCGATCTTGGCGCGTATTTCCTCGGCCTGCAGCACCGTCCGCTGGTCGCACCAGATGACCGCCGGATGGAGCGGCGTGCGCTCTTTGCCCAGCAAGACCATGCCGTGCATCTGGCCGGATAGCCCGATCCCTCTGATTTGCTCCGGCGGCGCGCCGGATATCCGCAACGCTTCTTGCAACGCCTCTTTCAACCCTCGCCACCAATCCGCGGGGTCTTGCTCCGCATAACCCGGGTTGGGAATATGGATGGGGTATTCCCGGTAGCCGATGCCCGCGATCGCGCCGTCCGGGCGAACGAGCACGGCCTTTACCCCCGTCGTCCCCAAATCAATCCCTAAATAGAGCGGCATATATCCTCAGCTCCGTCCGTTTCCTTTCGCCTCTGCCTACCGATCCGAATTTGAAAAAAATCCGCTTCGCCCGCCAACGCGTAGACGCCCACGCGGCAAGCGCCGCGATCCTCAAGGCGCAGCGTCAGCGCCTGCCCGTTTGATAGCGCCATGTCGAGCATGTCCTCTTGCACGAGGATGTCCGCCGCTATTTCCTCGTCTACCCCCTGCGCGGCGGCCCGCCTGTTTCTAGAGGCTCCCAGTTCAAACTGCTCGTCCGGGCGGAGGACGGCTACGCTCTTTGAAGCCGGGTCGAAGTCGATCCTGTACGTACGTTTAGGCTCTTGTTCTTCTCCAAACTGCAGCGTGATGCCGTAAAGCGTCCCTCGGCTGTGCGGCCGGATCCTGAGCCGCAGCCTGAACGCGTCCTGCGGGCATGCGAGCTTTCGCCAGGCACGGCCCGTCTCAGCCTGCAAGGAGAAATCCTCGATCGCATCCTCCGCCGGTAGCGCGGGCAATATCTCTTCGACGAACCGTACGCCGAGCGTGCCGTCCTGCCTTTGGAACAGCTCATGCGTAACGGCGTTGCCGGCATAGGTGCGCGGCCTTCTGCATAGAAAACCCGTCACGAGCCGTCTTCCCTGAAACGGCGCCGTCTTGGCCACCTGCGATTCAATCGTATCCAGAATGTCGTCCTTCGGACGCATCCAGGGGCCAAACGGGCCGCGAGAGATGCGATACCGGGCGGTCGCAAAATTCGAAAAGACAAGGTAGTAGTAGCCGTTCCATTCGAAGTAGTCGCTGCATTCCGGTTGATCGGCATAGCCCGGCACGATAAACGGCGCTTGCTGCGTCCAGCGCTCGAGGTCCGCGCTCGTCAAATGCGCCAGGCATCCGCCGTACGGGCCGCCGTCCGCGAGCGATGTCGTCACGAGCATATGATAGAGCCCGTCGGCCCCCTCGAATACCATGGGGTCTCGCGCCGATATGGGTTCGTACGGATGCGTGAGCGTAAAAAACCTCCCGGCTTTTCGAAAATGGACGCCGTCCTCGCTCACAGCCCAGGTGAGCCGCGCCGGCGAACCGTCCGCCATGCGCACCGCATAGAAGGCGAAGAACCTATCCCCACGCCTTATGAGCGACCCGGTGCAGATCGAACCTTCCCACTGCTCCGTGATCGGGATCGCCAGGGGATGAACCGTCCACGTCTTCAGATCCGCCGAGGATATCTGCCCCCATTGATGCGCCCCAAGCCGCTGTTTGCTGGCATGCCCCCGCCTGTCAAACAGATAGTACAGACAGTACCTCCCCTCCCTTGAAAAGGGCATACAATCGCCGACGCCGGCGTTGTAACCCGCGGGAACGAAAAATTGCATTGGGCCTGTGAAACGCCGCTCTTCCCCGCATACGGCGCACGTGCCCGCGCGCAGGTCATAACCGCTCACGTCTTCGCCCGTGCGTACGGCCCATTCTCCGGCGGCGCAGGCGCCCAATAGCCATTCCTCGTCCGCCAGCTCGCTCCCGTCGAACAGCCGGATGGCGGCCCTGTCGCACGTAACGCACAGACGCGATGCCGACGCATCCGCCTCCAGCGTCCAAGCGAACGCGGGCGATTCGCCGAAGCTCCGCGTCGTGCCCTCCCAGCGTGTAAAAAAGCGCAGGCGCAAGCGTCCGTCCTCGCGCCTGAGACGCAGCACGTCTTCACCGGCACAGGTAATCTCCAGCAGCAGCCCGCTCGAGCGCTGTGCGCAGTCCACCGTGAGCGTCCAAGTGTCGCCGGGACATTGGGCATAAAACATCTTTTCCATCTTTCCGGCCTCCATTTTGTTTCACTTCTTTTCGAGCGATGTTAACGGTTCGTTGCGCATGCGGGAGGCGCGCTTCAGACCGTTTTCCTTCTCCAAGGCATGGTGAATCCCATGCAGGTCAGGCACAGTACGATTTTCAGGACGCCTATTTTAATTAACCGCATTTATTATATAAGCCTTTATCCGTCCTGTCAATGGGGGAATTCAGCGCGTGCTTTGGGCAAATTTCTCTGTTTTGCAAAATGCATGTTGACAATTCTCGCCGCCTCGCGTATAATGACAGCGTAAATTAATAAACCCAATAAATTATATTGCCCTCTCAAATATTAATGTATAATTTATTTGACATCCTAATGACGGTGCTTATAAGACGCATTTAAAAGCGCAAAGCGGCCGTTATTTATTTTTTCGTTGCTGGCTCACAACCTATATATTGCATGTCTGAGGAGGTTGATTGACTTGAGCAATTCCTTAAACGCCGCCCCTATACCACTTCCTGGGGCGAGGAAGACCGGCCGTTTTGCCAAGATGCTTCGGGGATGGCAGTTATACCTGTTGCTGCTCCCCGCGGTAATATGGATCATCCTTTTCTGTTACGCGCCCATGTACGGCGTGCAGATCGCGTTCAAGGATTATAAGGTCAACCTCGGCATTACGAATAGCCCATGGGCCGGGCTCAAATATTTCCGCCAGTTTGTGAGCCTCTCCAACTTCCCGACGCTGATCCAAAATACGCTGCTCATCAGCGTTTACTCCATCCTTTTCGGGTTTCCCGCGCCAATTGTGCTGGCGCTGATGCTGCACCAGATGAAATCCAAACGGTATAAGAGCTTTATCCAGACGGTCACCTACGCGCCTTACTTCATTTCAACCGTCGTGCTCGTCTCCATGCTGAACATCTTTCTGGCCCCCAGCACGGGGTTTATCAACAACATCCTCGTCTCCCTCGGCGGCAAGGCGATCACGTTTACCGGCGATCCAAAGTGGTTTCGGACCGTCTATGTCGTCTCCGGCGTGTGGCAAGGTAGCGGTTGGGGCGCGATCGTGTATCTGGCCGCGCTCGGCAGCGTCGACCCCGCATTATACGAGGCCGCCACGGTGGACGGCGCCACAAAATTTCAACGGCTTATCCATATCGACCTTCCCTGCATCGTGCCTACAATCGTCATCATGTTCATCCTGAACATGGGCAGTCTGCTGAACGTGGGGTATGAAAAGGCGTATTTGATGCAAAATTCGCTCAACAATCAAGTGAGCGAAATCATTTCCACCTATGTCTACAAAATCGGCCTACTCAACGCCAAATACAGCTTTTCTACCGCCGTAGGGCTCTTTAACTCGGTGATCAACTTTGCGCTCGTCATCGGAACGAACGCGCTCAGCGCCAAGCTTACGGAAAATTCTCTTTGGTAGGAGGTCGCCAGCATGCCAAGCGTAACCGCTCCTAGTCCCATCCGTGTGAAGGACTCCTGGGGAGACCGTGTCTTCAATTTTTTCAACGTCGCGATCCTATCGGTCATCGTCATCGTCGTGCTCTATCCGCTTTACTTCATCGTCTGTGCATCCTTTACAGATCCCATGGTCGTCAACAGCGGCGCCGTCCTGCTGTATCCGGTCAAATTCTACGCCAAGGGCTATGAGAAGATATTCGCATATGATGCCCTTTGGCAGGGGTATGCCAACTCCTTCCTATACATGTTTGCGGGAACGGCCGTCAACATGTTGATTACCATTCCCGCTGCCTATGCCCTCTCCCGCAAGGATCTGGTTGGCCGAAGCCTCTTTCTCAAGGTCTTTACGTTCACCATGTTTTTCTCCGGCGGACTGATCCCTTCCTATATCATCAACAGCAGGCTGGGCCTTCGCGACAACCTGTGGGCTATGATCATTCCTACGGGGCTCAACGTCTGGAACATGATCATCGCGCGCACCTTCTTTCAAGGAAGCCTGCCAGATGAGCTGCTCGACGCAGCGCATATCGACGGCTGCAGCGACCTGCGCTTCTTCGCCGGCTTTGCCCTCCCTCTCTCCAAGGCGATGCTGGCCGTGATCTTGCTCTTTTACGCCGTAGGTCATTGGAACGGATATTTTCACGCGCTGATCTATCTCAATACGGAGAAGCGCTTCCCCTTGCAGCTTGTGCTGCGCAATTTGCTGCTGGTCAATCAGATCACCTCCTCTTCGATGACAGCGGACATGAAGCAGATGGCGGACCGCATCCGCATCGCAGAGCAGTTGAAATACGGCATCATCGTCATGGCGAGCGCCCCTCTGCTCATCCTCTACCCCTTTCTGCAGCGTTACTTTGTGCAGGGCGTTCTGGTAGGCTCGATCAAAGGCTGACGTATTTGGCCGGCGCAGGCCGACGCTAACGCCGGTTGAAGAATATGTTCTAAAGGAGGAACCCGGTATGAAAAAGCTCGTTTCCCTCGTTGTGTCCCTGGCGCTCGCACTGACGGTGGGCGCCTCCGCCCTGGCAGTCAGCTATCCGCTGGTCTCAGACGGCGAAGAACTGACGATGAAGGTGCTTTGGACCAAATCGGCGACCGCGATGCCCATCGCGGAGATGAAGGTCGTCAAAGACGTCCAGGAGATTTCCGGCGTCCGGTTCGACGTCGTCGAGGTACCCGGCGACGGAGCCGACGAGAAGATCAACTTGATGATTTCCAGCGGCGACCTGCCCGACATCTTCATGAACGGCGTCTCCGCCTCCACGGTCATCAACTATCAGGGTCAAGACGTGTTCATCCCCGTGACACAGTACATCAACGAGCAAACCATGCCAAACCTGACGAGGATCCTAAACGAGAATCCCGAATACCTGGCCGGCATGTACGCGCCCGATGGAGAAATCTACGGTTTCCCTTACATCGAAGAGATGTTCGGCCTGGTCTGCAATCAGGGCATTCTCTCGATCAACCAAGAGTGGCTCAATAACCTGGGCCTCAAAATGCCCACGACGCTGGACGAGTTCAAGGCATGCCTTATCGCCTTCCGCGACAACGACGCCAACGGCAACGGCGATCCCGACGACGAAATCCCCTTCATGTTCCGCATCGGCGAATCCAAGCTGGGCACCTGGCGTAACAACCAATCCATCGGCCAGTTTTTCGGTTGCTGGGGCCAGCCCGACACCGGCGACCGCCTATTCGCGACCGAAGAGGGCAAAATCATCTGCACCGCGACGACCGACGCCTACAAGGATGGGCTCAAATGGTTCCACGAGCTTTATGAGGAGGGGCTCATCTGGAGTGATTTTGCGCTCAACGACGAGCCTTCCTATCTCGCTACATTGAACACAGAAGTAGCCACCGTGGGTTCCATGGTTCACTTCTCCATCATCGACGCGGTATCCGCCGAACGCCGCGCACAGTATAGCGCGGTTCCCTACCTGCAGGGCCCCGGCGGCGAATACGGCTGCAAGGACAACATCTCCGAGATGCACTCCGTCATCCAGACGGCCATCACGACCGCTTGCAAGGACCCCGAGAAGGCCTGCTCGATCATCGACCTTTTTTTTGAGCCGCAGCGCTCCGTCGAGTGCAACTGGGGCGCGATCGGCATGTATTATGAGATCGGAAAAGACGGCGTCATGCACTGGGTCGACGAACTGCCCGAGGGCTTTGATACGTATAGCCAGCTGCGTACCTACAGCACGCCCTGCCGTCCGGCCATCGTGCTCTCCGAGTATTACGACACGGTCGTCGATTACCCGAACGACGCCGCAGACCTCTACGCCGACATGACCAAGGTGGGCTTCGTGTCCAAGCATTTGAACGACGCCATCGTCCCGCCGAACATGTGGTATGCGCCGGAGGATCAGGAGGCCATGTCCTTCATCTCCAGCAACCTCTACAACCTCATCGACAATTACAACGCCACCGCAATCTTGGATGGCAACATCGATGAGACTTGGGACGCCTACATCGTCTCGCTGGAGAGCGCCGGGCTAAACGACTATCTGGATATCGTGCAGCGCACGTACGACAGCTACTCGCTCACCCTGGACAAGGTGCTCAGCGGCATCGAACTCTAATGGCCGACGG
>JAEYAR010000091.1 GCA_023404715.1 Bacillota bacterium | reverse complement strand
CGCTCCGCAAAACTGCGTTTTGCTCCGGAAAAAGCCCCGCCCGCCCGGCAAAGCCGGGCGATACGATTACAGTCTTGCAGACGGCTTTTGGTCCGTCTGGCTTCGATGGGTTTTTCGACGGTCTGAGGCCCTCCCTTTACGGATGGGCCTTTTGCTTTAGCCTCGCCTTCAGCGCCCGCGCCTCCTCGCGCGTGACGCCGCCGCCATAGCGTGCGCGGGCGTACAGGTCGTGCAGCATTCCGCGCGTCTCCCCCGGCTCCAGCCCCGCGAAATCCTCTATCTCCCGCGGCGTCATGGATGCCTCGGGCCGCTCGCGCCTGCGCCTGCGGACCGTTTGGATGAACGCGCGGCGCACCGCGCCTTCCGGGGTAAAGGGGAGCGGCATATCCGCATCGCGCCCGCGCCGGCGGCTGAGGCGCTCCGTGCGCGTCGGCGGCGCGATGAACTCCGCGCGGTCGCCCGATTGCGCGCCGCGTCCGGCAAAGCGCCTGCACAGCGCGTATACGCAGTAAGCCGCCAGGCACACAAGGCCCAGGGCGAGCGCCGCCGTGACGAGGAAGCTGAGTACCGCCTGCAGAAGCTGCATGAAGGCGGAAGGTTCCCCCGCCTCCATCGGCATCATGCCGCCCGCCTGCTCCATCGGCTCGGGCGCGGCCTCCTCCGCCGGCGTTTCCTGCCCGGCAGGCAAGAGCGAAAGGAGGAAGCGCAGCCCCGAGAGCAGCAGGCTGCCCAGCGCGTAGACCGCGCGCTCTGCGCCGGATACAGCGAGCAACGCCATACAAAGCGCAGCGAGCAGGCAGCAGGCAGCCAGCACGCCGCGCGAGGCATAGCGGATCTGCCGCTCCGGCAGGCGGGCGATCGTCCCGTAGCGCGACAGGAACGCGCCTAGGCCCGTCTGCATCCGCCACGCCATGATGCAAAGGACGTACAGCGCGCAAAGCAGGCAGGAAAGCGTGCGTACGCGCGCGTCGTCCCATACAGCGCCCGCGAGATAGGCCGCCGCGAAGAGGACGGTCCCAAAGGGGCCGGGCGTGTCGAGCAGGATCTCCCGCCGCGTCACCCGCCCATACAGCCGCATCAGCGCGACCAGCGCGCAGCCTATGCACAGCGCCGCGCGCGAGAGGAGGGGCAAGGGCAGCGCCAGCGCCGCCGCCGCCGCGAGCGCGCATAGCGGCGCGTATTGCCAAAGGGCGGCGGTGCGAAGCGCGAGCGCGCGCGTGAGCGCCGCCGATGCGCCGAGATACAGGCAGCCGAGCGCGGTCTGCCTCGCGGACAGGCCCAGCAGCAGCGCCGGCGCGGCGAAAAGGCAACTCACGAGCAGTATGCCGCCCGCGCACTCCAGAAAAGCCCTCGTCGCACGCTTCATGAGGCGTCCACCTCCCAACGCATGACCTCAAACGCCCGACGGGGCGCCTCTTGCAGCACGCCGTCCGCCCGCAGGGGCACGATCATCAGCGCGCCGCCCATGCCGGCGAACGCCTCGCGCACAGGCGGGCGCTGGCTCTTGGAGATCAAGACATACAGAGGCGCTTCGTCGCGTCCCGTCAGCGCTTGCTCTTGCATCAGCCGCTCCAGCGGCTCCGCTTGTTTTTTCAGGTCGATATGGGCGAGCGCAGCCAACAAAAGCGTCCGCTGCCGGTTCCCGGTCCCTGCGGGGACGTGCAGCGCCTCGCCCGACTCCAGATCCCGCCCGTTGGTGCATAGGCCGACGCGCACGCCCTCGTCTACGAGCCGCATGCTCAGCCCTGCCGCGATGCGGATGGCCTCCTCGTGCGTCTCCTCGTCGTACCACATGGTGTCGCCCTCCACGTTGAGCAGAATGAACGCGGACTGCGAGGCGGTCGTATCCCGCTGGTTGACCATCAGGCTGCCCGTGCGCGCGCTGGCTTTCCAGTTGACCGCGTTCATCGCGTCGCCCGGCGCGTACTCGCGGATGCCGCGGAACGTAAAGGGATCCTCCAGCACGAAGCGCCTCACGCGCAGCGCGCCCGTCAGATGGCGAAAGGGGATCTCCAGGCGCGAGGGATCCGCCGCGCGCGGATAGACGCACAGGGACGTCTGCTGCCGAAAATCCTGCGCATGCTCGCGGCTGAACAGCGGGGCGGAGGCGATGACGTCCGCGCGCTCTACGCGGAAAAATCCCCTGTGCGTGCACGTCACGTTCAGCGTGCGCTCGACGCGCTGGTAGAACAGCAGCGAGAAGACGTCCTGTTTGTAACACCGGTCCGAGATGCTGACGTTCTCCTGCCCCTCGAACACGAGGCTGCGATCGATCTCAAACGTCGCCCGCACGACGGGCAAAGGCAGGGCTTTGGCGTTTTCCACCGTCTCCACCACCTGCGCGCGCCCGCCCTCAAAGGCGGCCTCCTGCGAAAAAGCCACCGTAAAGGAGAGGCCGCGACGCCAGTGCCTGGCAAAGAGGCGGTCCAGACCGAGCAGAAAGAGCGCCGCCCCCGCGAGCAGCAGCAGGATGGTCATGCCCGCTCCGCGCCCCACGCCTCCGTGGGCACGGCCTCTTCCCCCAAAACCGCGAGGACGACGTCCCGCATGCGCTCGCCCGCCGCGCGCTCGGGCAGCAGCCGGTGGCTGAGCACCGCGGGGGCCACCGCCTTGACGTCCTCCGGCGTCACAAAATCGCGCCCGCTCAGCATCGTGCGCGCCTGCGACGCGCGCATGAGCGCGAGCGTGCCGCGCGGGCTGACGCCGCAGGCGACGCCCCGGCGGCCGCGCGTCGCGCGGCAAAGGCGCGCGATGTAATCCATGATCGCCGGATGCACGAAGACGCCGCGGCAGGCGGCCTGTGCGCGCGTTACCTCCTGCGCGTCGCAGACCGGGGCGAGCGCCGCAAGCGGGCTTTCCTGCACAAAGCGCGAAAGCATCGCGACCTCTCCACTCAGGCTCGGCAGGCCCATCGAAAGCTGCATGAGGAAGCGGTCCATCTGCGCCTCGGGCAGCGGAAACGTGCCCGCCGTCTCGACGGGGTTTTGCGTCGCGACGACAAAAAACGGGCTCTCCAGCGGCCGCGTCACGCCGTCGACCGTGATCTGCCGCTCCTCCATGCACTCGAGCAGCGCGCTTTGCGTGCGCGGCGTGGCGCGGTTGATCTCGTCGGCCAGCAGCACCTGGCAAAACGCCGGGCCCTCGCGGAAGACGAAAGCGCCCTCCTTGGGGTTGTAGTAGGATAGCCCCGTCACGTCCGAGGGCAGCAGGTCGGGCGTGAACTGAATGCGCGAAAAGCGCGCGTCGATCGACCGCGCGAGCGCCTTGCACAGCGTCGTCTTGCCCGTTCCGGGCACGTCCTCCAGCAGCACGTGTCCGCCCGCGAGCAAGGCGCAGAGCAAAAAATCCACCGTCTCTTCACAGCCCACGAGCACCCGGCCGACGTTCTCCCGGATGCGTTGCATGGCGTTTGTCTCCATTTGTTAGCCTCTTTCCCGTATCTACTGACGAAAGTTATTTTCCCATCAGATGGTCGCGGATTTCCTTGACGAACAGGTCGCCGTACTGCACCATCTTCTGTCGGCCGACGCCGGAGACCTGCAAAAACGCGTCCATCGTCAGCGGCCGTTTTTGGCTCATATCCAGTAGCGTCGCGTTGGAAAAGACGACGAACGCCGGTACGCCCAGGCGCTTGGCGATCTTGTAGCGCAGCTTCACCAGGCGCTCGAAGAGCGGATCGTCCTTCGGGCCGGCGGCCATCGCCTTGCCCCGCGCCTTTGAGGCGCCCGCGCTCAGGGCGCGCTCTTCCTCGCGCTGCTCCAGCGTGAGCGTGCAGTTGCCGCAGGCCTCGCAGCGCGCGGCCGCTTGCTCGCCGAAATATTTGAGGATGTATCCGCGCAGGCAACCGCCCGTCGTCGCATAAAACGTCATGCGCCTCAGCCGCTCCATCGAACGGCTCTGCACGATGCGCGCCGTCTCCTCGTCCAGCGCGGTGTTTTCCGCCGCATGCTCGATCATGAACCGGCACAGGGGCACGTCCCGCTTGCTGTAGAGCAGCACGCACCGGGCCGGCGAACCGTCTCTCCCCGCGCGTCCCGCCTCCTGATAGTAGCTCTCCATATCCTTGGGCATGTTGTAGTGGATCACATAGCCCACGTCCGGCTTGTCGATGCCCATGCCGAACGCGTTCGTCGCCACGATGACGTCCGCCTCGTCCCGCACGAACGCCTCCTGTGCCTGCGCCCGCGCCGCATCCTCGAGCCCTGCGTGGTAGCGCGCCGCGCGGTAGCCGTGGTCTGCGAGCAGCTGCGCCACCGCCTCCACGTTCTTGCGCGTCGCGCAGTAGACGATGCCTGAGCGCCGCTTCGCGTCCAACTGATCCATCGCGCGCAGCAGCGCGGCGTCCTTATCCGATACGTTTCGCACCTCAAAGAAGAGATTGGGACGGTCGAAGCCCGTCGTCATGCGCAGGGGATCCCGCAGCGCCAGCAGGCGCAGGATATCCTGCCCTACCTCGCGCGTCGCCGTCGCCGTAAACGCCGCGACCACCGGGCGGCGCGGCATCGAATCGATGAATGAGGCGATCTCCAGGTAGCCGGGGCGAAAATCCTGCCCCCACTGCGATACGCAGTGCGCCTCGTCCACCGCGATGAGCGGCACATGCACGCTCTCCATCAACCGCTGCATGCCCGGCGTCCCCAGGCGCTCCGGGGCCACGTAGATGATCCTGTACATCCCCTCGCATGCGTTGTGCATCGCCCGCTGCAGCTGCGCCGGGCTGAGCGAGGAGTTCAAGTAGGCCGCGCGCACGCCGCTCTGGATGAGCGAGGCCACCTGATCCTTCATGAGCGAGATGAGCGGCGAGATCACGAGCGTCACGCCGCCCAGCAGCAGCGCGGGCAGCTGATAGCAAATCGACTTGCCCGCGCCGGTGGGCATGATTGCCAGCACGTCGCGCCCGGAGAGGATCGCGGAGACGACCGCCTCCTGCCCTTCGCGGAAAGCGTCGTAGCCAAACGTTTCCTTGAGCGCGCGGCGCGCGCCCTCCAGCATATCAGGCGTGGTAGAACACCCTCTCCATGCCCTCGCCGCCGTCCCGTCCGTCGCATTCCATGCGCATGATGTCCTTCATCGATTCGTTCCAGCGCGCGACCACCGGGCTTTCATTTTGCACCTTGGCCGCATAGGCGACGCTCTCGCATTCGTAATATCCAAACAGCTCGTTGCCCGTGAGCCAGATCGTGTAGTTGTGCACGCCCGCCCGGTTTAACACCTGCGTCATCTCCGGCCAGATCTCCGCGTGGCGGCGTTTGTATTCCTCGACCTTCCCGGGCAGCACCGTGCCCTTCCATGCAAATCGTTCCACGTGCTTCATCCTCTCTCTATCTGTATCGGTCACGCTTCTACAGGGGAAAAGCAGACGCTTCCCCCGGTGACGAGGATCTGGTCGTCCCCATACACCGTGACGACAGCGCCCATCTCGGCGACGTCCGCGTCAAACCGCGCGTAGCCCCCGCGCGCGTAGACGCTCAAGTGGGCGCCTTCAGCCGATCGCACCCGCAGGCGGCCCGGTACGAGGATATCCTCCGCCCAGTAGCGGCCCGGCTTCACGATCCGGCCCTTCTCGCCGCCGTCATGTGTCTGCCCCGCGTCGAGCGCTGGCTCCGGCGCGCCGTCCTGCGCCTGATCAGGCGCGGCCTGCACAGGCGCGGCTTGAGCGGGCGCGGCTTTCGCCAGCGCCTCTTGCACCGCCTTTTGCACCTCCTGCGCCATCATCTCGCGCGTGCGCTCGTGCAGGCGTTGCTCATGTTCCTTGAGCGCCTTTTCCAGCTCCTTCGTCTGCCTGACGTCCGGCAGGCCCGCCACGTAGACGAGGCCGACGACGCTGAACAAAAAGCCCGTCCAGAAATACCCGTCGAACCCCTTTTTCTCCGCCAGCCGCTTCGCCGCCATACCGGTGATCACGAGGGAACCGATGCTGATCAACAGGGATAAAAAAGCCATTACCGCACACCTCCTTTCTCTGTACACACATACCTTATCTGCATTATAATGTGAAATCACCCAAACGTCAACGTGGCGCGCTTGAAAAGCCGCAGGCCATGCGCTATAATGGGAGGGTATCGAACGCAAAGGATGGGCCTTCATGCTGAACCGATCGGAAATCAAGCTCGGCGCGCGCGCGGCGGTTTGGCAGCGCCCGCTCGGCCCCGCTCTGGCGGTGCTGCTGGCGCGTCTGCCGGGCATCATCTTGGACGTCTCCGTCTATTCCGCCGTGCGCTACCTGATCGCCGGGCGCATCGACCTGCATAGCTTCTTCATCGGCGCTTTCGCGCTGGTCATATCGCTCTTCATCACCCTGCCCATGAACGTATCGCTCGCGGGCTATTTTATCGCGCTCGTCAGCGGGCGTCCGCAGCGCCTTCCTTCCATGCTCGCCATCTTTTCAGATAAGGCGCAGTACCGCCATGCGTACTTCACCGGCCTGAACGTCTTCGTGCGCCTGACGATCTGGTCGGGCCTCGCGCTCACGCCCTGCCTGCTCTCCAACCTGCTGCGGGCGACGGGCGGCTTATCGAATTTCTGGCTCAACGCCATGTGGTACGCGGGCGTAGCGCTGTTTCTCTTTGCCTTTTGCTTTTGCGCCATGCGCTACGCCTTCGCGCCTTTTTTCGCCTGGGAATACACCTACCTAACAGCGCAAGAGGCGGTGGACATGTCCGTCACCGCCACGCGCGGGCGCATCCCCGAGCTGTTTGTGTTGGTCCTCAGCTTCCTGCCCTGGTACCTGCTCTGCCTAGCGACGGCCGGGGTCGCTTATCTCTTCGTCTCCCCCTATATCAATGCGGTGTTCGCCGCCTATTACCTCATCTTTAAGCGTCAGGAGGGCATCCTCCTGCCCACGCCCAAGGAGTATACCGATGTCTGAATTGATGCGGCTCGACCGCTATCTGGGCCACCTAGGCGTCGGCACGCGAAGCGAGCTGAAGGCGCTGCTGCGCGCGGGCCGCGTCAGCGTCGAGGGCTTGCCCGAGCGCGACGGCGCCCGGCGCATCGATGCTAAGACCGCGCGCGTCGCCTTTGACGGCCGGCCGCTTTGCTATAAGCGCCACCGCCACGTGATGATGAACAAGCCCGCGGGCGTCATCACCGCCGCGGAAGATCCCCGCGCGCGCACGGTGCTCGACCTGCTGCCCGGGCTCTACCGCGCCTGCGGCTGCATGCCTGTGGGGCGGCTTGACAAGGATACCGAGGGCCTGCTCCTGCTCACCAGCGACGGCACGCTGGCGCACCGGATCATCAGCCCGGGCCGCCATGTGGACAAGGTGTACCTCGCCCGCGTCGACGGCCCGCTCGGCGAGGCCGACGTGCAGGCCTTCGCGCAGGGCCTCGCGCTGTCCGACTTTAGGGCCATGCCCGCGCGGCTCGAGATCCTGCGCAGCGCGCCCGATGCAAGCGAGGCGCGCTGCACCGTGCAGGAGGGCAAGTTCCATCAGGTCAAGCGCATGTTCGCCGCGCGCGGCGTGCACGTCGTTTCCTTAAAGCGTCTGTCGGTCGGCCCGGTCGCGCTCGATCCCGGCCTCGCGCCCGGCGCCTTTCGCGAGCTGACGGATGACGAGCTCGCCGCGCTGCAGGCTTGTACCCGCTGATACCCCATCGCGACGAAAGACAGGAGGGCTCCCATGCCGGATCCGCAAGACCATTACTACACCGCAAGCCCTGCCTCCGCGCACGAGCTGCGAGCCTTCACCTACTCCTGGGCGGGCCGTACGCTCTCCTTTACGACGGATGCGGGCGTCTTCTCCAAGGGGCATGTGGACCCGGGCACGCTGCTGCTCGCCTCCGCTTTGCCGCAGGGGCTGCGCGGCCGCGCGCTCGACCTGGGCTGCGGCTGGGGCGCGCTGAGCGTGCTAATGCTCGCCCGCTTCCCCGATCTGCGCGTCGTCATGTCCGACGTCAACAGCCGCGCGCTGGGCCTGGCGGCGCAAAACGTGCAGGCCAACGGCATGCAGGCGGACGCGGTGCTCAGCGACGGCCTCGCCTGCGTCGAGGGCCTGTTCGACGTCATCGTCACCAACCCGCCGATCCGCGCGGGCAAGCAGGTGATCTACAAGATGTTTGCGGATAGCCGCAAGCGCCTCGCGCCCGGCGGGCGGCTCTTTCTCGTCATCCGCAAGCAGCAGGGCGCGCCCTCCGCGCTCAAATACCTGCGCACGCTCTTCTCCTCCGTCGAGGTCATCGCGCGCAACGCGGGCTACTGGATTTTGCAGGGCACGGTTTAAGAAGCTTTTAAAAGAAGATCCATTATCGAGTTACGACAGGAGGCTATCACCATGGAGACCTTTGATTTTGTCTATTTTGACCGGGGCATCGATCGCATGGGCACCGAATGCGAAAAGTGGGATTTTCTGCGCGCGCGCGAGGGCGCGGACGTTTTGCCCATGTGGGTCGCGGACATGGACTTCCCCTCCCCGCCCGAGGTGAGCGAGGCGATCGTTCGCCGCGCGCAGCACGGCACCTACGGTTACACCGAGGCCACGGACGAGGATTTTGCGTCAATCGCCGGTTACTGGCAGCGCCACCACGGCCTGACCCTCGATAAGCCCGACGTCGTCATGCTGCCCTGTGTGATCACGGGCCTGCGCATGGGCGTGCGCACCCTGACGCAGCCCGGCGATGGCGTCATTCTCCAGCCCCCGGTCTACGGCCCCTTCTTTCGCGCGATCGAAGAAAACGGCCGCCGCGTCATGGAAAATCCGCTGATTCAAAACGGTAACCGCTGGGAGATGGACTTCCCCGGCCTGGAAAAGTGCATGCAACAGGGGGCGAAGCTCCTGCTCCTGTGCAGCCCGCACAACCCCGCAGGCCGCGCATGGCGCGAAGCGGAGCTCGCCCGCGTGGTCGAGCTGTGCGCGAAGTACGGCGTGAAGCTCGTCTGCGACGAGATCCATGCGGACTTTGTCTTTGCGCCTTTGCGCCATGTCCCGATCCTGTCGATCCCCGGCGCAAAGGACGTCGCCGTGTCGCTCGCCGCCGCGAGCAAGACGTTCAACGTCGCGGGGCTCAAGCAGGCGGCTCTGTTCGCGCCCAGCGAGGCGCTTCGCGCGCCCATCGAGAAGGAGCTGAACGCCTGCGGCGTCGTAAGCGGCAACCAGCTCGCCCTCGTGGCTACGCGCGCGTGCTATGAGCACGGCGACGCCTGGCTTGAGGGCTTGAAGGCATACCTCATGGAATCCCGCCAAATCGTCTGCGACTTCATGGCCGAGCGCCTTGCGCATATCGGCGTCAGCGAACTGGAGGCGACCTACCTCATGTGGCTCGACTGCCGCGCCCTGGGTGTGGACGAGCAGGAGCTGCACCGCCGGACGGTTGACGAAGCGCGCGTCGCCCTGACCGAGGGCTCGTTCTTCGGCGCGCAGGGCAACGGGTTCCTGCGGCTCAACATCGGCTGCCCGCACGCGCAACTGCGCGAGGCGCTCGTCCGTCTCGAAAAAGCCCTGAAAAAGTGACATTTGCGCATTCAAATCGCAAGGAGGTCCCCATCATGATCAATCCCGCTTTGGACCGGGCCGTCGAGGCCCTGCGCCCCCAACTCGAAGAGACGCTCGCCGCATGGATCCGCATCCCCTCGGTCAAGGGCGATCCGCAGCCCGGGGCGCCGTTTGGCCAGGACGTGCGATGCATGCTCGACCGCGCGCTCGCGGACGGCAAGGCCCTACTGGGCAATGCCCGCGACATCGACGGCTACGCCGGCGATATGGAGATCGGCGAAGGTGAGGATGTCGTCGGCCTCCTCGCGCATCTGGACGTCGTGCCCGCGGGCGACGGCTGGCAGGTCGATCCCTTCGGCGCGACCATCAAGGACGGGCGGATGTACGGCCGCGGCGCCAGCGACGACAAGGGCCCGGCGGTCGCGGCGCTGTACGCCATGAAGGCCGTAAAGGACGCCGGGATCAAGCTAAGCCGGCGCGTGCGCCTCATCCTCGGCTGCGACGAGGAGAGCGGCATGGACGACATCGCCTATTACGATCGAAAGATCGGTTTGCCCGCCGTCGGCTTCTCGCCGGACGCGGAGTTCCCCGTCATCAACACGGAGAAGGGCATCCTGCAGATGGAAGCGCGCGCCGATCTGCGCTGCGAGACGATCGTCTCCATTCAATCCGGCACGCGGCCCAACGTCGTGCCCGGTACGGCCGTAGCCGTCGTGCGCGGCGCGCAGGCCTCCGACAGGGCGCTCGCCTTCGCCTCGCAAAACGGCATTCGCCTCGCTAGTGAATCGCTGGACGGCGATACGTTCAAGCTCACCGTGACCGGCGTGCCCGCGCACGCCTCTACACCCTGGCAGGGCGTAAACGCCGCCAGCCAGCTGCTGCTCGTGCTCGAGGCCATCGGCGCGGGCGGCAAGCGCATCGCCGCGCTCGCGCAGGCCATCGGCCGCGATTCGGACGGCTCGGGCCTGGGCATCGCCGGATCGGATCAGGTTTCCGGTCCTCTGACCATCAATCTGGGGCTGCTCTCCTTCGACGGCGAGAAGCTCTCGGCTACGTTCGACTGCCGCTATCCTGTCTTCTTCAGCGACGCGCAGATCGCGCGGTTCGTCCAAATGCGCCTATCCGACGGGGGCTTTACCGTCGAGGCGGGCCACGCCTCGCAGCCGCACCACGTGCCGGAATCGAGCTTTATCGTGCGCTCGCTGCTCAAGGTTTACGCAGAGCTCTCCGGGCACGACGCGCACACGATCGCCATCGGCGGCGGCACCTACGCCCGCTGCATGAAGCAGGCGGTCGCCTTCGGCCCCCTCTTCCCCGGCGAGGAAGAGCTCGCGCATCAGGCGGGCGAGAACGTCGACCTGGAGCAGCTCATGCTCAGCGTGCGCATCTTCGCCTATGCGATTGTCGAGTTAGCCGGACAGGCGTAAGCGCCAAAGCGCAAAATAAGCCCCTGGGTTTGGTGACCCAGGGGCTTGTGTTATTATGCGCCTTCATGCTTGGCGGTCACGCGGCATTCCTTATCGTAGAAGGCGATGCCGTAAACCCAAATATCGCGTGTGCGATACCTTCGCAGGGTAGCGGTATAGTCCTTCTCTTCGATCTGACGGATAGCCGCGGCGCAGGCGGCGTCCAGCTTGCCCGCGTCTTTTACGTCCTTCACTTCGACGATGAAGCCGAGCTTGCCGTCCGCGCGCTCCACCTTGATGTCGCTGCGCCCTTTGCCCGTCTCCGCGTTCGACGTCACCCGCCAATCGGCGCAGGTATGCAAGAGCGCCAGCAGGAAGCCGTGATAGAACGACTCGTACGCGTCGTGAAAGCTGATAGTCGTCAGCAGCTGCCGGTTGAGGATCTCCTCGATCTCAGCGGCGTTTCCCGCCTCAAACGCTTCATATAGGCCGGTGAGCATTCGGGCTTCGGTCTTCACCTTGTCGCCAAACCATTGCCGCACTTGCTCGATATAGATTTTCCGTACCTCTTTGTTGGGGATCACGAGCTCATACGTCTCGTCCTGCGCCTCACAGGCCGCTGTTAAATAGCCGGTCATGTACAAAAGGCTCCAGACGTTATCGATGTTCTGATCGATCTCATCATGCGTCAGTCTATCGTTGAGCGTCTTACAAATGGATTTCCCCGCGATCAATCGCTCGATCTCCATCTTCGCCGTGCCGGTGTCCGCTTTGTCGATCAGGCGGCGCACCATGTCATTTCCGCTCGTATTGATCCAGTAGGCCTTTGGTTTCGCCTTTTCCGAGGCGAGCAGGTCATAGCAATAGTTGATCACGTCCCAGGGGCAATATACGTCCTGATCGCCGAAGCGGTATCCATC
>JAEYAR010000011.1 GCA_023404715.1 Bacillota bacterium | reverse complement strand
CTGCAATACGCCTGCGCGATGGGGGATCTGATCAATTTAAAGATCGACAACATGGCCGAGGAGCGCAAGGAACGCCAGGCGCGCCAGTCGAAAGAGCCGAAAGAAGAACAGCCCCTGAGCGACTACGGCATGGTCGCCGTCTCGCTGGGCGAAGGCTTCTCTCATATCTTCAAGGATCTGTCCGTCGACCATATCGTCGAGGGCGGGCAAACCATGAATCCGAGCATCGAAGATATTCTCAGCGCCGTAGAGGCGGTCAAGGCCAAGACGGTCTTCGTGCTGCCGAACAATTCCAACGTCATCCTGGCGGCGACACAGGCCGCAGAGCTGTCCGATAAAAACGTGGTCGTCATCCCGACGAAGAACGTGGCGATGGGGATCGGCGCCGTGGTCGCCTTTCAACCGGATCTGGACCCGCAGGGCAATGCGACAGAGATGACGGAAGCCGCCAACCGTGTTAAAACAGGCCAGATTACTTTTGCGGTGCGCGACTCCACCTTTGAGAATAAGGAAATCAAGGAAGGGGATATCATCGGCATCTACAACGGAAAAATCCAGGTGGTCGGGCACGACGTGCACGACGTAGCCCTGGAGCTAATGGACATCCTGGTCGGCGACGACGACGAGTTGATCACCGTCTACTACGGCGAGGATACGAAAGAGGCGGACGCGAAGGCGTTAACCGACGAAATAGCGCATATGTACGCTGAGCGCGACGTCGAAATTCAATACGGCGGGCAGCCGCTGTATTACTATCTCTTCTCCGCAGAATAAGGACGCTTATGGATGCCGCCTGCTGTCAGGCGGTTTTTTTCTGGAGGCCAGACGATGCAGTTTTTGTGGACGGACCTGAAGGGCTTTGGGCCGGCAAGGCAAAAAGCGCTTGCCGCGCGCGGTATCGATTCGCCCGAGCAACTCGTGGAGCAATTGCCCGCCGCTTATCGGGATACCACGGTGTCGACGCCGGTATCGCAGCTGGAAGACGCGATGCAGTGCGCTTTCGAAGGGTTTATCGACGGGGCTGTGCATCTGCACCGCGCACACGGCATGCAGTGGGTAAGCGCAAAGGTTACGGACGGCACAGGCAGCATCCGCTGCCTGTGGTTTAACCAGCCCTGGATGAAGCAGCAGCTTCGGGAGGGGCGGGAGGTCCTCTTGTTCGGGCGTATCGCGCGTAAAAAGACGGGCCTGTTCGCCATGAATCCGACCTTGGAGCGAGAGAAGCGCATCACCCCCGTTTACGCGAAGATTCCCGGTGTACCGCAAAAGCTGGTGCGCGACGCCGTGGCCGCGATGCTCGATCGCCTCGCGCTCGAAGACGACATGCCGGCCGGCCTGCGCGCGCGTTACGACCTTTGCGATCGCGCGTTTGCTATGCGCCAAATCCATTTTCCGGAGGATACAGCCTCTCTTTCGCGTTCCAAACGCCGTTTGGCGTTCGAGGAGCTTCTTTACTTTCAAGCTGCGCTCACGGGGCTTGACACGCAAAAGCCGCTCGGCATCCGCATCCGATGCTGCCCGGAGGACGCGCAGGCCTTTTGGCGGCTACAGCCCTTTGCGCCGACATGCGCCCAATGCCGTGTCCTGGACGAAATTTTTACCGACATGGCGGGGCCGCACGCCATGGCGCGCATGGTGCAAGGAGACGTAGGCTGCGGCAAGACGGCTATCGCCTTTGCCGCGCTGTACGCGGCCGCAAGGCACGGTTATCAAGGCGCGCTCATGGCGCCGACAGAGGTGCTCGCAGGGCAGCACATGCGCTCGGCCGAGCAGATGCTGGCGCCCTTGGGTATCCGCTGCGGTCTGCTTACGGGCAAGATGAGCGCGGATAAACGCCGGGCTGCGCATGCGGCCATACGGGAGGGCGCGTGGGACGTCGTCATCGGAACGCATGCGCTGATCTCCGAAGGGGTCGAATACGCGAAGCTCGGCCTGGTCGTGACGGATGAACAGCACCGGTTCGGCGTGCGCCAGCGTACGCGCCTGGCGCTCAAGGGGGAGTCGCCCAACGTGCTCGTCATGTCCGCCACGCCGATCCCGCGGACGCTCGCGCTCGTGCTGTACGGCGATCTGGAAATCTCCGTCGTAGACGAACTGCCGCCGGGCAGAAGCGCCGTCAAGACGCGCATCGTAAGCGAGGATAAGCGCGAGGGGATGTATGATTTCATACAAAAAGAAGTCCATGCCGGCGCGCAGGTGTATATCGTATGCCCGCTGGTGGAAGAATCAGCTGTCGGGGAGGATTCTGTCAGCGCCGCGCAGCTTTACGAATCGCTGCAAAAGGGTCCGCTTCGCGGCCTGCGCCTCGGGCTCGTGCACGGCCGGATGAAAAGCGCCGATAAGGAAGGCGCGCTGCGCGCGTTTGCAGAGGGGAAGGTCGACGTACTCGTCGCCACGACGGTCATCGAGGTTGGCGTCAACGTGCCCAATGCGACGATCATGGTGGTAGAAAATGCGGAGCGTTTCGGGCTCGCGCAGCTGCATCAGCTGCGCGGACGCGTGGGGCGCGGGGATAAGGAGAGCTGGTGTTTCCTCATGGCGGAGCCCAGCGAGCGCCTGCGGACGCTCGCCGCTACAGGCGACGGCTTCGTCATCGCGCAAAAGGACCTGGAGCTCAGGGGCGCCGGCGAGTTCTTCGGCACCCGCCAGCACGGGGAACCGCAGATGCCTGCGCTGATGCTCTGCACGGAGTCTATGCTGCTCAAGCAAACGCAGGATGCCTGGCGGGAAATCCGCGAAGATCCTCGCTATGCGCAGGAGGCGGAGGCCGTCGTGCGCGCCGCGCGTATAAAATTTGCGCAAAAAGGGCTGACATTGGCAAGAAATTAAAAAACGCGGCCGCTTCATCCTGTTTTTAACTTGCTATTTGCGGGCGTTTATTGTATAATTTCCTGTGTGAGCCATGATTTGGCTTATTATTTCTGTTGCAAGGCAGCGGCACATTCTTTGCGCCGCTTCTTACTAATGTTCTTTTGAACAAGGAGGACTAGGCATGACGAAGTACGTATACCTGTTTAAAGAGGGAAACGCCAGCATGCGCAACCTGCTGGGCGGCAAGGGCGCCAACCTCGCTGAAATGACCTCTCTGGGCCTGCCGGTGCCGCAGGGCTTTACCGTAAGCACGGAGGCCTGCACGCGTTACTATCAGGATGGCAAGACCATCGGCGACGACATCGTAGAGCAGATCTACGAAGCGCTCGCCAAGACGGAGGAGATCTGCGGCAAGAAGTTCGGCGACCTGGATAATCCCTTCCTCGTCTCCGTTCGCTCGGGCGCGCGCGCGTCCATGCCCGGCATGATGGATACCATCCTCAACCTCGGCCTGAACGACGTCGCCGTCAAGGGCCTGGCGAAGCTGACGGGCAACGAACGCTTTGCGTATGACTCCTACCGCCGTTTCATCCAGATGTTCTCCGACGTCGTGATGGAGATCCCCAAGTCCAAGTTTGAGCGCGTTCTGGATGCCATCAAGGAAGAAAAGGGCGTCAAGTTCGACACCGACCTCACCGCTGCGGATATGCAGGAGGTCACCGATAAGTTCAAGGCGATCTACAAGGCCGAGAAGGGCGATGACTTCCCTCAGGATCCCAAGGTACAGCTGATGGAGTCCATCAAGGCCGTCTTCCGTTCCTGGGACAACCCGCGCGCGATCTACTACCGCCGCATGAACGACATCCCCAGCGATTGGGGCACCGCCGTCAACGTGCAGTCGATGGTGTTCGGCAATATGGGCGATACCTCCGGCACGGGCGTCGCCTTCACGCGCAATCCGTCTACCGGCGAAAACAAGCTCTACGGCGAATACCTGATCAACGCGCAGGGCGAGGACGTCGTCGCGGGCATCCGTACGCCGCAGGAAATCTCCACCCTCAAGGACGTCATGCCGGAAGTGTACGAGCAGTTCGCTAAGATCGCCGATACCCTCGAAAAGCATTACCGCGACATGCAGGACATGGAATACACGATCGAGCGCGGCAAGCTGTACATGCTGCAGACCCGCAATGGCAAGCGCACCGCCGCCGCCGCCCTGAAGATCGCCGTCGACCTCGTAGAAGAGGGCATGCTCACCAAGGAAGAGGCCGTGCTCAAGGTCGAGCCCAAGCAGCTCGACGCGCTGCTGCACCCGCAGTTTGACGCCTCCGCGCTCAAAGCCGCCAAGGCGATCGCCACGGGCCTTGCCGCCTCCCCGGGCGCTGCCTGCGGCCAGGTGTACTTCACCGCCGCCGAGGCTACAGCCGCCGCTCAGTCGGGCCAGAAGGTCGTCCTCGTCCGTCTGGAGACCTCTCCGGAGGACATCGAGGGCATGGCGCATTCCCAGGGCATCCTGACCGCCCGCGGCGGCATGACGTCTCACGCGGCTGTCGTCGCCCGCGGCATGGGTACTTGCTGCGTAGCCGGCTGCGGCGCGCTAAAGGTCGACGAGGCGGCCAAGACCGCCACGATCGGCGATAAGGTCTTCCAGGAAGGCGATTGGATGTCGATCGACGGCTCGACCGGCAACGTGTACGGCGAAGCCATCAAGACCGTGGAAGCCACCGTCTCCGGCGATTTCGCTACGCTCATGGCCTGGGCGGACGAGGCGCGCCGTCTGCAGGTGCGCACCAACGCGGATAACCCGCGCGATACCGAGGTCGCCGTCAAGTTCGGGGCCGAGGGCATCGGCCTGTGCCGTACCGAACACATGTTCTTTGAGGCGGACCGCATCGCGGCCGTCCGTGAAATGATCCTGGCCGAGACCGAAGAGCAGCGCCGCGTCGCGCTGGCGAAGATCCTGCCGATGCAGAAGGGCGACTTCAAGGCCATGTACAAGGCGCTTGCGGGCCGTCCGATGACCGTACGCTACCTCGATCCGCCGCTGCACGAGTTCCTCCCGCAGAAGAATATGACGGAGGAGATCGCGGCGATCGCCAAAGAGCTGAACACCACCTCCGAGGCCATCGTCTCCAAGATCGACGCGCTGCACGAGTTTAACCCGATGATGGGCCATCGCGGCTGCCGCTTGGCCGTGACTTATCCCGAGATCGCGGAGATGCAGACCCGCGCGGTCATCGAGGCGGCGGTCGAGGTTTCCCAGGAGGACGGCATCGAGATTCATCCGGAAATCATGATTCCGCTGGTCGGCGAAGTCAAGGAGCTGGCCTACGTCAAGAAGATTGTCGTGGACACGGCGGAGCAGGTCATGACCGAGAAGGGCGTCAAGCTCGATTATAAGATCGGTACCATGATCGAGATCCCGCGCGCGGCCGTCACCGCAGACGAGATCGCCAAGGAGGCCGAATTCTTCTCCTTCGGCACGAACGACCTGACGCAGATGACGTTCGGCTTCTCTCGCGACGATGCGGGCAAGTTCCTGGACGCCTACTACGACAAGAAGATCTTTGAGTCCGATCCCTTCGCCCGTTTGGATCAAAACGGCGTCGGAAAGCTCGTGGAAATGGCCGCGAGCCTGGGCCGCAAGACACGCCCCGACATCAAGCTGGGCATCTGCGGCGAACACGGCGGCGATCCGTCCTCCGTCATGTTCTGCCACAAGGTCGGTCTCAACTACGTCTCCTGCTCGCCGTACCGTGTGCCGATCGCCCGCTTGGCGGCCGCGCACGCTGCGATCATGGAAAAGACGGGCAAGTAAAGCGCTTATCCATCAGACCCGCTTCGCTCTGGGGCGAAGCGGGTCCTTTTTAAGGCTTTGAGGTGAATATGTGAAGGAAATTACCATGTATACGGACGGCGCATGCTCCGGTAATCCCGGGCCGGGGGGCTGGGGAACGGTTCTGCTTTATGGCGACCATCAAAAGGAACTCTCCGGGTTCATGCCGGATACGACGAACAATCGAATGGAGGTCTTTGCGGTCATCCAGGGGCTCCTGGCGCTAAAACAGCCGTGCAAGGTCGCTATCTATTCGGATTCGGCGTACTTCGTCAATGCTTTTAACCAGCATTGGATCGAAAACTGGAAGCGCAACGGATGGAAAAACGCCAGTAAAAAGCCCGTCGAAAATCAGGATCTTTGGAAATGGCTTTTGACGCTCATGCAGGATCATGAAATCACCATCCATAAGGTCAAAGGCCATGCGGACAACGCGTTCAACAATCGCTGTGACGATCTGGCGACCGGCCAGATCAAGCAAAATGTCAAGGCCGCGGCAAAGTTTTGATCGAACGGACGGGGGATACATCGTCAATGACTTCGTAAAAGCCTTCTTTTACGAAGTCATTGACGATTTTTTTCGGATATGCTATACTGGTTTCGATAATTTAAAGAAACCGGGTGTTTATATGCCAAACGACTATCAAAGACAAATCGCGCGCCGGCGCACGGAAAACCTACGCAATATCGAGCGCGAGCTGCCCCGATGCTGCCTGGATTATTTTATCGCGATTGAGTCTCAGACCGGTACGCTCACGCGCCTTTCGTACGCATACGACCTGCGCATCTTCTTTCAATATCTTTCGGCGGAGGTTCGCGCTTTTGAGGGCAAGGATCTCCTCGCCTTTGACGATGAAGACCTCAAGAAGATTACCAAGGCCGACATCGAACGTTACGGCCAATACCTCACGCTCTATTATAAAAACGACGTAGACGAAGATGGCAATGTTTCTTCTCGCGAGCTGGAAAATACGGAGTGCGGCAAGATGCGCAAGCTATCGTCCCTGCGCTCCTTCTTCAAGTATCTGTACGCCGACGGACGCATCCCCGGCAATCCGGCGGAGCTCGTTGCGCTGCCGAAACGCCATGAAAAGGCCATCATTCGCCTGGAAATCGACGAGGTGGCGCGCATTTTGGATGAGGCCGAAAAAGGCGAAAATCTGACCGCCCGGCAGCAAAAATTCCATCAGATTACGAAGAAGCGCGATTTAGCGATGCTCAGCCTGTTTTTGGGCACCGGCATCCGCGTCAGCGAGTGCGTAGGTCTGAATATGGACGATTTTGACTTTACGCAGGGCGCCTTTGTCGTCACGCGCAAAGGCGGCGCTGAGGTCATGCTCTATCTCTCCGAAGAGGTATCGAAGGTGCTTCAGGAATATCTTGAGGAACGAAGTAAAATAGAGGCGCTTCCAGGGCATGAAAACGCTTTTTTCCTCTCCATACAAAAACGCCGTATCACGCAGCGCGCGGTCGAGAATCTCGTCAAAAAATATGCGGCGATCGCGGCGCCGCTGAAAAAAAAGATCAGCCCGCATAAACTGCGCAGCACGTACGGCACGAACCTGTATCGGGCTACGCAGGATATTTACCTCGTGGCGGACGTGCTCGGCCATTCGGACGTCAATACGACGCGCAAGCACTACGCCGCCATGCTTGAGGATCGCAGGCGTTCTGCGGCGGCGCATACCACGCTTCGCGGCCCCGAAAAGGCACCCGACGACGCCCCGTAAAGCAGGCGATCAGGGCACAAAAAAAGTGGCGGTCGCCACTTTTTTTGTACCTTGTCACCGGAAAAGAAATGCGTGCAGCTCCTGCCTGAGGGCTTCCCAGTCCGCCGCATAGACGGCCTCCCCCTCGTAATCGCTTTGTTGAAGGGGTGTAACGGTCGGGAGCATGAGCTCCTCGCGCTCGTCTCCGTCCATGACCTTGGTCGCCAGGGTGATCATGTCCATGATGCCCAGGTTGGTCTGCATCGTGCTCATCAGCTTCTGCGCCAGGCCCATCAGGGAGATCGGGTTTTTATCGCGGGTGCCCTGATAC
>JAEYAR010000209.1 GCA_023404715.1 Bacillota bacterium | reverse complement strand
GGGTTATCTGTAGAAGTAAACGATCAGGAGCACCGTGCTGGATAATCTGTCTGATAACAGCCCAAAACTTCCCGGCGCGGCGCTCCACCTATTTTGAAATAGGGAGAATCGAAATGGAAAAAGATTTGACTTTGGATATGATGTTGACCGAGCGGTGGAGCAACAACGCCTGCCGTGGTTACGTCATTTGGGCGATGGAAAACTGTGACTTCAAGCCCGAGGATATTAAACGGGTGGTTCGTGAGCTTCATTGGGTTTTCGATATGAAATCCATTGAAGAAGCCGACGAGCACTATTGCCAGAGCCCCTACTAAACCTTTCTTTTGCTCTGACCTCGGGCCAAGTTGGCCCGAGGTCTTATGAGCAGATGGCAAAGGGCGGTGCATAAAAGCGGGCCGCCTTTTGTCATTTCCTCATAGGACAATCAGGGAATGACATACACATGGAAGAAAGGGGGCGAATATCCATGCAAAATCAAATTCATTTATCGGAACTCGCAGGCGTTGATATAACGGCTGTCAACAAAGAGGACTTAGTTGACGTGTCCGGGCTGGCCTTCGATAACACGGTTCCGAGAGAACAGCGAGCGGCGCAGGTGCTCTGCAAGGTAAAAAATCCGTACTGCTTTCGGGTGGGCGACATGGGCGTAAAGCTGGAATTTCAGGATAGCGCCCCGCCCCTCCAAGATTGTTTTTCTGACTTCCTTCAACGTAAAAAAAGCGGCCTGTAACAAATGTTCAGGCCGCTTGTGTCGGCCTCTGGACAAGATTTGCAAAGGCTCGACAACATTGTTCACACCACCTATAACTGGTATAATATAGGTGTAACGTGATAGGGGAAGGAGGTTCACATGGCACGCAGAAGCCGCACTATCACTGAAACAGTAAAGCAAAAATTCAAAGTATGGAGAATTGCAATTTATATCCGGTTATCCAGAGAGGACGCCCGGAATAATGACGAAAGCGAAAGCGTTTCAAATCAGCGAGCTATTATTGAAGAACATATTGCCAGCTTTAACGACGGAGACGAATATATTATTGTTGACGAGTATGTAGACGACGGGATTTCCGGTACGACCGATGACGAGCGGGACGATTTTCAGAGAATGTTGGCCGACATTAAGAAAGGCCGCATTAACTGTGTGATTGTAAAAGACCTTGCCCGTTCTTTCCGAAATTACAGCGACCAGGGCTATTATTTAGATGATTGGTTCCCGAGATTTAACGTCCGTTTTATCTCCCTCTACCATCAACCGCTGGACAGCTACAAAGAGCCGCAGAATATGCGGAGTATCGCGGTTCCCATTCAAGGCGTGTTAAATGAAAATCATTGTGCCGAGACTTCCGATAAAATCCGGGAAGTGTTTGATATGAAGCGGCGTAACGGGGAACATATTGGTTCTTTCGCCGCCTACGGTTACAAGAAAGACCCTGACGATAAAAACGCCTTAGTAGTTGACGAAGAAGCCGCCGCAGTAGTCCGGGATATATTCACAATGTTTCTGGACGGTATGAGTAAAAACGCAATAGTCCACCATCTGAACGACCACGGCGTACTTTGCCCCGCCGCTTATAAGCGAGAACGGTTAGGGCTTAAATATCAAAATCCGAGTATTGACCCGGCGAAGCGGCCTCTGTGGTGCGCTATGACAGTAACCAACATTTTGAAGAACCGTATGTATTGCGGGGATATGGTACAGGGCCGTTACCGTGTAAAAAGCTACAAGGTACACGTTCAGGAGGTTGTACCCGAGGACGAATGGTACATAGTGGAGAATACCCATGAAGCCATTATTGAGCGTGAGATCTTCGAGGCGGTACAACGACTGCTGCTTCGGGACACCCGGACAGCACCGCAGAAAAAACAAGTATATCTGTTTAGTGGTTTCCTTCGGTGTGCTGATTGCGGCAAAGCTATGAGCCGTAGCAAGGTTGGCGAGACGGTTTACTATTATTGCCGTACTTACAAAGACCAATCGAAGAACGCTTGCACAAAACACACGACAAAGCACGACCGTTTGGAGGCGGCGGTACTCTATGCAATCCAGCAACAGGTTTATCTTGCAGTTGATTATACAAAGACCATTGAACGGATAAACCGGGCCCCTCTCGTCAAGAGCCAGTCAAAAAAGCTAAATGATACGATTGAACAGAAAGAGCGGGAGCTTTCCAAAATCGCCCGGTATAAGCAAGCGATTTATCAGGATTGGAAGGACGGCGAGATTACCCATTCCGACTACCGCCACATGAAAGAGGATTACGAGGAACAGGCCGAGGCCCTAAATGAAGTTATAGAAAAGCTCCGGGCAGAACAGGCCGAACTTGAAAACGGTGTCGATACCGAAAACCCATTTTTGAAGGCGTTCCGGCAATATGGCAATATTGAAGCACTGACGAGAGATGTATTGATTGAACTGGTTGACCATATCAAGATATACGAGGGTGGAAACATCAGCATAGTATTTCGGTTTGCTGACGAGCTTCGCAGAATACAGGAGTTTATCGAGGTCAACAGCCATAATGAAGCGGTTTAGAAAAACCGCATTTTAATTGGTAGTCCACTTTCCTAATATAAAAGGCGCAGTAGCGCCCGTCGCCCCCTTAGGCCCTGTCGCGCCCCTGGGACCGGCATCTCCCGTCGCGCCCTTCGCGCCGCGGTCGCCCTTTTCGCCCGTGTAGCCTCTCGGACCCTGGGGGCCCTCGGGGCCGGCAGGGCCGCGGTCGCCCTTGACACCCTCCGGCATGAAGACTACGTAGTAGAACTGTTCGTCCGTCTGCGTGTCCTCGACCGCCTCTACCTCGTAGAGCACGCCGTATCCCTGGGCAAGTATGCCTTTTGCAACTTCCTCCAGCTGTTTCACGCGCTCAGGCACCAGGGATTCCTTCGAGACGCCTACCAGTTCGGCAGACGCGCTCACGCTAAGTGCGCAGAACACGACCGCCAAGCAAAGCATTGCGACAAACCCTCGGAGCCGTGCTCCGCCTTGTCTCTCCATCCGCTCATCCTCCTTTTTCCTATGGATAAGTTCATTATAACAAAAAACGCAAGGGAAGAAGGTTACAATATCGCAACCATTTGGCAGGTTAACGCATGCGGATCAGGCTATACCCTTTTCTGCGCGACGCTTGTAGCAGATACCCGCTGCCCGCAAGCTTTTGCCGCAGCCGTGACATCGCCGTCTTCATCGCGCTCTCGTCATTTTCCATCGATTGTCCCCATACCCGTCTGTACAGCTCGTCCTTTTCGACGCTCGTCCCCATGCGACCGCACAGACAGAGCAGAAGGCCGAATTCTTTCGGCGTGAGCAGCAGGTCGCGCCCGCCCAAGAAGGCCCGCCGCGACGGAATGTCCAACTGCAGTTCCCCTGCTTCCGCCGGAGCCTCGCGCAGCCCGGACGCTCCCTGCGTATGCCCCTCCGTTAACGTGAGAAAGAGAACCGGCGCGCCTGGCGCTCCCTGAATCTCCCGGCACAATGCGATGCCCGCGTCATCCATAAGCGCGGCGTCGATAACAACGATTTCCGGCATGCGCAAAGCCAGGAAGGCGCGCGCCATCGCAACGCCTTCGACACGCATCGCGCGATAACCCGCCCGCTCTAAATAAACGCGTTGCGTTTCGCCGGCAGAAGCGTCCGCTTGTACGAGCAGAGCGAGCTTTGGCTCATCCATATTGCACTCCTTTCAGCGGTTCGCGACGCTGCAAACGTCTCCTTGCCGATGTGGGCAGCGATGGCCGTAGACGCTTGTTTCGTCACTACAAGTAAGCCATTTGAGCCGACGTCCAAAAAAGAGACAATGGACGTTTTCAGAAACAAAATGTCCCCTCAAAGCATCCACCGTATCGTGTCAATAAATATTTAATTTTTTAGTCTGCCAAGCGCGATTGCAATCTTTTTTTCATTATATACGCAAACAGTACCCAATGTAAAGCATGATATCAATAGCGCGCATCCGTTAGGGCTTAATCGGCCTTCAGTCATGAAAGGAAGGACACGGCAATTGAAGGCTTGCCGGAATTGACGTAAAGCGCTTTTTTTGTTATTCTAAAGGCGATGAATGGCGCGTTTGTATGCTGTTCAAAATCATGTACGAAGATAAGGAGGCCTATGTTCAGCACCATCGAACGCGACACGGCTTATATCGCCCGATTAGAGACATTTCTCGCGGCGCGCTACGCCCTGCCGGGCTGCCGTGTGACGCCCCATGAACGCGGCTTTTACGGCGAAACCTGGCGCGCACAATGCGCGGGCCGGTCTTACTTCGTCAAGGTCATCAGCTATCGGCTGCATATGGCCGATTATATGGAAAGCTTTCGCGTCGTCGACTACCTGCGCGAGCGGGGCGTCACGCACATCAGCCAGCCCATACCGGATGCCAACGGAAATGCATTTCAGCTCTTTGAAGACGGCGTGCTAGCTGTCTTCTCCTTCGTCGAGGGCATCCATACCGAGGACTATCCGCTGGAGCCTCTCTTTCGCCTGCTCGCCCTTCAATACCGCGTCGATACAGACGACCTGACCCCCATTCGGACGGAGCGATTTACGACAGGCGCGCTGCGCGACTTTGTCCGCGCAGTCGCGCGGCTCTCACAAAGCAAAATCCCCGAAGCCAAGCGCATGCTCGACCTGCTTGCCGCGCATGGGGACGCCCTCCGGCGCACCGCCGCGTTCGCGCGCCAGTCCGCCTCTCTTTGCCGCGGTGACGAAGCAGCCTTTTGCATCACCAGCGGCGACGTGGGCGGCAACGTCATCGTGCAGGACGGCAGGATGACGATCGTCGACTGGGATCGCTTGATGCTCGCCCCACCCGAGCGCGACCTGTGGTTTTACATGTGGTCGGACGCGCAAACTGCGCTCATCGATCGCGTCTTCAAAGAGAGCGGTTTTCTTTACGCGCTGCGCCCGGAACGGTTCGCCTTCTACGCCAGCACGCAGCACTTTTTCTATCTGACGGAGTTCATCGAGGCGTTCTTTAGCTGCCCGCACGCCCGGGAGCAGGCGATTCTGCGGCTCTCGGAGCATCTGGAAGCTTCCCATTTTGTGCAGCGCGCGCTGCGCAAAGCGGACGCGCTGCTCCATTCCTGAACCCAATATTTTTTACATAAGGAGTGACGATCATGTTTACCGTATCACAAGGCCGCGAGCCCTCGCATGACCTACCTATTTGGACGCTGGAAGGCGCCGGGCACGTCGTCCGCCTGCTGCCCGAGGCGGGCTTTAACCTCTATTATTGGACCTATCAGGGCGGCGAAATCCTGATGGAACCCGTCGACATCCGCCAGTACGGCAGCAAGTATGGCATCCCGCTGCTTTTCCCGACGCCCAACCGCATCAAAGACGCCCGCTACACCTGGAAGGGGCGCGAGATCCATCAGGTCAAGCGGGGCGAAGAGGTGCAGCGCCACGGCCTGGTCATGACCGAGCCCTGGGACGTGAAGTGCTATGCCGGGGCGGACCGCGCCGTCGCCGTGGGCACGATCGGCATAGGCGAGGGGAGCCCCCTCTTCGAAGGCTACCCCTTCCCCTGCCGTTTGACCGTCACGTATACGTTGATGGCGGACGGCCTGCACCTCGCCGTGCGCGTAGAGAATCTGGGGCAAGCGGAGATGCCCTTTGGCTTCGCCATCCACCCCTACTTCTCCAAGCGCGGGGACGCGAGCAAAGCCTTCATCACTGCGCCCGTGCACCGCGTATACGAGACGGACGCCGAGCTGCTGCCCAGCGGCAAGATCACCGACGTCGCCGGGACGGACAAGGACATCTCGGACGGCCTGCATAGCGTCGAAAGCCTCTATTTGGACAACGTCTTTCGCGGCATGACGCAAGACCTGTGCGCGCAGGTCGTCTACGAGGGGGAACACCCGCAGCGCATCACGCTGCGCGGCGGCGACGCCTTCCGCAACCTCGTCGTCTTCACCCCGCACGACAGGCCCGGCTTTTGCCTGGAGCATCAGACCTGCTCCACCGACTTTATCAACCTGTACGCCAAGGGCCTGATCGACGAATCCGCCATCCTCATTCTACCGGCCGGACAGACGTTTGAGAGCTTCATCGATCTGACGGTTGAGGCGCTGTAAGCGCAACCTGTGCCCGCGCTTTCATGCACATATGCGCATCGGCAAACCGTCCCTTTCGCCAGGCGCGGTTTGCCGATGCGTTTTACGGCTCGTAGCGCCACCCGCAATCGCCGTGATAGATCATCTGCTTGGTCATCCCGCCGTCGATGCAGATGTTCTCCCCGGTGATAAAACCCGCTTTGTCGGAGCAAAGGAACAGCGCCATGTGCGCGATATCCAGGGGATTGCCCACCCTGCCGGCGGGATGCTGCGCGGCGTCCGCGCCCTCATATACGGTAAAATGCGTGTCGATCCAGCCGGGCGATATCGCGTTTACGCGCACCTTGCCCGCGAGGCTCACGGCCAGCGCATGCGTCAGCGCGGCGATGCCGCCCTTGGCCGCCGTGTAGCTTTCCGTAAAGGGCTGGCTCATACGATCGCGGCTGGACGAGATGTTGACGATCGCCGCTCCCTCGGCGAAATAGGGAAGGAAGCGCTGCGTTAGAAAAAAGGGGGCCGTAACGCCTACCCGCAGGGCATATTCAAACTCCGCATAGCTGCACGCATCGATCCCTTTCATCAGCGGCAGGGCGTTATGGATCAGATAGTCGACGCGCCCGAAGTCCTCGATCACCTTCTGCGCAAAACGCCTGAGCGTCTGCTCGTCCCCCACGTCTCCCACGAAGTACGGGTTTTCCTTCAGGTCGATCGTGCACGCGCGCGCGCCCTCCTGCGCAAACCGTTCGCAGATGCACTTGCCGATCCCGCTGGCGCCGCCGGTCACGACGGCCACTTTGTCCTTGAACATATCGGTTCCTCCGTATTGTTTTCTTACCGATGCGCATGCGATTGCTAGCATCATCCGGACATACATATTCTTGGCGTCCTTCGCAGCCCTTCGACATATCACGTCTTGATCGTTCTATTATAACGCGACCCGGCGAGCCGCTCAAGGGCGGCAAATGTCTATTGAGGTATATTATAATGCAAAAAATCCTCTTCATCTGCCATGGCAACATCTGCCGCTCCCCGATGGCCGAATTCATCTTCCGGCATATGCTAAATGAACGCGGCCTGGAAGCCTCCTTTACCGTCGCGTCCGCCGCGACCAGCCGCGAGGAGATCGGCCATTCTGTCTACCCGCCGGCGCGGCGCGAGCTTAGCCGCCACGGCATCTCCTGCGCCGGCAAGCGAGCCGTACAGGCGACCCCCGCGGACTATGCGCTGTACGATCTCCTGGTGGTCATGGATGGCAACAACCTGCGAAACCTCCTGCGCATCGTGGGGCGCGACCCGCAGGGCAAGATTCATCGCCTGATGGACTTCACAGACCGCCCGGGCGACGTGGCGGATCCCTGGTATACCGGGGATTTTGAAACCTGCTATCACGACATCGAGGCGGGCTGCACAGGGCTTCTTCATCATATTGCGGTAAAATAGACCCGTTCTTAGGCGCCAGTTGCTTTTATGGTCAAAAAATGACGAAAAAAGTCTTTTGTCGCTTGCGTAGCCCGCACCAATCGTTCATAATGGAACAAAGGGGGCGGGTAAATGAAGCGAGAAAAAAAGCGGCGCGTTTGGCGCACCAGAATCATCCTCAACACCTGCCTTGCCGTCGCGCTGCCGCTTCTACTGATCAGCGCTTGTTTTAGCGCGCTGTACATGCGCTTCGTACAAGAGAACATCATATCGCAAAACGAAGCGTATGTGAACATGACGGCAGCGCGGATGGAACAGGCGCTTTCAAAAGTGAAGACACAGGTCATGCAATGGGCGAACGACAACGAGGGGTTAAGCGGCGCAAACGCGGACTTCGCCTCTGACCACCTGACCCATAGCCGCATCGTCAGCTCGCTTGAATGGCTGCTCGCCAGCAACGACTGGATGGAGCGCGTGATGTACTATCAGGTTTCGTCGGGCACGATCGTCGATACTGAATATGGCCGCGTGGTGCTCTCGGATTACAAATACAGCTCTGCACTGAATCAGGCGCGCGACAACGCCTATCAGAGCACGTGGATGAACCTGTCGTATGCGGACGGCCGCAGCGAGCTCATCTTCATGTATAAGCTGCCCGGCAACGCTTATGCCAAGGAGCGCGATATCGTGCTCGCGGTCATCTCGCGCGGCAAACTCGCCGCGGAGATCAATCCCATGCCCGGTATCATGCCGGAGGCCTCCTTTACGCTGCTGGACAGCGTAGACAATCGCCTCTATCCGCTGGGCAGTGCCGAGGCGGTATTGCCGCCTGAATGGAACGCGCTGACAGGCTCCGGCTCGGTCAATTTTTCTTATGCAGGGCAAGCCCATCTGTGCACGTACGCAACCACGAACGAAGGTTGGCGGCTGCTGGCCTGCGGCACGCGCGGCGCGCTGTTAAGCGAAGCGGGCTGGGTACTGCAGATGGCGATCGGTATCGTGCTCTTCGGAACGTTGCTTAGCATTCTGTCCATCGCGTCGTTCTCGCGCTGGATCTACAAGCCCTTTCAGGAACTGGCCGAGTCGTTCGACCACCTGATGCCTGAGCCCGCCGCCCGCACAGGCCAGATGGACGAGGTGGCCTATTTGCACGACGCGCTCGAGCGCTTCAACCGGGAAAAGAAGGAGTATATAGGCAAGTGGCAGTCAGCCCAGCCAGCTGTCGTACGCCAATACTTGCGCGCCTTGCTGCATAACGGGCGATATGCGGTCATGGAACGCATGCCGGACAGCCTACCGCAGCATAGCGGCGTAATCGTCGCGATGATGTGGGTCGAAACCTACCGCAAGGCCAACGAGTTTCTCGAAAACGAGCGGCCTTTAGCACTGGGGGCCGTAGAGAATATCGCGCAAGAGCTGCTCGACGAACAACCTATGTTGCGCGGCATCGTGCTCTCGCATTACCCCGAGGGCTTCACGGTGGTCTGCTTCCCGGACGGCTCTCTATGCGAAGAGGAGGTGACGGCGGGCATCCGCGCATATTGCGCACACGTACAAGAGGCTGTGCTACATTACCTGGACATTTACCTCGCCGCGGGCGTGGGCCGGCTCTACGAAAACCATTTGGATGCCTCGCTCTCCCATAACGAGGCGCACATGGCCCTACGCTACAACCTGTTGACCGCCGGAAGCACGCAGAGTGTATGCATGTACGCTGAGGTTCGTCAATACGCACAAGCCGACGGCCTATCTTACCCGCAACAGCACGAAGCCAGGCTGCTCGTGCACCTGAAGGACGGACAGATGGAGGCGGCCGCAAGGGATTTGGAGGCGTTCACCCAGCAGGCGCAAGCCAGCGGTTCCTTCCTGTTTTGCAACCAGGCTTGCATGCTGCTGTTAGCCAAGCTCATTCAAACGATCATCAAGGATGGAAAGTGGGTTGAAATGCTACTCGAGGACGACCTGTTTCTGGATCTATCCAGTTGCCGAACCATCGTAGAAGTTCAGAACTGGATGGAAAAGCGCGTGTTCCCCTTCTTCCGCGCTCTTCAGGGGCGCGAGGATGCGCAAGACAGCGCGCGCAGGCAAGTCGAAGCCGTATGCGCCTACGTCGGCGCGCACGTAACGGGCGATCTATCGCTGGTGCAGTGCGCGGCGGCAGGCGGCATCAGCGCATCGTACCTGAGCCGAATCTTCAAGCGCAGCAAGGGCGTTTCCTTCCTCGAATACGTCACCGAGCAGAAGATGAACTACGTGAAGGCCCGTCTATGCGAAACATCCAAGAGCATCGGGGAGATCGCCGAGGAGATCGGCTGCTCGGAGCGCACGCTTTACCGAACGTTCATCAAGACGCAGGGCATCTCGCCCGGCGCTTACCGGGAACAACGCCGCGCGCTAAGCGCGGACAAACAATAGACGTTTACATGTCCAGTCAAAAAGGAAAAGCCGTTCCATATTCGATGTCCCGACGCCATGACAACGCTTGTCATGGCGTTTTTTGTCGTTCTGACAGATCGTCCCATCAAAGCTTGACGGTGTGCAACAATTTTCAAACAACCAAAATCACATACATTGTCACTTCATAAGCTGTGCAATGTGCATTATTCTATCGATACAGCGGCGCACAGCTCGCCGCACAATACCGGAAAGGCGTGAGGGCATGAGCTCAAGCACACTGCGCACGGGCGCAAACGTCACGAACCACTCTCTGGGGCGGCGCGTGTGGCGCGGCCGATACATCTATCTTCTGCTGCTTCCCGGGGTCCTGTACATGCTGATCTTCAAGATCGCGCCGCTATGGGGCCTGCTGCTGTCATTCAAGGACTACAGCGCATTTAAAGGTTTTTTCGGCAGTCCCTGGGTGGGCTTCAAACACTTCGCCCGCCTGTTTACCGGCAACGCATTTCCCATGATGCTGCGCAACACGTTTGCCATCAGCTTCATGAACCTGCTTTTCTTCTTCCCCTTACCGATCATCGTCGCGCTCATGCTCAACGAGGTACGCTCCAGCACGTTCAAACGGGTCGCACAGTCCGTCGTCTACCTGCCGCACTTTCTCTCCTGGGTGGTCGTTTCCTCTCTGACGTTCTTCCTCTTTTCTACCAACGTAGGCGTGATCAACAAGGCTATTGTCGCCGTGGGCGGCGAAACGATCTCGTTTTTGACGAGCGAGAATTCCTTCTGGCCTATGCTGGTCGGCCAGACCATCTGGAAGGAATGCGGTTGGGGCACGATCGTGTTCTTGGCGGCGATGGCCGGCATCGATCCGCAGCTGTACGAGGCGGGCGTGCTCGACGGCGCATCGCGCTGGCAGCAGATCCGATACATCACGCTCCCTTCGATCTATCCCACGATCATTACCCTGCTCATCCTGCGCATGGGCCGCATCTTCGACACGGGTTTTGAGCAGATCATGCTGATGAGCAACCCCATGGTGCGCGATGTAGCCGAGGTTTTCGATACCTACGCCTACACGCAGGGTATCTCTAAAGGGCAGTTCAGCCTGGGCGTCGCCGTCGGCCTCTTCAAGGGGCTGGTGGGAACGATCTTTGTCGTCGCATCCAACACCGTCTGCAAGAAGGCTGGCTACGAGGGCATCTATTAAATCACGGTTAGGAGGAGAAGAGATGAGCTTTGTTTCCGCCAAAAAGCGCCTGACGCTGGGCGATGCGATCAACGCTGTCATGCTTTGCATTATCATGGCGCTATGCCTGTTCCCTTTTCTCTACGTCATCAGCGTGTCGTTCACGGATCCGGACGCCTACGTCCCCATGAAGCTGATTCTCATACCCGAAAAATTGTCATTAGAGTCTTACCAATACATCCTCTCCAGCAATAACTTTATGACGGCCACGCGCAACACCGTGGGGATCACGATGCTGGGCACGGTAATGAACCTGTTCGTCACCTTCACATTCGCCTATGGTCTGACCAAGGCCGATATTCCAGGCACGCGCTTTCTCAACCACCTAGTGGTCTTCACGCTGATCTTCAACGCAGGCATCGTACCCAATTATCTGCTCGTCAAGTCCCTCGGGCTTATCAACAGCCAATGGGCGTTGATTCTCTCTTCGTTAACCAGCGCCTGGGATGTAGTGGTCGTGCGTTCGTTCATGCACTCGCTGCCGCGCGAGATCGAGGAGAGCGCGTGCATCGACGGCTGCAATGAGTTGACTTGCTTTTATCGCATCATCCTGCCGCTCTCCAAGGCGTCGTTGGCCACGTTCACGCTCTTCTTCGCCGTGATGTACTGGAACATGTACTTTAAGGCCATGGTGTACCTATCCGATTCGAGCAAGTGGACGCTGCAGGTGCTGCTCAAAACCATGATCATCGATTCGGACTCCATCGGCTTTAGCCCGACGGCGGATCAAAACATGCTCCCGCAGGAGACGATCAAAATGGCCGCCATCGTCACCAGCATGATTCCCGTGCTGATCGTCTATCCCTTTTTGCAAAAGCACTTCGCCAAAGGCGTGATGGTCGGTTCCGTAAAGGGTTGAACTGGTTTCCTGCAGGGCGCGAAGGCCGCCCTGAGGTAATATGGGCGTCCAGCGAGACGACCTCAAAAAAGGAGAGACTTCCATGAAAAAACTGCTCTGTATCGTGCTAAGCCTGGCCCTGTGCCTGGGGCTGTCGGCGCCGACCGCGCTGGCAGAGGATGCGCCCCTGACCCTCGACATGATCATCCCCCTCTACTCCGACGCGCCCTCGCTGGACGACGCCTTTTGGACCGCCTGGCAAGAGCTTTGCGGCGCAAAGCTAAACGTAGAATGGGTCCCCTCGTCCGACTTCCACACGAAGTACAACCTCAAGCTCTCCTCCGGCGACATCCCCGAGGTTTCCTCCGTGCCGGACGTGCGCACCGCGCCGCTGATCAACGCCATCAAGGAGGGCGCGTTCTGGGATCTGACAGATTTTCTGGGCGATTTCAGCCGCTATCCAAACCTGCTCAAAAATCAGGTCGAAGGCGCTTACAAGTACCTGACTGTAGACGGGCGCATCTATGGGCTTCCCCGCTCCCGTACCCGCATCGACAATGGCCTGAAGATCCGCAAGGACTGGCTGGACAAGTGCGGCCTGGCCGTGCCGACTACACTGGAAGAATATCGCGAGGCGCTCAAGAGGATCTGCCAGAGCGACTGCGACGGCAATGGGCTGAACGATACCATCGGCCTGATCGCCACGGGCAGCACGACATCAATCCCCGTATCGCCGTTCCTTTGCGCTTACGGCGCGCTGGATGCGCAGTTTGACGCAGACGGCGGCTACATCGCCACCCAGCTCAACGACGGCACGCTGGAAGCTATCGATTACCTGCGCTGCCTGTACGCGGACGGTACGCTGGCCCAGGAATTCCCCGCCATCAAGAGCGCGCAGGCGATCGAGCTGTTTACCAGCGGCGCGGGCGCTTCCTATCTGCGCAGCATCTGGTGGGACTACGACTGGGAACAGACCATGAAAAAGACCGACGAGAACGCACAGATCATCAATCTGACGCTGCAAGGTCCGGTGCACGCGGCGGTCGAGCTCAACACGGGCGTTTCGGGCGGCTTCTACATCTCAAAAAAGGTGCCGGAGGAAAAGGTGCTCAAGATCCTGGATTACTTTGAAAAGTCCGCTTCCGTCGAAGCATATGACCTAGCCTACTTCGGCGTAGAGGGCGTTCACCACACGGTAGAGCCCGACGGCACCAAGAAGATGACTGCGTTGGGCACGAAGGAAATCAACGTGACCAGCAAGGGCGCAGGCGTGCTCAATTACGGCAAATGGGCGAAGGTAGACGCGGCCAACGGCACAAAGGCGTATAACGAGGCCAAGCGCGCCGAGGTCGCCGACTTCGACGAAATCGGCAGCGTGGTATTCATGTCGCACGCGCTGAGCGATACCTGGACGCAGATTTGGCCCATGTACGAGGAGGAGTACACCTCTATGGCGACCAAGGCGATCTTTGGCCAGATCAGCATGGACGAGCTGCGCGCTTATGTGCTCGAGCTGCGCGAGCTGCCGGAGATGAAGCAGGCCTTCCAAGAGCTGGCTGCCTATTACAGCGAGATTAATCAATAAGATGACCGGGGAGGGGATATGTCTTCCCCTCCCCGCAGACTGTCGACAAACCTATCGAAGTCAGACAAACCAAAAGCCGTCTGCAAGACTGTAATCGTATCCGCCGGCTTTGCCGGCGGGGCGGGGATTTTTCCGCAGCAAAATGCCATTTTGCGCAGGAAAAAGTCACCCGTAAACTCGACAAAGTGGCAGACGCCACTTTGTCGACACGCGGCGGGGAGGGGATATGTCTTCCCCTCCCCGTTTGATAAAGGAGGTACGTATGGAGAAGCTTTGGTGGAAACAGCCGCTGCGTGTGATCCAGACAAACCTGCAGGTGCAGGATACGCCTAAGATGGATCCCGAAAGGATCGCACAGCAGACGCTCGAGATGGGCGGCAATGTGTTGGTCATGAACGTAGGCGGCATCTACGCCTGGTACCCGACGCAGGTGCCGTATCATCGGGTGAACGAATACCTTCCCCGGGATTTTGACCTGCTGGAGGCGCTGATCGACGCATGCCATGCGCGCGGTATCCGACTGGTCGCGCGTTACGATTTTTCCAAGGCGAACGACCATGCCTATCAGATGCGGCCGTCGTGGTTCATGCGAGACGTAGCCGGCAAGGGCGTCATCACCGGCGCGACGCGCCCGGGCAATTGGGATCTGCTCTACTCCACCTGCATCAACAGCGGCTATCGCAATGAGAAAGTAGCCGTACCCGTGCTGCTCGAATCCCTTGCACGCTACGACATCGACGGTGTATTCTTCAACGCGCCGCACCCCGGCGACTGTCACTGCGATCACTGCAAAGAAAAATATATGGGTATGTACGGCAAGACGCTGCCTGATGACCCCACGCTCTACGAACGCGATTGGTTGAGCCGCATACTGCGCGACAATGTGGAAAAGTGGGACGCAGCCGTCAAGTCCGTCAAGCCCGACATCCCGCTGATCCTCTACTACGCCATCTCGCACGACAACCTCTTCGACCGCCTGGCCACGTGCGATATGATCTGCGCAGAGCCGCAGGACGTGCTCTCCCTGGGCTGGCGGCAGATTCCCCAGAGCTGGAAACCCGCGCTGTGTATCCGGCTCGGGCGATCCGAACCGGACATCCCTAAGCCATTTGGCATTATCCACTCCTGCCCCGGCATGGATTGGCGCCACACGGGGCTGCCGCCCGCGGAATACATGTATTGGATGAGCCAGGTGCCCGCCAACGGCGGGCAGATTTGGCACTCCATCACAGGCTTTGCGGACACGATCACAGATAAGCGCATCCTGAAATGCGTTTCGGACATTAACCATCAGATCATGGCTGTAGAAGACGAGATGGATGGCGCGCGATCGTGTGCCAAAGTCGCCCTGATGTGGAGCATGGAAGGCAAAGGCGGTCTAGAGAAGGCGTTCATCGGCCAAGCGGGCAATGCTGCGGAGGGCTGGGCCGAAGCGATGATCGACCGGCAAATCCTTTTCGACGTACTGCTACGCGAGCAGCTGCTCTCCGGCAGGCTGGCAGGCTATCGTGTGCTCGTCGTGCCGTGCGGCAACACGTTGGACGAACCGCTGACGGATGCGTTATATGCGTTTATCGAAAACGGCGGCCGCGTGCTAGTCGAAGGCGTGATGCCCGGAACCTGCCCGCAAGCCTATGCGATGCTGGGCATCACACAGGACGTATACAGGAGCGAACCGCTCGTCGCAAGCTATCTGCGCTTTGAGGGCGATGCGCTGCGCACGGGCTTCGAGCAGACGCCCATCATCGCGCACCGCGGCGTGGTGCAATACGTCCATACCGACGAGGGCACACAGGTGCTCGCCACCCTCGTGCCGCCCTTCGCGCCGCCCGAAGCCGTGGGTGCTCCACCTGAGCGCGCATCGATCCAAAACCCGCAGACAGACCTGCCGCTGTGCCTTTACAGGCCGCATGCACAGGGTGGATGCATGCTCATGCCCTTTGAAATCTCCGCTTTGGTGACGGAATATAAGCTGGACGAGCACGCCCGTCTCGTCGAAAACGCTGTGAATCTGCTGCTCGGAGATGCGAGGGAGATCGCCTGCACGAACGTTCGCGGGCTACAGGTCATGGCTTATCAAAACGACCATGCCACGCTTGTCCACCTGGTAAACGGCGTCGGTCAGCGTCCGCTTGCCGCCTGCGTGCCGCTATCGGACATAACGGTCAGGATGCGCTGGCCCAAGGCCTTGCCACCCCATGTAACCTGCCTACAATCTGGCCGCGCGCTGCAAGCGGTGCTCGCAGACGGTTGGGCGCAGGTGACAGTACCCAGGCTTTGCGTGTGGGAAGTCTTGCGCATCGCAGATGCCAATGCGGAACAGGAGGAAACGTTATGTTCGAAAGCATGAAGAAATACATGAAGGTGGGCCTGATCCACTTCATGGCCTATCCGTTCGCGATGAGCGGCGAGGGGGACGTCGAGCGGACAATCCGCCGGATCCTCGAGGATGACTATTTCGACTGCGTCGAAGTGACGCACATCGCAGATCCCTCTGTGCGCGAACGCATACGCGCCTTGGCCGCACAGAGTGGTATCGCGATGGTATACGGCGCCCAGCCGCAACTAATGCGCAACCAAGAGAACGTCAACAGCCTGGACGAAGCGCTACGTACCCGCGCAGTCGAACGCATGAAGCGCTGCATCGAGGAGGCGCAGGCGCTGGGGTGCGAGGGCATCGCCTATCTGGCGGGCCCCTACGAGGAGCGGACGAAGGAAGAGAGCTACCGGAAGCTGCTGCTCAGCACGCGCGAGCTGTGCGCACACGCCAAAGCGCACGGCAACCTAGCCGTCCATTTGGAGATCTTTGACTTTGACGTTGAAAAGAGAAGCCTGATCGGCCCGGCGAAACTCGCCGCACGCTTTGCAAAGGAAATCAGCGTTGAATATAACAATTTCGGCCTGTTGAGCGACCTGTCGCACATCCCGCAACTGCACGAGACGATCGGCGAGAGCATCGATCCCATCGTCCCCTATCTGCGTCATGCGCACATCGGCAATTGCGTGCTCAAGGTGGGCGCACCGGCCTACGGCGACCAGCATCCGCGCTTTGGCTTCCCAAACGATGAAAACGGCGTCGACGAGCTCGCAGCCTTCCTGCGTAAGCTCATCGACGTGGGCTATCTCACGCCCGAGCGGCAGCGTATCGTGTCCTTCGAGGTCAAGCCCTGGGGAGACGAGGACACAGAGATGGTCATCGCCAACGCCAAACGGTATTTGAACCGCGCCTGGTCAATGGTATAAAGGAGGCGTGCGCATGAAAATCGTCATACTGGACGGTTATACGGAAAATCCGGGGGATCTGAGCTGGTCGGGTTTTGAGACATTGGGGGACCTGACGGTCTACGACCGCACCCTACCGCAGGAGGTTGGGGCGCGCATCGCAGGCGCCCAGGCGGTCTATACCAACAAGACGCCGCTCACGCGTGAGACGATCGCGGACGCGCGGGCGCTTCGGTTCATCGGCGTGCTGGCGACGGGCTACAACGTCGTCGACGTAGAGGCGGCCAGGACGCGCGGCATCCCCGTCTCCAACATCCCCACCTACGGTACCGCCGCCGTGGCACAATACGTTTTCGCGCTGCTGCTGGAGTTGTGCCATCGCGTAGGACACCACGCGCAGGCGGTACAGCAGGGGCGCTGGTCCGAGTGCAGGGACTTTTGCTTTTGGGATTACCCGCTCGTGGAACTCGCAGACAAGACGATAGGCGTCGTCGGTTTCGGGCGGATCGGCCAGGCGACGGCCCGCATCGCCCGCGCGTTTGGCATGCGCGTACTGGCCTACGACAAGTACGTCCACGCCCCAGAGAGCGTGGCACTAGACGTGCTGCTGCGCGAGAGCGACGTGATCACTCTACACTGCCCCCTGCTCCCGGCGACGCAGCGCATGATCAACGCTGCATCCATCGCACAGATGAAGGACGGCGTGCTACTCGTCAATACGTCGCGCGGCCCCCTCATCGACGAGGCGGACCTGCGCGCCGCGCTGATGAACGGCAAGGTGGCCGGCGCAGCGGTGGACGTCGTCTCCACCGAGCCCATCGCGCGCGACAATCCGTTGCTGGGCCTGGACAACTGCCTGATCACCCCGCACATCGCCTGGGCTCCCAAGGAGTCGCGCCAACGCCTGATGGACGTAGCCGTCCAAAACCTGGCCGCGTTCCTGCAGGGCGCGCCACAGAACGTCGTAAACGCATAGGAGGCGGACATGCAAGTATACGGCAGCACGCCGATGATCGAATTCGGATCGCAACAACTGGACGGGATCGCGGAAATCCCCAGTATTCAAGTATACAACCTACAAAGCGAGGCTGGCGCTCTGCACTGGCCGGGCGCTCATCCCGCCTCCGCGCAGGGCTATACCGTCGAAGAGACGTCGCATGGGCTCGCGCTAGCAGGCGGCGAACGCGGCTGCCTGTACGGCCTAATTGACCTGGCGGACACCCTGCGCGATGGCCGCCCGATACCCACGGGTGTTCGCGCCCCGGCCGTGGAGCGGCGCGGCATCAAGCTCAATATCCCGCTGGACGCGCGCACGCCCAGCTATTCCGACGCGTCGGACAGCGCGTGGCACAGCATCCCTGACATGTGGGACGAACAGTTCTGGCACGAGCTGCTGGATCAGCTGTGCCTGGACAAGTACAACCTCGTTTCCCTTTGGAACCTGCATCCCTTCCCCTCCATGGTGCGCGTGCCCGGCTACGAACGCGTGGCGCTACCCGACGTCATGCGCACCGCCGAACCCGTCTTCGGCGCTTCCATGATGGGCTATGGCATGATGACCGAGCGGCTTCGCCGGAGCTTGACCGTGGTCAAGCGAATCACGATGGACGAGAAGATCGCCTTTTGGCGTCGCGTCATGCGTTACGGGGCGAACCGGGGCATCGACTTCATCGTGATGACATGGAACGTGTTCGTCTACGGCACAGAAGGGTCAGGATACGGCATCACGGATGACCTGGACAATCCGGTCACGCAGGATTACTTTCGCCAAAGCGTCAGGGCGATGATCGATACCTATCCGCTGCTCAAGGGCATCGGCGTCACGGCAGGCGAGCGGATGTCGGTCGGACGCAAGCCGGACGCCGACGTGCTGGGCGACGTGCGCTGGCTGGCCGCGACGTATGGCGCGGGCGTGCGGGACGCGATTCCTGACGGACGGCGGGACTTTACGTTTATCCACCGCCAGCACATGAGCGGTGCAAAGGAGATTCAGGCGGCCTTCGCGCACATGCCGGTGAAGCTCAGCCTCAGCTTTAAACACTCACAGGCGCACATGTACAGCTCGCCCACGCCCACGTTTGGCAATGCGTTTTACGCCTCGTTGCCGGAGGGCCAGCGTACCTTTCTCACCTTGCGAAACGACGACCTGTACATGCACCGCTGGGGAGGCATCTCCTTCGCCCGCGCGTACATCCGCCACATGCCGCTGGAGAAAATGGAGGGGTTTATGCTGGGGCCCGACGGGTACACGTGGGGACGCGATTACTTGCAGCGCGGTTGCGTACACCGTACCGTGCTGCGCCGCCGGGCCTACGAGATGGCGATCTGGGGGCGGCTTTCCTACGACCCATCGCTGGAGGACGCTTATTTCGAAGGCTACCTGCGCCGTCAACTGGCCACGGATGCAAAAACGGCGTGCCTTCTGCGCCAGGCCGGGGAGGCTTCAGGCTGGATATTGCCGCGCGTCAACATGGCGCACTGGCACGACTTTGACTTTCAGCACTATCCCGAAGCCAACTGCGGCGTCGCGTGGCAAGGCTGTTCAGGCCACGTAGGCAAGAGCGTCGTCTTCCACGACGTACACGACTACATCTCTGCGCCCGCCCAGCCGGGCTCCGGACGCCTGAGCGTACGTGAGGCCTGCGCGCTGGAGCGCGCCGGGCAATGCGCGCCGGAGGGCCGCGTAACCCCCGAGCAGACCTCCGCGCACGTGGAGCGCGATTGCGCGCAAACCATAGATTTGCTGGCGCAGCTGGGCACGCTTTGCGGCGAGGCGCAGGACCTTGCGGAGGACTTCCGCGGCCTTGCGCTGCTGGGTCTTTTTTTCGCTCAGAAGCTACGCACGGCCGTCGCGGTGCAGCGCGTGCTGACGGAAGGGCCCGGCGCGGACCCGTCCGTCGCTATTGCGCTGGCAGAGGACGCCCTCGCGCGCTGGTCGCGCTATGCTGCGCACGTGGACGCACGCTACGCGCCGCAGCGCCTGACCCGCATGAACGGGCGCCTGGTGAGCGTCGCAGACCTCGTGCCGCAAGCTCGTGAGGACGCGCAGATGGTGTGCATGCTCATGGAACCCTATCTACATACAGCGGAATGAAAAATAGGGGGCAATCTCAAAACGATACAATAAGTATCGGGAGAGATGCCCCCTTCGTCATCCCTTTACCGACCCCAAAGAGATGCCGGAGACGAAAAACTTCTGCATGAACGGGTAGAACACCGCGACCGGGATGGCCGCCGCTACGATCTTCGCCGCGTTAAACGTCTTGAGCGACGTCAATGCCTCCAGCTCCTCCTGCGTCATCGAAGAGGAGGTAATGACGATGTTCGTGTTCGTCAGCGTCTGGATATAGGTCTGCAGCGGGATCTTCGCGGGCGAGTTGATGAGCAGCAGGCCGTCGAAGAAGTTGTTCCAGTGGCCGACGACGCTGAACACCGTCACCGTCGCGATCGCGGGCATGGCCAGCGGCACGTAGATGCGCGTCATCATCTGAAAGGCGTTGACCCCGTCGATCGTCGCGGCCTCTTTGATCGCCAGCGGCTCGTTTCGAAAGAAATTCATCAGCAAAATCATGTTATATACCGGCAGCGCGCCCGGCACCACCAGCGCCCAGATGCTGTCGATCAGGCCCGTGTACTTGATCACGAAGTACCACGGCACGATGCTCGCGCCGAAGAGCATCGCGAACACGAAGATCCAGATGTATACGTTGCGGGCTGGAAACTGCCTGGCCTCCAGCGACAGCGGATAGGCGCAGGCGATCGTGAGCAGAAAGTTGAGCAGCCCGCCGAGCGCTACGCGCTGCACCGAGATGCACATCGCCTGTGTAAATTTCGCATCCTGAATCAGCGTCTTATAGGGCGTGAACGTCCAATCGACCGGCCAGATGTAGACATGACCGGCGAGCGCCGCGGTCTTGCTGCTCATAGAAAGCGCGAGGATATGCATAAGCGGCAGCAGGCATAAAAGGCCCGTGAGCAGCAGCAGCGCCATGACCACCGCGTCGAACACCGTATCTTCGAGCGAATGATATCGTTTCATCGTATCCCTCCTCAAAATAGCCGGTATCCGGCAAAGCGGTAAGCGATGAAGTACGAAAAGGTGATCATGATGAAGCTCACGGCCGACTTGAGCAGGCCCACGGCCGTCGCCATCGAATACTGCGCGTTGATAAAGCTCATGCGGTAGACGTATGTATCGATAATGTCGCCCGTCTCGTATACGACCGGGCTATACATGTTATATACCTGATCAAAGCCCGCGTTGAGGATGTTCGCGAGGTTGAGCGTCGCCACCAGCGCGACGGTTACCAGAATGCCGGGCATCGTTATATGCCAGATCTTGGCCAGGCGGCTCGCCCCGTCGATGTCCGCCGCCTCGTAGAGCTCGGGGCTGATGCCCGCGAGCGCGGCGATGAAAATGATCGACCCGTAGCCAAACTCCTTCCAAACGTCCGTGCCGACGATGAGCGCACGAAACCATACGTTGGAGCCCAGGAAGTTCACGCTGCCCTGGGCGATGCCCAGCTGCACGAGCAGCGTATTGACCAGGCCCGAGTCCCCGAAGATGTTTTTGAAGATGGTCGCCAGGATGACCCAGGATAAGAAGTGCGGCAAAAAGCAGATCGTCTGTACGCCCTTCTTCAGCCTTACTCCGCGCGCCTCATGCAGGAGAATCGAAAAAAAGATAGAGGCTACGAGCGACAGGATCAGCTTGAGCGAGGCGATGATCAGCGAGTTGCGAAAGATCTTGTACGTATCCTTGAGCCTGAACATGTACTCGAAATTCTCCAGCCCGACCCACTTGGAGCGGGTAAAGCCCAGAATCGGCTTGAAGTTTTGAAAGGCGATGACATTGCCGAAAAAAGGGATGATCGTATAGATCACGATCACCAGCAGCCCCGGCAAAATGAGCAGGTGGTACGGCCAGGTGTCGCGTAGCGTCACCCTGCGGCCTCTGTTTGGAAGCCTGTGCATCCTTTCCCCTCCGTTCGGCCCGATCGCCGATGGTCTTTGAGGCGGGCCGCTTGCCCCGGCGTTATGTCCGGCGGCAAGCGGCCTTTCCCGTGTTGATCCCTTACTTGCCCGCGATGTACGCCTCGATCTCCGCCGTGATCGTGTCGCCGCCGATGCTCTTCCACTCGTTGACGAAGGCATCCCAGCCGTCCAAGGAGGCTTCGCCGATCATGACCTTGAGGAAGAACTCCTCCTCCAGCGTCTCCATCGCCGTCCACAGACGCTCCATCGAGGGCGTATCCGCATAGGTCACCTCGTTGAACATGCGGATCTTGTCGCTGTTGCTCTCGACCTTCCAGGCGCCCGTGGCCCAGCCCCAGGCGTTCGCGGTGGCCAGGTTCGTCTCAAAGGCGGCGCGCAGGCCCTTTTCCATGACCGTGGTGTAGCCGTTATACCATGTCTTTCCGTCGCCACACTGGTCTTCATAGTCTATCTCGCCCGCGATGACCCGCATCACGTCCGCGATCTGGTTCTCCTTGGCGTCAAAATCGCAGTGCAGCACATTGATCGGATAGTAGTGCCAGGAGAAGTTGGAATCCATGCCGTTCGGGCGCACGTCCTCCGCCTGAGCCTGATCGAGATCGTACTGATAGTTGATCGTCTTGACGACGGCCTCCTTGATCTCCTCGGAGCAGCCCTTCTTCACCACCACGTAGGTGTTCGTCGGGCTCTTGGCGCATACGTTCAGCATGCCGTCCTCGCCCAGCGGGGCCAGCACCGGGATTAAGGAGACGGAGTCGTCCAGCCCCTCCAGGATGCTCACCACCGGCCACTGGCCTGACCACCACGCGCCGAAGAACATGCCGCACTGGCCGTTGGCCACCATCTCATAGCACTGGTCGCCGTCGGTCACGGCGAGCGATGCGTTGAGCACGCCCTCCTTGACGAGATCGCTGATCGCCGCCAGCGCCGTCTTGCTCTCCTCTGCGATCGACCCGTAGATCACCTTGCCGTCCTTGTCGTACACCCACTGCTTGGGGTACGCGCCGAAATAGTTGAATAGCGCGTTGAGCTGCCACACGCCGCCGTTGGGCTGGTAATAGTCGTCGCTTACGGCGATGCCCGTCGTCACGTTGCCGCCGGGGTTCTGCTCGCGGAACGTCTTGGCGACGTGGACCACGTCGTCCCAGGTCTTGGGCTCCTCGAGCCCGCAGGACTCGAGCCAGTCGCCGCGCACCCACAGGACGGGCACGGCGTCCATGCCGGGGCAGATATCGCCGATGCCCATCAGCTTGCCGTCAAACGTGCCCAGCGATTCGGTCAGCCCGCCCGTGGAAGCGAAGCACTTGCGCAGGCTGGGCGAGCTGTAGGTCTTGAACGCCTCGGTCATGTCCTCGAGCGCGTCCGCCTCCACCAGCTGCACCAGCTGCGTGTAGGATACGTTCATCACATCCGGGATATCGCCCGATGCGATGGCCATGTTGACCTTCGTCGTATACGTGGACGTATCCACGGAAAACGCGTACTGGTAGTCGACGTTCAGGTTTTCCTCGAGGTAGCGGACGATGTAATTGTCCTCGGAGTTTTCGCCCGGATCGTAGGTCACGTTCGCGCTTTCCTCGCGCCCGACGGTGATGACGACGCGCTCGCCGTCCGTCACCGGGCCATAGGGATCCACCTCGTCCGCCAGGCCGAACGCCGCGTTCGTGAGTAGCAATGCGAAGGAAAGGAGCGCCGCAAGTGCCTTTTTCATCGATTTTTCCTCCTTATGCGATCCGGTTTTAGCATGGGCCCAATGCAAAGCCGGCCGCTTCGTGCTTTCATTGTATCGACACGGCGCGCTTTTTGAAATATCAGGTTCTTAACCTTTATATCGTGTTTTTGTTCACATTGCCTTTATGCCAGCACACGTTTTGCCGGATCGGTTATAATGGCTGAGGCGATAGCGTTATAGCCGCCTGTAAAAAGCTTGCATCGGCGCTGCGCCGGAAGGATGGGCTTCATGTACCACATGCTGATCGTAGACGACTGCCCGACGGAGATCGAATGCATCCTCTTTCTCATTCGGCGCTATGACCTGCCGCTTGAGGCTCTCACCTCCGCCAACGGGCAGGAGGCGTATGCGCTTCTCTCGCGTCAGCCCTTCGACATCCTCTTCACCGACATCAAAATGCCGCTGATGGACGGCGTCTCGCTGGCCGGCAAAGCCAAGGAGCTGTATCCCGACATACGCGTCATCCTCTTCAGCGGATATAACGACTTCATCGACGCCAAAAACGCCATCTCTATCGGCGTCACGGAATACCTGATGAAACCCGTCGACCCCGATGCATTCCACCGCACGCTCAGGGCCGTCCTGGGGGCGATCGAGGCCTCGCGCGCCCGCGACCGCGAGGCCCTCCTCGTGCGCCGTCACATGCTCTACCTCGCCCTCACGCGGGACGCGAAAACGCCCCCGCCTGCGCAGGAGCGTTCTTTTGTCGATGACTATTGCCTGATGCTCCTGCTCGAATTCGAGGCGGACTTCTTCAGCCGGGAGGGCGAGGATTTTGAGAGCGGCCTGAACGATCTGTTCTCCTGCCCCTGCGATTTCATCAGCCTATACCCCGAGCAGGGATTGATTCTGATGCGCAGGGCCGGCGCACCGGCGGAGGCTCCCGAGGCCCTCGCCGGGCGCGTCATGCGCTACGTGGCGAGCCGCTATGGGAAGGAATGCTTTGCCGCCTGTGAGCCCGTCGGCTCGGCCGAGGATTTCCTGCCCGCCTATCGGCGCCTGGAATCGCGCACCGAACGCGGTCTGGCGCCCTCTGCCCGCGCGCAGGGCCTGCCGGACGGCGCAGAGTTGCCAATGGCGCAGATGACGGAGGCCCTCCGCCAGGGGGATCTGCAGCTCTTTCGGGACGGCTTCGGGGCCTTCCTCGCAGGCTGCGCGGACACGCGCGCCCCCTCCAGCCTTTATACAAAATTCTGCGTCGCCCAGTTGATCGCGCAGCTGCGACCGTTCAGGGGGAATGCGCCCCGCGAGAGCGAGATCGTCGAAAGCGTCTTCGCCTGCGATAGCGTCGGGGAGCTGGAAGCGCTCGTCATGCGCGCCCTGCAGGCGGCGGAGGAGAACCTGGAGATCCTCTCAAACCAAAAGACCGAGGCGATCAAGCGCTATATTTACCAGCATTACAGCGAAGACCTGGGGCTGGAGGAGCTGGCCTCCGCCTTCTACTTCAGCCCAAACTACCTGTGCCGCCTGTTCAAGCGCGAGACGGGGTGCACACCCGGCAAATTCCTACACGATTACCGCATGAAAAAAGCTCAGGAGTTGCTCGAGGGCTCGCAGATGAAGGTTGCGCACGTCTCGCAGGCCGTGGGCTTCAAGAGCGCGTCCTACTTTTGCCAGCGTTTCCGCGACCGCTTCGGCGTAAGCCCGGAAATCTACCGTCAAAACGCCCTGCGCCGCCAAAACGCGCAGCCTCATGAGGAGGAATGACCATGCGTCAGCTGCTCACCGCTTGGGCCGGCCGGCTCCGCCGCTTGCGCATCCGGCGCAAGGTCCTGCTCGTCTACCTGCTGGTCGGCTTTCTGCCCTTCGCGCTCTTCACGCTCCTGTCCTACAGCAACACGCGCCGCCTAATCCTCGAGAGCGAAAACGGCATTTTGCAAAGCTCGCTGGATCAGGCCGTGCTCGCGATGGACGCGACGCTGGAGATGTACAACACCATGTCCAACTACATGTTCAACGAGCCTAGCGTGCTCGCCGCGCTCAACCGCTCGTACGGCGAGGATTACTACGCCATGTACGAGAGCTACAGCAACGTCATCACGCCCGTCTTCAGCACGCACTACGCCCTTTATCCGCACCTCGAGCGAATTACCATCTATACGAGCTGCGATATCTTGCCTTATAATACCTACGTGCGCGGCGAAGCGCTGCTGAAAGACGAGCCCTGGTTTTCCGGCCTCACGGTCGATTACTCGCCGCAGTGGCTCCCTCTGATGGAGGACGGCGCGCCCAAGCTCGTCAGCATCCGCAAGATCGGGGTGCCCTCGCGCTACCGGTACCGCAACTACCTCTACCTGGAGATCGACTACGCGCGCGTCTTCGAGCCGCTCGTCAACCTCGTGAGCGACGGCGCGGACGTCCTCATCGCCGATGACAAGGGACGGCTGCTCTTCACCCACAGCGCATCCGGCAGCGCGCCCGGCTACGACGCCGCGGCGCTGCTCGCGCAGGGGACGGACAAAAACCACGACGTTACGCGCGCTACGCTTCGCGCCACCGGCTGGACGATCTATTACGTAAGCGATGCAAACGTCCTCTTTCGCGCCGTGCAAAACGCGACGGGCGCAATGTACATCGTCACCTGGGCGATGCTGCTCGCCCTGGCGCTAGCGGCCATCCTGTTCATCTCCTCGCTGCTGCGTCCCATCGAGGACTTGACGCGCAACGTGCGCGAGATCGATCAGGGCAATATGCGCATCACCGTCTCCACGCTGCGCACCGACGAGATCGGTCTGCTCGTGCGCTCTTTTAGGGATATGATGGCCCGCATACGTCAATTGGTCGAGATTACGTACAAAAACGAGCTGGAAAAGAAGGAGTACGAGCAGCGGCTGCTGCGCGCGCAGATCAACCCGCACTTCCTGTACAATTCCCTCTCGCTCATCAACAGCAAGGCCATCATGGCCGATCAGCGGGAGATCAGCGAGATGGCGATGCTCATCAGCAAGTTCTACCGCTCCGCGCTCAACCAGGGGCGCGACGTCACCACCGTGCGCAACGAGCTGGAAAACATACGCTCCTACATTCATCTGCAGCAGATGCTCTGCAACGGCTTCTTTGAAGCGCAGATCGAGGCGGACGACGCGCTGCTGACCGCCAAGATCCCCAACTTCATCCTGCAGCCCATCGTGGAGAACGCCATCGATCACGGCCTGCGCAACAGCCCCAAGGACGACCGGCTGCTGCGTCTTCGCATCCTGGCGGACGGCGATTCTATCCGTTTCATCGTGGAGGACAACGGCGTGGGCATGGATACGCAGACGCGCCGCGCGCTGTATGAACAGCGCGCGAGCGGCTATGGCATCCGCAACGTGGACGACCGCCTGCGCCTGATTTACGCCGAGCGCTACGAGATGACGATCGAAAGCGTGCAGGACGGCGGCACGACCGTCATCCTTAGGGTGCCCGCGCATTTCTTCCCGGAATGAAGGCCGCGTTTCAGGCCTTTTCGACGCGAACGAGCACGACGCTCGCCGCAGGCAGCGTCAGCGCGTATTCCTCCGTCATCTCTACGGATTCGCTGCGCGGGATGACCGTCTTGGGCGCCTCAAACGTGTTGCAATCCGTAGGCTGCGCGCCGGCTAGCACCGTCACGACGGCGTGGCCCGCGACGCTGCCGTAAAGGCCCGAGAGGGCGACCTGCTGTTCCTGCGCCATGCTAAGATTGGCCAGCGTAAGCGTGAGCACGCCGTCCTTTTCAGACGCGGAGGCCGAGATCGCCGGCAAATCCCCAAAGCGCTCGCGTGAGAGCGTAGGAACGTCCGCGTGCACCGCGAGCTGCCGGGCGTCCTGATGCCCCTTAAACAGGTCGAACACGTAATAATTGGGCGTCTCCACGAAATGCGGCCCGCCCGCCAGGTAGAGCGAATGCAGGTTGTTGCACAGCTGGGCGACGTTGGCCATGTCCACCACGTCGCAGCGGTTGTTAAAGATGTTCAGCGTGATCGCCGCCACCAGCGCGTCGCGCATCGTGCTCTGCTGCTCAAACAGGTTATAGCCCTTGCTCGGGCCGGAGCCGCCCCGGTGCCAGCTCCCCCATTCGTCCACCACGAGCTTGATCCTGCGGTCGGGGTCGAATTCGTCCATCGCCGCGCGGTGGTCGTCGATCACGCGCTGCATGTAGGCCGCCTTGAACAGCTGCTCGTACCATTCGTCCTGCGTGAAATGAACCGGGTCCGATGTAGCGCCCTGGTTCGTATAGTAGTGGATGCTCACGCCGTACGTTTCCACCTCGTGCCAGCGGCGCTGGCTCCACTCTTGCATCAGCCTGCGCGTCCACTCGACGTCGTGCCCGTTCGCCCCGCATAGGATAAACCGCAGGTGGTCCGTGCCCAGGCTGCGCATCACGGTGGTGTAGCGGATGAACTCGCGGGCGCACATCTCCGGCGTCATCTGGCCGCCGCCGCCCCAGTTTTCGTTGCCGATGCCCCAGAGGGTCACGCCGAAGGGCGCGGGCGAGCCGTTTTGCGCGCGTTCGTCCGCCAGCGTGGTCTCGCCCGCCGGGAAGTTGCAGTACTCGATCCAGTCGCGGATGTGCAGCGGCGTGGTCGACGTCATGTTCGCCGCAAAGTAAGGCTCCGCGCCCGTCAGGCGGCAAAAATCCATGAATTCATGCGTGCCGACCTGGTTGCTCTCCACCCGCTTGTCGCAGTAATACCACCAGTTGACGCGGCGGGGCCGCCCTTCGCGCGGGCCGATGCCGTCCCGCCAGTCGTACGTCTCGGCAAAGCAGCCGCCCGGCCAGCGCAGCACCGGCGGGTTCAGCCGCTTGAAGCTGTCGACGAGCGACTTGCGAAAGCCGCGCACGTTTTTAACCTCGCTGTCCTCGCCGACCCACAGGCCGTCGTAAAACACGCCCCCGATATGCTCGGCGAAATGCCCGTATAGATTTCTGTTGATCGTGCCCCTGGATTCCTTAAAGTTCACCGTAAGCCGGTTCATAGGCTTCCCCTCTTTCCAAGCTGAATCGATGCGCTTATTATAGCGGTCGAACGTTCGGAAAGAAAGAAAAAAGCCGCGCCACGCAAGACAGAAGTTGTCCTATCGGGCGCGGGCTGGAGGGATCTCATGCTCCTATACCAACGAGATAATTCGACCCTGCCGCAGCATGTGCGCGTAGACCTGTACGAGGACTTCGCCTTCGTGCCCCATCTGCACAAGGATTTTGAGTTCGTCCTCGTGCTGGACGGGGCGCTGGAGGTATGCCTGCATAGCCGCACGGAAACCGCAGGCGTAGGGGATCTCGCGCTCATCTTTCCCAACGAAATCCACGCCTACGCCACGCCCGCGCATTCACGGGTGCTCGTGTGCGTGTTCTCAGGCGATTACGTAGGGGCTTTTTTGCACGAGACCGCGGGCAGCCGCGGAACGCGCAGCGTGTTTGAAAGCACGCCGGGGCTTCGCGCATACCTAGGGGACTGCTACCTCGAACGGCAGGCGATGGACAAATTCAGCCTCAAGGCCTCCTTTTACGCGGTATGCGCGCAGTATCTGCAGGTCGTTCCCCTCGCGCCCTTTGCCGAACAGAACGACGACCTGCTCTGCCGCCTGCTCTCCTATGTAGAGGAACGCTACCGCGAGGACATCTCCCTCGTGAGCGCCGCGCGGGCCATCGGCTATAGCCCCAATTACCTCTCCCGCTTCTTTCACGCGGCCGTGGGCCTTCATTTCAGACGGTTCCTCAACCAATACCGCGTGCAATACGCCTGCAGGTTGATTGAGGAGCGGGAGCTCACGATGACCGAGATCGCGCTCGAATCCGGCTTTCAAAACATCCGCAGCTTCAACCGCGCCTTCGTCGAAATCATGGGCTGCGCGCCCACGCAATACGCGCGGGCGCAGGCATGCGTTTCGCGGTACGTAAGCACTCCCGAATAATTTTTACCCCGGCATTCGGTGCCGGGGCTTTTTTAGACGGAGCCGCGCAGCTCAAGGATGGCGTCAAACCGGCGGCTGACGGGCGTATACGTCCGATCCCGCAGCGATTGAAGCAGCATCTGCGTTCCATAGCGCGCCATCTCGCGAAAAGGGATGCGCATCGCGGAGAGCGGCGGCGAGGTATGTTGCAGGTAAGGCAGGGAATCCAGCGCGATGACGCGCACGTCCCGCGGCACGCTCAGGCCGGCGTCGGGCAAAAGCGAGAGCAGCTGGAGTCCATAGGTCGCCCAACAGGCCACAATGCCATCCGGCGCCTCCTGACGAAGGGTCTCCGCCAGCCTTGCATAGTCAAGCGCGTGAAAGTCGCGCGGAAAATGCAGCACGCGCGCGGGCAGTCCCGCCTCCTTCAGCGCGTCCGCATAGCCGTCGATGCGGTCGCGCTCCGTCTGCGGCATGTAAAGCGATCGATTGTCCTTATCCAAGGCCCCGATATAACAAATTCGCCGGCAACCGCGACCGATGAGCACGTCGCAGGCCCGATAACCGTCCCCATAAAAATGCGTATTCGCATAGCCGATGCCTGGAAAGTCCGTATACCCGTAGAGGACGGTAAGGG
>JAEYAR010000083.1 GCA_023404715.1 Bacillota bacterium | reverse complement strand
CGGAGGTGAGCAGCTATCAGTGCGAGGGCATCAGCCAGTTCCATCCGCATGTCGGCGCGGTGCTGAACATCACGGAGGATCACATCGTCCGCCACGGCTCGATGGAGGTCTATATCGCGATGAAGCGTCGTATTTTCCAGAGACAGACGGCGCATGATGTGGCGGTGTTCAACTACGACGACGCGACCTGCCGCGAGATGGCGAAGGGATTAAAGGCGCAGGTGGCATGGTTCTCCCGCAAGGAGAAGGTGCCTTACGGCGCGTATGTGTCCGAAGGCTACATTGTTCTCAAACTCGGTGAGGGCGAGCAGGCGGTCTGCCGCTGCGACGAAGTGTATATTCCGGGTCCGCATAACCTCGAAAATGCGTTGGCGGCTGTTGTAATTGCCGGTGTGATGGGCGTGCCCTGCGAAACGATGCGCGAGGTGCTGAAGACATTCAAGGGCGTCGAGCATCGCATTGAAACCGTCCGCGAGCTGCACGGCGTGACATGGATTAACGATTCCAAGGGAACGAACGTCGATTCTACGCAGAAGGCGATTGCGACGATGAAGAAGCCGACGGTGCTGATTCTCGGCGGAAGCGACAAGAAGGTCTCCTTTGATCCCCTTGCCAAGAGCATTGTTGAGGCACCGCTCATCGAGCATTGCGTACTCATCGGCGACACGGCGAACCAAATCAAGGATGCGCTCGACCGTGTAGGTTATAAGGCGTATACGATGACGGGATATGACTTTGACCTTTGTCTCAAGACCTGCGCAGAGCTGGCGAAGGAGGGCGGAAACGTGCTGCTCTCTCCGGCATGCGCGAGCTTTGACATGTTTACCGACTATGAGAACCGCGGAAAGATATTCAAGGAAAAGGTCATGGCACTTGCATAAAGAGAGCTTTTGACCGGCTGCAAAAGACGCTGAGGACAGGAAGCGTCCGGCCGGAAGGGAGCGTCGCCATGATAAAACGAGCTAAACGAACCTGCGACAAGACGGTGGTTGTGCTGATGGCTCTTCTGCTCATCATGGGGCTGATTACGCTGTTCAGTGCCACCTATTATCAGAAATCCGCGACGGGCGATGCGCTCGCGGCGGTCAAGAAGCAGCTCATTGGCGTGGCGCTCGGCGCTGCGGCGTGCGTGGTTTTCTCGCGCGTGCCGTATCGCTTTTTCAGGCGTCCCAAGGTGACGCTGCTTTTATTGGCAATCAGCGCGCTTTTGCTGATTCTGGTCATTATTCCGGGCATCGGCGTGAGCATCAACGGTTCAAGGCGATGGCTGAATATCGGCGGGCTGAGCATGCAGCCCTCCGAGTTCGCCAAATATGCGATGGTCATTTTCATGGCGGGCGCGCTGGACAGAAGGAGAGAAGCACTGGGAAGCCTGTTTGCGGGCGTCGCGCCGCTGCTGTTGATTCCCGGGGTGATGTTCCTGCTGATTCTGGAGCAGCCCAACCTTTCGACGGGCGGCAGTATTCTGATTTGTGCGTTGGTGATGCTCTTTGCGGCGGGGTTGAAAAAGCGGCATATGGCACTGCTGGGTGTCAGCGGATTTTGTCTGGGTGCGTTTTACGCATGGAGTGCGCCGTATCGACGGGAAAGGCTGCTTTCCTTCCGCGATCCGTTTGCCAAGATGAGCGACGAGGGATATCAGCTCTCGCAGTCCCTCATCGCCTTTGGTTCGGGCGGTCTGTTCGGCCAGGGGCTGGGCGCGGGCAGGCAAAAATTCGCCTACCTGCCCTACCCGGAATCCGACTTCATCTTCGCCATCGTCGGGGAGGACTTCGGTTGGATCGGATGCGTGGCCGTGATCGCCCTGTTCGCCGCGTTTGTCTTCGCGGGCATCCGCGTGGCGCTCACCTGCCCGGACCGTTTCGGCTGCCTGTTGGCCGCCGGCATTACGACGATGATCGGCATGCAGGCGTTTATCAACATCGGCGTCGTGATCGGCATTTTGCCGACGACGGGCCTGCCGCTGCCGTTTTTCAGCGCGGGCGGCACGTCGGTCAGCATCATCATGGCGGCCGTCGGCGTGCTGCTTTCCGTTTCCCGCACGTGCGAGACAATCCGCTGACGATCCCTCACACCCAGGCCCGATTCGCATAGAGTATTAGCGATAAAGGTCGTTGGAGGTGAGCGGATGGAAAAGTTTCGGGTTGAGGGTGGGCAAAGGCTTGCGGGCAGGGCGCGTATCCACTGCGCGAAGAACGCGGTGCTGCCGATTTTGGCGGGCGCGATCCTGGCGGACGACCCGGTGACGCTGCTGGATATCCCCGATATCGTAGATGTGAACAATATGGTCCGCATCTTACATACGCTGGGCTGCACGGTGCGCGAGGACGGCGCAGGTACGGTCGTGGACGCGGCGACGCTTTCGAGCGAAACGATGCCGGAGGGATTATCCAAGCGCCTGCGTTCGTCTGTATTCATGATGGGGGCGTTGCTGGGCAGGCTGCGCCGCGCGGTGATCCCCTATCCAGGCGGGTGCGAAATCGGGCAGCGCCCGATCGACCTGCATCTGGCCGGGCTCATGGCGCTGGGCGTGCGCATCCACGAGGAAGGCGGCCTGGTGCTGTGCGACGGGAAGCATATGCAGGGCGGCGAGGTGCACCTGGATTACCCCAGCGTGGGCGCGACGGAGAACGTGATGATGGCCGCGGCGCGCATCCCGGGGCGGACCGTCATCCATAACGCGGCGCGCGAGCCGGAGATCGCCGATTTGCAGCGCTTTCTCAACGCCTGCGGGGCGCGGATCTAGGGGGCGGGCGGCCCCTCGATCACGATCGACGGCGTAAAGCGCATGCACGGCACGATCTATCGCCCGATCCCTGACCGGATCGAGGCCGGCACCCTGCTCGCCGCGGCGGCGGTTACGGGCGGCGAAATCGAGCTTACGGGCGCGCCCGTGCAGGAACTAGGGGCTGTGACGGCGAAATTGCGTGATATGGGATGCCGCATCGAAACGCAGCCCGGACGCATGATCCTTTCTTCCCCGCCCCGGCTCTACACCCCCGGGCAGGTGCTCACGCAGCCTTATCCGGGCTTTCCGACCGACATGCAGGCACAGATGCTGGCGATTTCGTGCGTAGCGCGCGGGACCGCGATCATCACCGAGACGGTATTTGAAAACCGCTTTACGCACGCGGGGGATCTGCGGCGCATGGGGGCGGATATCGTCATCAAGGACCGCACGGCGGTCGTACGCGGGGTAGGCGCACTGCACGGCGCCAGCGTCACCGCGCGGGACCTGCGGGGCGGGGCGGCGTTGATCATCGCCGGTCTGTGCGCGCAGGGAGAGACGCTCGTCGAGCGGGCGGACATCGTGGACCGCGGATATGAACGCCTGGAAGAGACGCTGGGCGGCCTGGGCGCGCGCGTGTGGCGCATACAGGACGAGGACGAATGAAAGCGGGAGAGAGAAATGACGAACGGGTACGACGAGGCGCGGGTACAGGAATCTGCGGGCGTACGCCATCCGGGGAGGACGGCGGCGCTCGTGCTCTTCGTGCTGCTGCTGATCGGATTTTTTCTGGCGCAGAGCACGATTTTCGTCCTGCGCAGCGTGCAGATCGACGGCGGCGGCAGCCGCTATACGGCCCAGCAGATTGCGGACATCGCGGGGCTGCGGATGGGCCAATCGATCTTTTCGCTCGACGAGGGGAAGATCGCGCGCAGCGTCGAGAGCAACCGTTATCTGCGCTATGAGGGGATGCAGGTCGTCTACCCGGACGGGCTGGTGCTGCGCGTCGAAGAGCGGAAGGCCTGCGCGACGGTGACCTACCTGGGCGTCATGTTCGTATTGGACGAGGAGGGGCGCGTGCTGGAGCAGTACGGCTCCGCGAGCCCGAGCGTAGACGTGCCGGTGGTCACGGGCATGAAGGTCAAGAACCTGACGATCGGAGAGACCCTCACGACGGAGACAGCAGGCCAGATGGAGGCGGTGCGCACGGTGCTCTCCGCGCTATCCGGCAGCGGGCTGGCTGCCAGCGCGGCCGAATTGAACGTGGCCGATCCGGATAACCTGTACCTGATGACCGCGGAGGGGCTTAAGATCGAGCTGGGGGACGTGGCGAAGATGCAGCTTAAGCTTTCGATCGCTCAGGAGGTGCTGCGCAAGGTGGCGGACGAGGGCTTTCTCGCACAGGTGCGCATGCAGCAGGAGCAGGAGGCGGCGGCCGCCGCCGAGAAGCGCCGGCAAAACATAGCGGCGGGCGCTTTGACGCAGGACCAGGCGGACGAGATGGCCAAAGCGGAGGCGCAGAGCGCCAAGATCAACTTTACTTTAGCGGGCGCAAGGCTGGACGTTTCATCCGCAGAGGTGGCCGATTTTGTGCCGGCACAATGAAAAAAGGCTTAAAACAGACCGTCGGTTCTGTTAAACACCGTATTTTTAGCTGCAAAACCACGGTCTGCTCTAAAAAATTGAACGAAAACAGACTGTTTTTAGCAATGGTTCTTGCATATGTCGCGTAAAAAGGTTAAAATATAGTATCTTGCATTATATACGTCAGAAGTTACCATACGGCGCGCGGGCAGCGCGCAACGGGGAGTAGAAACGAAGATGAAAAAGACAGCGGCTGTGGTCGACTTCGGAACGTCGAAAATCGTGACCTTGGTGGCGGAAAGCGGCAGCTATCACCGCTGCGACATCATTGGTGCGGGGACGGTTTCCTACGACGGCTTTATGGACGGCGAATGGAATGCGCCGGGGCTGGTCAGTCAGGCGATTCATGATTCGGTGTCGGAAGCCGAAGCGCAGTCCCACCGGCGCATCAAGGAGGTTTACGTCGGCGTGCCGGGGGAATTTTCCCGCGTATACGTCATCGAGACGCAGGTGCAGCTTCAGGGCGCGGACCCGCGCGTGACGCCTGCGGACGTGGAGCGCATATTCATTCAGGCGACGGAGGAGGTGCAGCCTCTTCGCGGCGCCATCATCCACCGCTCTCCGGCTTGGTTCATGGTCGACGAAGGCAAAAAGACGATGGAACCGGTGGACATGAAGGGCAGCACCCTGCGGGCGATGGTTTCCTTCATCGTAGCGGACCAGTTTTTTCTCAACGACATCACCAACCGCATGGCGCAGATGGGCCTTTCCGTCAAGGGGTTTTACTCGACGCCCATGGGCGAGGCGCTGCTCTTCCTCACGCCCGAGGATCGCGACCGCACGGCGGTGCTGGTGGACGTCGGCTACCTTTCTACGGAGGTCATGGCCGTGGAAGGCGACGCGCTGATCTTCCACAAGGTGCTGCCTGTCGGCGGCGCGCACATCACGCTCGACCTGGTGACGGGCCTGGAAGCGCCCATGGCCCAGTGCGAGCAGATCAAGCGCAGCTATGTATTTGGCAGCAGCGCCGACGACAAGCAGGAGGCGATTACAGAAAACGGACAGAGCGAGGCGTTTACGCACGAGCAGATCGCGAACGTGCTGGAGCCCCGTGTGGACGAAATCGCCGAGATGATCCAAGAGTGCATCGACCACAGCGGCGTGCGCCTGGGCAGCTGGTCCAACATATATCTTACGGGCGGCGGCATCGCGCCGATGAACGGCGGGCGCGTTTATCTTTCCAACCAATTGGGACGAGCCGTCCGCCAGCCGGCGGCCAAGACCGCCAAGCTGAACAGCCCCATCTATTCCAGCGCCCTGGGCCTGGTAGACCTCGTATTCGAGACGATTGAATCGGGCGAGGAAGAGGGCTCTGTCGTCGGTAAGATTTCTGCATTCTTCCAGAATCTGCTGGGAAAATAAAAGGATTGTTTTGAATTAAAAGGGGGATGACTTGTGCTCGAGTTTGAAGTCGAACAAAACTCCTACGCGTCCATCAAGGTAGTCGGATGCGGCGGCGGCGGCAACAATGCCGTCAACCGCATGGTGGACTCAGGGCTGAGAGGCGTGGAGTTCGTGTCCATCAATACGGACAAGCAGGCGCTGAACCTATCGCAAGCGCAGCATAAAATTCAGATCGGCGAAAAGCTGACCAAGGGACTCGGCGCGGGCGCGGTGCCCGACATCGGCCGCCGCGCGGCGGAAGAGAGCCGCGAGGAGATCGCCCAGGCGCTCAAGGGCTCCGACCTGGTGTTCGTCACGGCGGGCATGGGCGGCGGCACGGGCACGGGCGCAGCCCCCATCGTGGCCGAGGTGGCGCGCGAGCTGGGGTGCTTGACCATCGCGGTCGTCACAAAGCCGTTTATTTTCGAGGGCAAGCAGCGCATGAAAAATGCGGACGCGGGTATCAGCGAGCTCAAGCAGCGCGTGGACACCCTCGTCGTGATCCCCAACGACAGGCTATTGCAGGTCGTCAGCAAGGGTACCACGATGCTGGAGGCCTTCCGCATCGCCGACGACGTGCTGCGCCAGGGCATTCAGGGCATTTCCGATCTGATTGCCGTGCCCGCGCTCATCAACCTGGACTTTGCGGACGTCAAGACCGTCATGGAGTCCGGCGGCATGGCGCACATGGGCATCGGCGTGGGCAAGGGCGAGAACCGCATGGTCGAGGCGGCCAAGAACGCGATTCAATCCCCGATGCTCGAGACGTCCATCGACGGCGCGCGCGCCGTGCTGATGAACATCACCGGCGGCCCGGACATCAGCATCATCGACATCAACGAAGCGGCGCAGCTGGTGATGCAGGCGGCGGACAGCGAGGCGAACATCATCTTTGGCGCGGGCATCGACGAGACGCTGGAGGACGAGGTGCGCATCACCGTCATCGCTACCGGCTTTGAAAAGACGCCTTTCCCGCCCAAGGAGCCGGTCAAGCGCCAGCGTCAGGCGTATGCGCCCTCGCAGGCGCCGTACGTGCCGGTCACGCAGACGAGCTACAGCGCGCCGGAGGAGCCGCGCGCCTACTCGCGCTACGACGCATCCTACACGCCGGCGGACGGCGCCTATGCGCCGCGTGAGGGCGGCTATGCCCCGCGCATGGAAGACGGGGAGCCGGAGATTCCCTCCTTCGTCAACAGCGGCATGAATCGCGGTCCCGCGCCGCAGCGCGTGTCGCCCTTCCAGGGCATGCCCATGCAGCAAAACCCCGTGCGCGAACAGGCGCCGGAGGAAGCGCCGCAGGAGACGTCCAGCCGTTCGTACCTCTCGGACGTGCCGGCTTACCTGCGCCGCCAGCCCAAGAAGTAAAGCAAGCTTGTCCGTTCGGTCGATTGACCGGACGGATTTTCCATGCTATAATGCCGGATAATCATGGAGCAATGAAGGAGGGACGGGCGATGGAGATGAACCGCGCCGTCGCCGGCATGAAGCCCAGCGGCATTCGGCGCATCACGGCGGAGGCCCGGCGAACGCCCGGGTGCATTTCCCTGACGCTGGGGGAGCCGGACTTTGACACGCCGCCTGAGATCAGCGCGCGCACAAAGCGGGCGCTGGACGAGGGATACACCCATTACCCGCCGAACGCGGGCTACGAGGCGTTGCGAAAACAGATCGCGGCCTATGAAAACGGCCGCCACGGTACAGACTATACGCCAAGCGAGGTCATCGTGACCTGCGGCTCCACGGAGGCCATCGCATGTGCGCTCGTCGCCATCTTGAACCCGGGCGACGAGGTGATCGTGCCCGTGCCGGCCTTTGGACTGTACGAGCAGCTCATCGCGGTCGCAGGCGGAACCTACGTGCCGTTGCACACGGAGCGCGACGGCTTCCAGATTACGCAGGAGCGGCTGACGCCCTGCCTGAGCGCGCGCACGAAGGCGATCCTCGTCACGTCGCCCAACAATCCCACGGGCTGCGTGTTGGACGCATCCTCGCTCGCGCTGCTCGCGCGCCTATCGAAGGAGCGCGATCTATTCCTGCTCCTGGACGGCGTATACGACCGCCTGACCTACCGGGACGACATCCCGCATCTGATGGACGACCGGACGCTCAAAGACCGCCTGATCGCCCTACAGAGCTTCTCAAAGCCCTTTGCGATGACGGGGTGGCGCCTGGGCTACAGCGTAGCGGACGCCAGCGTGACGCAGCAGATGCTCAAGGTGCACGCCTCGCTGGTCGTGAGCGCCCCGGCCTTCATACAGCGCGGCTGCGAGGGCATCTTTGAAACGGACATCGAGCCGATGCGGCTGCGCTACCGGGAGCGGCGGGATTACGTATTGGACAGGCTGGAGCGCATGAACCTGACGGCCGTACGGCCGGACGGCGCATTCTACGTCTTCCCCTCGATCGCGCAGTTTGGCATGACCTCGGAGGCGTTTGCGATGCGCCTGATGCGCGAGGCGCTCGTCGCCGTGGTGCCGGGCAGCTGCTTTGGCGCGGAAGGCTTTGTGCGCATCACCTATTGCTATAGCGACGAGGAGCTTAAAGAGGGCATGGACCGTTTGGAGCGATTTGTTAGCAAGCTATAAACCGGTAAGGACTGAAAATAGGAGGAACAACCGATGAAGCTCAGAGGAAGCTACGTGGCGCTGATCACGCCGTTTCATGCGGACGGCAGCGTCAATTTTGAGAAGCTGAAGGAACTGTGTGAATGGCACGTCAAGAGCGGGACGGACGGCATCGTCGCCCTGGGCACGACGGGCGAGTCGAGCACGATGACGCACGAGGAGGACGACGCGGTCGCCCAATGCGTGCTGGATACCGTCGCAGGCCGCATCCCGGTCATCGTGGGCAGCGGGTCCAACGCGACGGACACCGCCGTCATGAAGAGCCGGCAGTACGCAAGGATGGGCGCGGACGGCGTGCTCGTCATCACCCCGTATTACAACAAGGCGAACGACGCGGGCATGATCCGCCACTTCGAGGCGGTGGCCGATGCCATCGACGTGCCGATGATCCTCTACAACGTGCCGGGCCGCACGGGCTGCAGCCTGTCCGTGCCGGCGGTAGAGCGCCTTTCGCGCCATCCGCGCATCGCGGGCATCAAGGAGGCGAGCGGCAGCATATCCTACGTGGCGCAGATCGCCCGCTTTATATCCGAGGACTTCAGCGTCGTGTCCGGCAACGACGACATGATCGTGCCGGTGCTCTCGCTGGGCGGCACGGGCGTCATCTCGGTGTTCGCCAACATCTGTCCGCGCCAGACACACGACATGGTGGAGGCCTATCTGGTTGGCGATACGGGCCGGGCGCGGGAGATGCAGCTGCACTATCTGGATTTGATCCAGAAGCTTTTTGTCGAGGTGAACCCAATCCCCGTAAAAGAGGCGATGAACATGCTGGGCATGGACGTAGGCGGTTTCCGCCTGCCCCTATGCGAGATGGAAGAGGCGCACCGCGAGGTGCTGGCACAGGCGCTGCGGGTGCTCGAATGAACATCGCGTTGATCGGTTACGGCAAGATGGGGCGTATGGTGGAGGATGTTTGCCGGGAGCAGGGCGATATCCGCATCGCGGGCATCGTGGACGCAGGACATCTGCCCTCGCTCGTAAACGTGCCCTCGCCCGACGTGGCGGTGGACTTTTCGCACCCGGACAACCTGCTGCCACTGCTCGCGACGGCGATAGAGAGGCAGATACCGCTGGTACTGGGCACGACGGGGCTTTCGCAGGCGCAGGAGGAATCCATTCGCGAGGCCGCGCGCCGAATCGCCGTCGTGCGCGCGCAGAACTTTTCCGTGGGCGTGACGGTGATGCGCCGCATTGCCGCGGAAATGGCGGCGGCGCTGGGCGAGGGATTTGACATAGAGATCGTCGAGACGCACCACAGTCAGAAGGCGGACGCGCCCAGCGGCACCGCGAAGATGCTGCTTCGCGCGGTGGACCCGCGGGGAGAATATGAGGTATGCTGCGGCCGCGAGGGCATGACCGGCGCCCGCGGGCGGGAGATCGGCATGCACAGCCTGCGCGGCGGCACGGCGGCGGGGGAGCACAGCGTGCGCTTCTTCGGCGACCAGGAGGAGCTGGAGCTGCGCCATCGCGCGGATAGCCGCCGCATCTTCGCATCCGGCGCGATCAAGGCCGCACGCTTCGTTTGGCAGCGGCCGGCGGGCATCTACGACATGGACGACGTATTGTTTGGAGGGCGCTGAATGGACGCATACGAGATCATCCGCATCATCAAGGAATCCAAGAAGCAGACGCCGGTGAAGGCGTTCGTCAAAGCGAAGCGGCCGCTTACGTTTGAGGGCTGCAAGGTGTTCGGCGCAGGCGACCAGATCGTCTTTGGCGACTGGGCGGACGTGGGGCCCGTGCTCGAGGCGAACGCCGGGGATATCGAAGAGCTGGTGGTGGAAAACGACCGGCGAAACAGCGCGATCCCGATGGTGGACATGAAGCGGTTTAACGCGCGCATCGAGCCCGGCGCGATCATCCGCGACCAGGTGGAGATCGGCGACAACGCCGTCGTCATGATGGGCGCGATCGTCAACATCGGCGCGGTGATCGGCGAGGGCACGATGATCGACATGGGCGCGGTGCTCGGCGGACGCGCGATCGTAGGCAAGCGCTGCCACGTCGGCGCGGGCACGGTGCTGGCGGGCGTGGTGGAGCCCCCGAGCGCGCAGCCGGTCGTCGTCGAGGACGACGTGGTCATCGGCGCGAACGCGGTGGTGATCGAGGGCGTGCGCGTGGGCGCGGGCGCCGTAGTCGCGGCGGGCGCCGTGGTCGTATCGGACGTGGAGCCGGGCGTGGTCGTCGCGGGCGTGCCCGCCCGCGTCATCAAGCGCAAGGACGAGCGCACGGCCTCCAAGACGGAGCTGATCGACGCGCTGAGGGAATTATAAGGAAATAGAG
>JAEYAR010000055.1 GCA_023404715.1 Bacillota bacterium | reverse complement strand
GAATTGTGGTAGCATATCAAGGCTCATTCCGTTTGTAGTAAATTGGTAGTAAATTCAGCTTGAAATCCTGTGAACATGCCGATAAATCAAGGGGTTGGCGAGACAATCATGGTTTTTGAGCTAAAATTTTAATGGAGTCAAGGGGGAAGTTTTGTGCAAAACCTGATGAAGACGCGCGCATGTTTACCCAAGGCGCGCAGAGGTTATCAACTCCGCCAGCAGATGGAGCTGTATTCGTTGCTCTTGCCGGCCGCCGCGCTCATCCTCCTGTTCAGCTACATCCCCATGTGGGGCGTCGTCATCGCCTTTCAGGATTATCTCGCCGGCAACTCGCTATTTGCCTTAGATCCTTCCGTCCAATGGGTGGGTCTTAAGCACTTCAAGACCTTTATCGGCAGCGTCAATTTCAGCAGGGTTCTCTTCAACACGTTGCGCTTGAGCCTGCTCAATCTCGCGTTCGGCTTTACTACGCCGATCGCCTTCGCCCTGATGCTCAACGAGGTGCGCAATCTACGCTTTAAGCGGTTCGTACAGACCGCAAGCTATCTGCCCTATTTCATCTCGATGGTGGTCGTCGCAGGGATGCTGCTTTCCTTCCTGGACCTCAACGGACTGATCAACAACGTGCTGGGCCTGTTCGGCGTCAAGCCCAAGGAGTATATCGCTTTTCCGCAGTATTATCCCGCGATCTATACGATCACCAACGTATGGAAAAGCTTCGGGTTCGGAAGCATTCTCTATTTTTCCACGATTTCCTCTATCGACCCGACGCTATATGAGTCCGCCAAGATAGACGGTGCGAACCGTTGGCAGCAGATGCTCCACATCACCTTCCCGAGCATCCTCTTCATCATCGCGATTCAGTTGATCTTACAGGTCGGGCAAATCCTCAACACGAACACGGATCTGGCGCTGCTGCTATACCGGCCTTCGACCTATAAGGTGTCCGACGTATTTGGTACTTACATTTATCGGATCGGTATCGAGGGCGGTAAGTACAGCTATACGACGGCGGTAGGGCTCTTTATGTCGGTGATCGGATTTACATTGACGTTCGTTACAAACAAAATCAGCAACCGCTTGACGGGCCACGGGCTATGGTAGTCTCGGGGAAGGAGGGGTTTGAGATGAAGGATCGGAACCGAATCAGGGAAGGGAACAGGGTAGCCGACGTCGCGATCTACATATTGGCCGCGCTCGCCGCCTTTATCACGCTGTATCCGATTTACTACGTATTGATCCAATCGATCAGCGAGCCGCGCTACGCCGCGACGATGCGGGTATACTGGTGGCCAAAGGGTCTCTATTTCGGCGGGTACGAGAAGATCCTGACCGATCCCAAGCTATGGCTCTCCTACCGCAATACGTTTGTCTATGCGATCGCGCAGACCTTGCTGATGCTCTTCACCTGTTCGACGGCCGCGTACGCGCTATCCGTCAAGACGCTGCGCCATCGTAAGTTGATCAACCTATTTTTACTTATCCCTATGTATTTCAGCGGCGGCATTATCCCGCTCTTCCTGCTTATCATGCGGATAGGCCTGTACAACACCGTATGGTCGATCATATTGCCGGGCGCATATTCGATCTGGTATATCATCCTGACAAAGGCATACTTTGGCACGATCCCCGAATCGCTGCGAGAAGCAGCTTATATCGACGGCGCCAACAATTATCAGACGCTATTCAATGTCTATCTGCCCACATCCAAGCCGATCCTGGCGGTCATCGCGCTGTATACCATCGTCGGCGTATGGAACAGCTGGTATCATCCCTCTATTTTTCTGCCGGATCAAAGCCTGCAGCCCCTGCAGCTCTATCTAAGGCGGATTTTAATCGAACAATCCGTCGATCTTAGCGTGGATCTCATCACGTCGGCGGAGCTCGCCGGCATGCAAAAGGACCGGCTGACATCGATCCAGTTGAAGTATACGGTGATCATCGTATCCTCCTTGCCCATGATCATCGCCTACCCCTTCTTTCAAAAGTATTTTGTAAAAGGCGTCATGCTCGGTTCCCTCAAAGAGTAACCCGCATTGTGCGCAGGGCCCGTGCACGATGAAGGATAGAGTGTCGAAAGAGAGAGGAGTTTTGAAAAAATGAGACCCCTGCGTAAACACCTGGTATGGGTGCTCGTATGCGCCCTGATGGCCTGCACGCCTCCTTGTTTTGCCAGTGCGGCGGCGGAGGACGTTCAGACCATTCACATCCTAGGCTCTGAAAGCAAAACGCTCACGCTGGAAGAGGCGATGACGACAAAGACGTATGCTGCGTTGGAAGAGATGTTCCTACAAAAAGGCATTCGGCTCGACATCACCTCCGTGCCCGACGACCAATATGCCACCGTATTGCAGGCGACCCTCGCCTCCGGCAAGCTGCCCGACTTTTTCGACGCGAGCTTTCTAGACGCCCCCAGCTGCGTCAACCTGATCAAGGCAGGCAAGGTCAAATCGATCGACGATCTATTGGCCTACAGTGACGGGACAGCCTCCTTCGCGTTCAGCGAAGACGGGTATTACAGCGTTTGCCGTGAAAAAGATACCTTTGAGGACGGTAAACTATACTATTTCGGCAATGTAAGCATGTTGGTCTCCGTAGACGAAGCGCCCTTTGGGCTTCATAACGTCACAGCCAATACATTCTTGATGAAGATTCGCAAGGACTGGCTGGACAAGCTCGACCTGCCGGTACCGACCACGCTTGACGAATATTTCGACGCGTTGGTCGCCTTCCGCGAACAAGACGCCAACGGAAACGGCGTTGCGGATGAACGCATGGTCATCCAGACGGTCACCTGTGACTCGGGCTGGGGTGGATTCTTCGACAACGGCATCGCGCAGTGGTTTGGCCTGGCCAATTATGTATTCCAGCTCGACCGAAGCACGTGGAAGGTCGAGGTCCCCTTCCTTCAGGAAGGCTTCGTTCCCTATGTGGAGTTCTTGAAAAAATGCGTCGACGCGGGCGTCCTGTATTTGGGCGACAACGTAGGAAAAGGAGATGCCAATCTGACCTCTCTGCTCGCGCAGGACGTCGCGGGGTCGTATTTCTACACCGCGCATATGGACATGTCGGATGGCGGCGACGGCGTCGCGGCGAACGACGCCTGGATTGCCCTGCCGGTCATTCAGCCGTTGCCCGATATAACGCCTTCGCTCGATGCGAGCCGCGGCTACAAATCGTGGAACTACTGGGCCTTCTCCTCTGCGGTCGACGCCGAGCTAGCGGCCAAATTCCTGGACGTCGTCTCCTCCATCGATTATTCAAAATGGTATAGCTTCGGTGGGATTGAGGGAGAGACCTACACGGTGGAAAACGGCATGTACCGCTACATCGGGCCGAACACGAAGGAAGACTATCTGAGCACGGGATACTGCCGTGGGTCCGCCATTGCCGACGGCGGCTGCCTGCCCAATCCGACGCTGGAAGCATACTATGCCGATTACAAAGGCGAGCGGTTGCTGTTTAGTTCCTACGATGCCTTCCTGGACTCGTCTTACTTCAACGAATACTTCTCGGGGACCTGCTCGGAGCAGCAGCTGTACAACCTAAAGGTCTATCTCGATATGGCGCAAAAGCTCAACCGCTATAATCAAAACGCGGACATCGGCATGCTCGTACCGATGGCGACGGCGGAAGAAGCCGAAATTATCGATATGTATCGCGCGGACCTTTATACCTACATGGACGAACTCTTTGGCAACCTGATCAGCGGCTCTTGGCCGATCGAGGATATGGATAGCTACGTCGAGCAGCTGTATGCATTGGGACTTCAAGAGATGATCGACGTCTATCAGGCGCAGTTTGACCGCGTCAAGTAATGAATAAATGAGGGAACGATACGATGAAAAAAGGCGTATGCGTATGGAACTACAAGGGGAACGCCCTGCAAAACGCGCGGACGTTGACCTGCCTGGGTTTTGACGCGCTGAGCTGGTTTGGGCCTTCCTTCGCCGATCTGGACGAAGGCGAAGGCGAAAAGGTCGCAGAGTTGTTGAGGGAAACCGGCGCCGCGCTGACGGTGCACCACATGCTGCCGGACCCTGAAAACGCCGAGGAATGCGGGCGCTTTACACAGGGGCTGGAGCGCATCGCGCGGTGGCAAGAACAGTATCACCTGATGGACGGCCTGACGTTCGACTTCTGGTATGACCCCGACGGCATGATGCCCTATCTCTCCATCGCCGTAGATATGTTTCGCGGCATGGGCAACTTTATCGCCTGTGAGGACACACCGCTGCACCAAAAGACCCTGGACCGATACCTGCGCATCCTAAAGCCAGGCGACCGCTTCGGCATGCTTTTAGACGTAGGGCACATGAACCTTCGCCAGCACAAGATGGAGCTGTACGAGCCTGAGGATTTCATCAAGGCCATCGAACGAATTCCGCTGCCGATCATGGAGGTCCACCTGCACGACAACCGCGGCAGAAAGGACGATCACATGTTCATGGGCTGGGGCTGCCTCCCGCTGGATGCCGTCGTCACGGGTCTCAAACAAAAGAAGTTCGACGGGTTTGTCACCGTGGAAGTGGTGCAGCAGGATTGGAGCACGGAAAAGGCTTTCCAATACGCCCAGGAGACGAGGGACGCTTTCCTGAACTGTTGGAAGCAATAATCGATACAAAGACCGGTTTGTTTTTTGGCAAGCCGGTCTGGGCTTTTGCCCCGGCAAATTAGGGCTTGCTCTAATGAAACGTCGGCACGACATGGTATAATATAAAGACTTGGCACGTTCAGAAACGAGGAGATGTCTATGGAAATACGCCCAGCAGCCCCATACGATTTTCCCGAGATCCTGCGCATCTACGCCCATGCCCGATCGTTCATGGCGCAGCACGGCAACGCCGGCCAATGGGGCGGCGGCTACCCTGCAAGGGCGCTCGTCGAGGAGGACATCCTGCTTGGCAAGCTCTACGTCTGCCTGGCGGACGGTAGCATTGCGGGCGTCTTTTACTTCGCGCAGGAGGACGACCCGACGTACCGCGTGATAGAGGCGGGCGCATGGCTCAGCGAAGCGCCTTATGCCGTCGTGCACCGGATCGCCTCCGCGCCGGGGACGAGGGGCGTGGCGACCTTTTGCCTGAATTGGGCCTATGAGCGCTGCGGCAATCTGCGCATCGATACGCATACGGACAACGCGCCTATGCGAAATTTGCTCGCAAAGCTTGGCTTCGCCTATTGCGGGCGCATCCGCCTGGCCGACGGCTCTCCTCGGATCGCCTTTCAAAAGGTCAGATAAGGTTTACAGCCGCAGCGGTCGCACGGACGCGGGCGCTAAGCGCATCATCCGCTTGCCGAGCCTTTGTAACTCCTTTCCCTCCGGTTTGATCGATCTGTTTCGTCGCAGGGGCTGGCCCCCATGATCTTGAGCACCATGTCACGGGACCGATGATTTTAACATACGTCCGGGCGGAAATGGAACTTTCGAAAGACGAGGCGCAAGCATCTTTCCTCATTGTTTATTCTCCGTTTTTTGCTTCAATTGGAATCCAATTGCTTATACTGATAAAATTTTTTAGTTTAGCGAACAGTGCATAATTTTCATGTCGTAATGATCAACACGTTGTGTCGACTGGCAATCTTAAGTGCTTTGGCCACCCCGCAATCTCACTCCACCCGGTTGTGGTATTCCTGCTGAATCTCCTGAAGGATCTCCGGGTGTTCAAAATCCTGCGGATAGACCATGTTGACCTGCCGAACCATGCGGCAGTTTTCAATCGGCCGTACGATAAGCCGCCCCTGCTGCTGTTCCTCGCGGCAGACGCTGTAGGAGATGATCGAAATGCCCAGGTTTGCTTCGACGATCTCCTTGATCGTGGATACGCTGTCCACCTCCATCATCACGTTAAAGTTTTGCATGCTGTAGCCGTGGCTGATCAGGTAGCTTTCGATGAGCTTGCGCGTGCCCGTCGCCTTCGGGCGCAGGACGAGGTTTTCGCGCTGAAGCTCCTCCAGCGTCACGCTCAGCCGCGAGGCAAACGGATGCTTGGGCGAGACGATCAGGCAAAGGTGATCCGTGCCCATGAGCACCTGGCGATAGCGGTCCCCTGGCAGCATGCCGTCCACAATAGCAAAATCTATTTCATAAAATTTTAGCATTGCATCAATTTTTTTTATAGTTCCGCGCACAATTTGGACGTGCGTCTCGGGATGCCGGTTGCAATAGGCCGCCAAAACCTGAGGGACGAAGATGTCGCTGGCCGTCGGCGTGATGCCAACCGTGAGCGTATGTACGGCGTGTTTACAATCCTCAATGGCTTGGTGCACCCGCTCGGAGAGCGCAATCGCCCGGTGCGCATACTTCAAAAGCACCTCTCCTTCGGGCGTAGGCTTCAATTTTCGCTTCCCTTTGACAAAAATCTGGATGCCAAATTCCTGCTCGAGCAGCTTGATGTGGTGGCTCACCGCAGGTTGCGTCAGCGAGAGCGCTTCCGCCGTCTTGGAA